>NZ_CP149926.1:1167075-1481863 GCF_037949285.1 Thioclava sp. GXIMD4216
CGGGCTCGAGGCGCTTCTCGTTCTCGGCGGTCTCCATCCAGCGCACCATATCGCGCGTCAGCTCGCGTGCGCGGCTGGCGCGTTCCTCGTCGCGGTTATCGCCGATCTGTCCGGGCAGGGCGACAGGCCCCACAACATAGCCCATCGTCTGGGCGGTCTTTGTGGCCCGCCAGTAGACGCGGCCCTTCGATTTGGCAGTACAGGGGGCGTAGAGCGGGTCTGACCCGTCCCAGAGCGCATCCTTAAAACGCATTCGTTCTTTCCTTCTTACGGTTCTGCGCCTCGGCCTGTGCCGGCGCCACCGTGCCGTCGCTCACGCGGCGGCGTTTTTCAATCCATGCCATGACATCGGCCTTGATGGTGAGACCGGTCAGCGGGTCTCGTTTCGGGAAGCCCTCGCGGCCCAGCTTCTCGCGGTTGGTCCTAAACCACGCGATTTTGCGCCCCAGTGTGGAGGCCACCCAAAGGTCGGAGCCATAGGCCGATATGACCGAAAAGGTCGGATCATCATTTTGCGGCTTCAGTCCGAAGTTATGGTCGTGCTCACCCATCGTTCCCTTCCTTTCTCTCGACCCGATTGGCGGGTGCGCTGTCCTCGTGGTGGCCGGTGGCGCGCTGGCGCTCGGCCTGTTCGTCTTTGGCGTTGGCTTCGGCGGGGGTGAGCATCTATCCCTCGCCCCAATATGAGACGTCACTTTCTGCACAGGCCTCAGGGCCATTGTCGCGGTAGAGCGGGTCTGCGTGATAGCTCTTTGCAACTTCCTTGCAGTAATCATCAACAGATTGACCATCATCAAAGGTGTCGAAACCTGCGAGGCGCTTGGCCTCTGCTGTGAACCGACGTGTGAATTCTTCAAGGTCCATATCGGCCTCTTTATCTTTGCTGTTCTGAGCGGGGCCGGTGGCCCGCGCTGGGGGTATGTGGTCGGGCGCGCATGTCATTCGGCGGTGACCTGTGGGGGCTTGGATTACTTGATGACGATGGCTTCTGCCGGAACGGCGTACGACTTCATGTCGGAGGTGAGGGGGTAGAAGAAATCGACCTCTCGCACCGGCTGGCCGCTATCAAGCTGGACTGGCATGTCGCCGTTCTGGTCGAGTAGGTCCTCAAGCTGGGAAATCAATTCTGTGAGTTGCATTGTGCCTCCTAGGGGTGTCTGGATCAGTCGATCAGGCCGAGCCGATCGGCCAGAGAAAAGGCGAACAAAATCATCCAGATCACCGCCGCAGGCGAAAAGATCGCAGCCATCAGGGCCTTGTCCTTTGCCACCGCTTCAACTGTAAACGCACAGAGCATCACTATCATTGCAACGGTGCCGATGATATCGGCATAGCTTCCGATTGCTTCTTTCATTGGGTAGGTCCTCCTCGGACTGGGAAACGGGTTTTTGAGGTTTCAGTAGCTGAAAAGGCCAAGGTCACGGGCTTCGGCCCATGCCTCTGCGCGGATACGGCGACTCGCCGCGTCAGGTGTTTCTGGCATCGGCGGGTGGTCGGTGAAATGGGTATGATACCCTGGCCAGTCGCTGTCATTTGGGGTGCCGATCCATGCAGGCTCACCCAGCCATTCGCCAGCAGGGCCGAGCGCCCACCACGTCTTGTTGCCCATGTCTTCATGCCAGCTTTCGATCGGTCGAGCAGTCATAGTTTCCTCTAGGGGTTAGCTGGCTTTGGACATTTCGGCGTCTATGCGCCGGTCCAGATCGTCGCCGTTCAGGACGACATTTTCCGGCGTTAGACCGGCGAAGACGCCCCCGCTGCGAATGGTGTCCAGGTCACGAGATTTGAGCCACCTGTAGCGGGCGGCATCGCGCTCAGTATCGTTCAGTTTCTCGGGCATATCGGCCTCCTTATCTCTGCTGTTTTGAGCGGGGCCGGTGGCCCGCGCTGGGGGGTGGCCGCTTGGGGCGGCGGATCTCGATCTCCACGCCGAAGCGGGTGGCCAATGCGATCGCGCCATAGCGGTCGCGCGCGCCGAGCTTCCGGGCGATCTGGCGGATGTGCATCTTGATGCAGGGCTCCGAGAGGTTCAGGCGGTGCGCGGCCTCTTTGTAGGGCAGCGCGATCAGCGGCAGGACACGGCTCTCGGCGGGGGATAGCAGGGTGATCGTGGTCATCTGAAAGTCCATTCGTGATAAAAGAGGATTGCGAGGCAGGCGGTGAACGCCGCGCCTGCGATGATGGCGATCAGCATGTGGCCTCCTGAATGACTGGATCTGCGGGGGTGCGTCGGACAGCATTGCCCCCGCAGATCATCCGCGCGACCGCCGCGCGAATTCCTGTTCTTCGGGATGCCGCCCCGGCACGGGGGCGGGCACCGGAAGATCAGGCTGTGAGTTGATCACGCAGACGGAAGCCGAGTAGCGGCCAGATCTTCTCACGGGCGTTGCTGCGGGCGATCTTGCGACCGATCTCGGAATTGAAGTTCTCGGGGCTGGCGCAGGCGCTTTCACCGGTGACCGTGAAGCCGTTCTTTAGCATCAGGCAGCAGACCGTCAGGCAGGATCCGAGGAACACGTGGTATTCCTCGCCCATGATCTCGGCATCCACGTCATCTGGCGTGATGCGTTTGGCGGTCAGGCCTTTTGCTTTGATTTCGTCCTCGATAGCTGCTTCGTCTTTGCTCATTTTGGTGTCCTTTCAGATGATAATTTCGGTGGGGTCGTGCGCGTCGCGCGGGCGGCGCAGCTCTTCTGCGATCAGCTGGATCATGACCGCCCCGAGGGCCGCACCCTTCACGCTGCGGCGCGGCTGCTGGGTGAGGATGACCGGCTGGCGCGGCGCGGTTTCGGGGCGGTCGGCCAGCAGGCTGGATTTGCTCTCCCAAGGGGCGCGCGACAAACTGACCGAGCGGGCGCAGAAATCTGTTTTCCCGAGACCGTCGGGGATGATGACCGCGCGCTTCTCGATCGCGCGCGCCGAAGAGGTAGAAGGCATGGGCTGTCCTTTCATGAAAATCGGCGGAAGCGGCATTTCCCGAAAACAGATCACTGGTGATGCGCCGCTTCCGCCTGTCCGGCGCGCGTGGGATGCGCCGAATTCCTGAACTTGGGGCAGGGCCTGTCTGGCTCTGGCCGAAGGTCGGGGAGGGTCTGGGTCTGGATCTCGGGGCGGCGCGGGGTGAATTTGCGCCGCCCCATATCTGGCCCCCGAAACAGGGAGGATGGGGCCGGATGCTTAGGCGGCAGTCGGGGCTTCCGGCTTGCCGATGTAGAGGGGCAGATCGGTGGCTGCCGTGGTCATGGTGAAGGCTTCCTCGACCGCGTTGCGCAGCGCCACTTTCGGGTCATGCATCGAGATGATGAACGCCACGCCTGCGCCTTTCTTGCGGTAGCGGAAGCGCACGGGGATGCGGTAATGCGGCCCGCCATCGAAAACGGGGATGGCGATGATAAAGAGGTTCGGCACGCTGACCGGATTGCCCTCGGGGTCGCGGTGTTCGTTCTGGAACTGGATTACCTGTTCGCCCGTATCGCGGTTGAACGAGGTCGAGAGGTTCGACACCTCGTTCACAGTGAACTCGCGCGACAGCATGTTCAGCCGCTGATAGGTGGCAAAGCGCCCGTTCAGCATGCCCGCCACGGCGATGAAATCGCGCTCCCAATCGTCCTGCGGTGCCCCGTTGCCCAGCAGGGCGGCGGTGGGGTTCAGCACGTCTTTGGCATGGGCCTCGATAAATTCGCCCATATCGGGGCCGGACAGGTCTTCGCCGTCGATGCTGGTCCAGTCCTTCCATTCCTGCGACAGCGGGAATTCGTAATGCGCGCGGTGGCGGCCATGACGGGCGCGCGGATCGCGGTCGAGATTGACTTCGGCAGGGCCTGCGCGGTTGTAATCGATCACGGCGGTCATGCTGGGTGTCTCCGAGATCTCGCCGAAAATCACGCTGTCCTCGTCCTTATGGCGGTTCACCCATGCCTGAAAGCTGGCCAGATCCAGAATGCGGCTGGTGCCGCGGCGCTGGATCGGGGCGAAGGTCTCGGCGGCGGCAATGATATCCGCCCGCAGGTTCTGAACCCGGCGGCTCTCGGGCACCGATAGCAAGAACGGCTCGCTCAGATCGGGGGAAATCCCATAATCACCAGGGGGCGCGATGCGGTCGATCTGCAGAAGTTCGGGAAGCTTGTCGAGGATCGTCTGCGCGATATTCTCTTCGGTCATGGCTTAGGCCTCTTTGGGTTGGGAACGGTCGGTGAAGCTGGATGTGGCAAAGGCGCGCTGGCCATTGCCTGCATCGCGGATTTCCATGCGGGACTGTGCGGGGTTGTGGGCGGAAATGCCGCCTTCGCCGGTCAGCCAGCCCACGCCCTTGCCTTTGGGCGGCTTGGGGCCGGTGATCTTGTGATCGAGCTGGCCGAAACGGTCGATCTTCATTTCCAGCGTGATCGCGATCTTGGACTTGGCCCCATTGCCGAAATCCAGCGCGTGCTGGCGCATCTCGACATTGTTGCCCTCCATTTCTTCGACAAGGCGCTGCAGATACATGCCGTCATCGACCAGCGACAGGATCTGGTCGAGGCCGCGCAGGGGGCGTTCCGTCATGGGAATATCCTTCGGGGTTGGAAAAGGCCGGGCGGCGGCGAGCAGCGCACCGCCCGGCAGTTGGGTTGCGAGCAGTCATCAGGCAACCGATCTCAGAAAGCGGGGTGCTCGACCTGCCAATGTGCGTGGGAAATCTGCGCGACGGGGTCGAGGTGGATCATCAGGGCAAGGAGAGCCGCGCCAATGCCGACGGCGGCCCAGAGGGGCATCCGTGAGTTGGTGGTTCGTGACATCGTCTGCATTGCGCGGCTCCGTTTCCTTGAACTGCGCTAATGTTGCTACATTCGCAACTTTTTAGTCAAGCTTATTTTTTGCGAAAAACGCAAAGTCTTAGATGAGGAAAAGGAAACCCCTTGTTTTTAAAGAGAACTCAGACGTGCCACTTATGATTTTGTTTTGTAGATCGCCAGATTAGGACGCTAATTCTGACTTTTTCAGATATAGCGTCTTTATTTGAGGGGGGCGACTTGTTAAGCTTACGCGGACAGGAGGCCCTATGCTGCGCTACGAGCTATTACACCTTATGGATAGGTTATCTGAAATGCAGCGGAAAGAGCTGCATTTATTTCTTATTTATCTGCAAGAAACCGAAGGAACTCTTCTGCCTGCCTCTTCTTTTCGTCAGATAAGGAATCATAGATCTCGAGCAGATGATGGTTGCTCGACGTCAATCGTTGATCGGCATTAAAGAAGGCAACGATCTTTGGCGCTTCTTCCGATTTAACGCGCCGTTTTCCAGATATTATCTTTGAAACGATGTCAGGCGATACGCCAATAGCATCCGCCAAGCGCGATTGTTCGCCGCGCTCGCCCTTCAGGTGTCGTTTGATCCATTTTGCGTCGATGACTTCCATCCTGCGATTGTCGCAAATCGTTTCAGGAATGAATATCGACGAAATCGCAACTTTTCTGTTGACGAAATCATGCGAAATTCGCAAGTTGCCTGCCATGATGGAACCTGCTCACACAGTAATCAAAATATGCGGTGGCATCTCGGTGGTCGCCGAGATGGTTTCGCGTAGCGAGGTGCGGGTACGCCGATGGGGGTATCCCAAAGCACGTGGGGGGAGTGACGGAATTATTCCTGCGGAGCTGCAACAGCTGCTGCTGCGTGAGGCGATTTCTCGCGGCATCCCTTTACGGCCTGAACACTTTTTTCCCGCGTCGCTTTTGCAGGCTGAGCAAAAGGAGTGATTGGTTTGGGAGGATGTTTCGAACTGGGCTGTCATGCGACTTTTATCGGCTTCCTGCTGCCTCACGGGCAAGGAAAACCGCTTTCCGAGGTAAACCAATGATTGAAAGCTACGAAAGCGCCGCGCTGCGGGCGATGTTTGCCAGCCTTGTGCAGCATGCCGGAAAAGGCCCTGCCGTGGTGGCCGCGATCCGCGAGACTACGGGGCGGCAGATGTCGGAAGGGACGCTGAGCAAGATCATCAGCGGCGAGGGCCGGTTCGACTGGAATCTCGCCTTCCAGCTGGAAGAGATCGCGGGGCGGTTCCCGATCCGCACGATGCTGATGGCACGGGTGCCCGGCGATCCGGTCAAGGCGCAGTTTGACGAGCTTGCGGTGCGGACGATGAAAGAGGTGGGCGATATCGGCCCCGCTCTTCTCGATGCGGTGCGCACCGGCGATTTCACCAAGCTCGACAAGGAAGGCCCCGAGGCGGTGACCGCGATCACCGCCGCTATGGCCTTCGGGCGTTCGGCCCGCGAGGGGGATGTGTGATGGTCGAGAGAACAGTCGCCCCGCCGCGCCGCCCGCAGGAGGTGCAGGCCACGGTTTCTGCCAAAGTCTTCAATCATACCAATGGTGCAGAGGTTGAAGTGTCGCTGTCTCAGCGCGGGTTGATGGTGCGGGTGATCGAAGGAGACGAAAGGGCAGAAGCCTTCGCCTTCCTGAGCGTGCCACAGGCGCGGTTGATTGCACGCAATATCCTCGAATTCGTGGGGGATGAGTAATGCCGATCAAGTCGATGCAGGGGCGAGGCGCCCCCAAGGCGGCAGTCACCTGCGATCAGTGCGGCAGAACGGAGGTCGTTCCGTGCGACTACACCCGCGACCGGCCGGTCGCGGGTCAGGTCTTGAGAAAGATGCAGGGGCAAGGATGGCAGGTCCGCAAAGGCAAGCACCTTTGCCCGACCTGCGCGGCGCGGCAGCGGGCCGCATCAGCTAATACAAGCAAGGAAGATCAGATGGCACAGGCAGAGATGCGTCAGCCTTCGCGTGAACAGAAGCGCGACATCATTGATGCGCTGCACGCGGCGTATGACGTCAAGGCTGGGCGGTATGATGGCGGGTATACCGACAAGCGCGTGGCAGAAGAAATCCGTAACGGGATCTTGCCGGGGTGGGTGTCGGAGATTCGTGAGGATCTATTCGGCCCTGATGGCGGCAACCAGGAGTTGGTCGATCTGACGAAAGAGATCCAAGACTGGAAGGGCAACGAGGATAGCTTCTTTGCACGCGTTTCGGCGGTCGAGAAACAGCTGAAGTCTTTGCGGAAAGACCTGCATGCGCTTTCGGCGCGCGAGGCTGCTTTGTTTAATGACCTCAAAAAGCTTCAGGACGATGGTCAGAAGCTCGATACGGTCTATGCAAAGATCTCGGCACGGGTGGATGCGGTGAAGGCCGCTGTGGGGCCGAAGGCGGCGAAAGCATGAGCGCCCCCTTTGATCTTTGGGCCGATCTCGCCCGCGCCGCCAAGCCGCAGGACTGGTCCGCCCCGATTGTCTTCGGGGTGGGGCCGGTCGAGATGGCGCAGCGCTCGGGCGGGCGGATGGTCTATGTCACCACGCCGGTGCGGATCGATTGCTGGCAGGTGCCGGAGGCCGTGGCGCTGGATGCGGCGCGGGCGGCTGCCGAGCTTGCGCGCTTCCGCGTGGCGGCGGTTTCGCCGGTGGTGCTGGGCGCGGCCATGCTGGAAGCCGATATGCATCTGAGCCTGCGCGAGCCGAAACACTGGGCCCGCTGGGTCGCGCCGATCCGCAATGCGGCGGGCGCTTTGTGGGTTCCGGCCAGCCGTGGCTGGCGGGCCTGTCCGCAGATCTGGGCGGATGTGCAATGGGCGTCCTCGCATGGGGTGCCGGTCATGGTCGAGGCACAGGAGGTCCGTCATGGGGGTTGAGCGCAGTTTCACGGTGGTCGAGGCGGGCGGCCTGCCGGACTATCCGATCTCGTCCAACGACCGGCTTGATAGCCATTATTTCGTCACGTGGAATCTCAAGCGCTGGCGTGGCAGCGAATTCCGGCGCGGGGCCTATGCCGATCCGGAGGTCGGCTTCTTCGGCATGGAGCTCTTCTGGGCCGCGCAGGACGAAACGCCGATCGGCACCTTGCCTTGTGATGACGAAAGCCTCGCCTTCCTGCTGCGCATGGCCGTGCCGCGTTGGCGCGAGCTCAACAACCGCGTGGTCTCGCCATTGCATGGCTGGGCGCGGGTCCAGTGCGATAACGGCCAGACGCGCCTTGCGCATCCGGTGGTGACCGCGATTGCGTTGGAGGCGCTGGGATCGAAGCGGCGCAATGATGCCAAGCACGCGGATGACCGGATGCGCAAACGGTTGGGCACGATTGCCGGTCATCTGGCCAAGAGCATTCCGGGCGGGGCGCGTCTGGCCGAAAGCGAGGAAAGGCTCAATGCGATCAGCGACTGGATCGAGGCGGCCTATCCCGGTGGCAGTGCCACCGTGAAGCGGATCCGCGAGGCGATTGAGGATCTGTCGAGCCGTGTCTGAGCTGTTCGAAAACTTCCGCAATTCTTCCTTGAAACTTCCACCGGAAGAAATGGGAATTTTTCAGGAAGATTTTGGAGCTTTTTATTTTTTCCAAAAACCGCGCCGCTGAAAGGAAAAGAGAAGAAATGACAAGAAAAGAAACTTTCCGATCCGGCGCAAAAAGGGAGTGTCCGCCTGTGGATAAGTCGGGATTTGCTGAGAGAAAGGAGCGGCGACATGGACAGTGTAGAACAGGCAGCCGGTGAGAAACGTGTGCGGGCGGTGCTGTTTGAGCCGCTCTTGCGGCTGGGGCTCGGGCGCCCTTCGACCGTGACCAAGGCGGCATTTGACGACATGATCGCGGATGTCTGTGGCAAGCTGGCCTATATGTCGGCGCTCAATCTGGGCGCACTGGCCGACGAGATTGCCGCACACCCCGGCGGGCCGCAGAAAGACCGGCTTTGGACCGGTACGCAGATCCTCGACAAGGCCTGCGAGATCGAGCCGCCCGAGGATAGCGGCAGCCCGCTTCTTCGCGCGGTTTTCGCTAACGGGATCGGGCAGGAGGCGTTGCGCGATGGCTGGGCCCCCGAGTTGCGCTTCTGGCTCAAGCAGAACCGGCGCTGGCCGAATGCTTTCGTGGCCAATCAGCTGCGCGAACAGGCCCGCGACAACCAACGCCGCTTGACGGTGATCGAAGAGAATATCGCAGCGGGGCGCAATGTCCCCGATGCGGATCTGGCCTTCCGCCAGCGGCGGCGGGCGGCAATGGGCAAATGCGAGACAATCGCACAACTGGCAAGGGCAGGAGACGGGGCATGAGCAAGGCAATGCGGAAGCTGAAGGTGACGATGGCGCGCTCCCCATGGGATCTGGGGCAGACGACGGATGCGCAACTGCGCGGCAAGACCTTCGAGAAGGTGATGGTTGTTAATCGTGAAACAGGGAAATCCGAAAATCCAGATGGGGCGATCCGTGCGCGGCGCGAAACATGGGTGGACCGGTATGAGCGCAAGGATCAGCTGACTGCGGCGCAGGCCCATGTGGCACGGGCTCTGGCCTTCGCGGCGGAAGGCGAGAGGCAGCGCGACCCGCTCGCGGCGCTCGGGATTGTCGATCAGTCGGGGAAGGTGGATCGGGCGGCGGCCTTTGTCGATCGGCGGCGGCGGTTCCACCGGATGTGGGCCGAAGTGCCGCAATTCGCCCGCCCCGTGGTGGCGCATGTGGTGCTGGGGGACGGGTCTCTGGGCAGTATGTGTGGAGGAGGGCGCGATCAGTCCCGGCATCTGGATCGCCTTCAGCGGGGCCTCCAAGCGCTCGTGGAGACCTGCCAGAAGAAAAAGGATTGACGCGGAAAACTAAACGCTCCAGATTGGCATTATCGCAAGAGCTGCGCCCGGAACGGATAAAACCGTTGCCGGGCTTTTTCATGCGCACTTACATCGCTTCCTTCACGCCAATCTTGATAAGCCACCAGTTGACCGGAAAGGCGGTCACGAAGCCGCAGAGCATTGCGATTTGCATCATCAGCCAGAATTCGACTGTATTGGCTCGAAGCTCGACGCCCAGTACCTGCGGGAACAGCCAGAAATGGGCGATGGCCATGAAGCCATACATGCCGATCTGCCAGGATGTGAGCGAGGCGGCATCGGCTTTGACGGCCTCCTTCAGGGCTTCGCCTTTCGAGATGTCGCGCATCGGTTTGATGGCGAAATACTGGAAGGCGACACCGAAGCCGAAGGCGAGGATGAAATCGAGAACCCAAACGGCGAAGATCTTCTCGGCGAAGAACCATTGCCAGCCGAAGGCCACGGCCACCGCCGGAAAGAAGAAGGCCAGCCATTCGGCGATGATGTCGCCCAGCGTGCAGCCGCTGCCACAATGCAGCGCGCCCTTGGCAACGGATTTGGCGGTCGGACCTGACATGTTGTGACTATGCCCGTGGTGGTGGCCATGGCCGTGATGATGCTGATCCTGTCTGAGAGGCGCACGGCCCACGGACACGTAGAAGCCCAGAACAAGGACGCTGCCGAAGAGGGCACAAAGCGGCCAGACGAGGTTCATGATCCACATATGCTGCGGCCTCTTTCGTTCGTCCTGAGCGATCCAGATGGCGCAGACCACGGCAAGGGCGAGAGAGATGAGGGCGACGATATGCAGGGCGAGGGGCAAAGCAGGCTCCTTTTCAATGGGGGCTGGTTCTCAATGGGCCCGCTCTTGAAAAGTTCCGCACCTATCCTCGTCGTGCAAGTATTCGGCCTCCAACTCGTTGATGATGTCATAGGAGGGTAAGCATCACCTTTGAATGTGGGAGTATCAAGATGCCTAGCCCTATCCTCGACATCTCCGGCTTCACCTCGGCGCTCGACACGCTGGCCAAGCGTGATGTGGTGATCGCCTCGACTTGGGCGCTCAATGATACGGTGGAAGAGGCGCGGGCGCAGGTGGCGGACCGGATGACGGTGGTCTTCGACCGGCCCACGCGGTTCACTCAGAACGCCTTTCGGGTGAAGAAGGCGCGGGCCTCGGATCTGGAAGCGGCGGTGGAAGAGCGGGCCACGATTGGCCGACGCCATTACCTGAAGGTGCAGGAAGAGGGCGGGCCGCGCGGCCAGACGGGCTTCGAGAAGCTGCTGGCGCAGAACCTCGCCTTCGAGGGCATCATCCAGTCGGTGATCCCCGCCGAGGGCGCGCGGCTCGATGCCTATGGCAACTGGTCGACGGGCGAGCGCAATCAGGTGCTCTCGGCGCTGAATGCCCAGCGGGACCGGAGCGCCAACGAGACCACGGCCTCGCGCAAGCGCCGCCCCAAGCGGGCGCGCTACTTCGTGCCCAAGGCGGGGCTGACGCAGGACATCTACAAGCGCGGGCCGTCGGGCATTGCCGAGCGGGTGGCGATCCTGTCGGACAAGGTGCCGGTCTATCAGAAGCGCCTCGGCTTCTTTGCCGAGGCCGAACGGATCTACGAGACGCGGCTGCCCGCGCATCTGGGCCGGACGCTGGCCAAGATGATCGCCAAGCGGTTCGGCTGAGCCCCGCCATCCGCGCCGGATCGGCCACGGGTCCTTCCGGGGGCCTGCCCGCATGCGGGTAATTCGCACCCCGTGACTTTCGCCTGTTCGGGATCTTCCGACAGGGGAGGTTGGGGTTGTTGTTGTTATTCTTTTCAATGGGATGGGCCATGAGCGCCACGCCGCTTGAGCAGGTGTTGCGCGATCTGGCCACCCGACGGCTGGCGACCTTCGGGGCGGGTGCCTCGTTGATCGCGCTCTAATCAGGAGAGAGTTTATGGATACCCTTGTCACGCTATCCGACGGGAGCGTGCTCGATGTCGCGCGCTTTCCGCTGCCCGAGGGGCTGACGGATGGCGTGATGAACCGCGCGCAACTGGCGGTGGCCTTCAATGTCTCCGAGAACACGGTGACCAAATGGGTGGGGCAGGGCATGCCGGTGGAAACGGCAGGCCAGAACGGCGTCAGCTACGAGTTCCAGTTGTCGCATTGCTATGCCTGGCGGCGTGCCCGCGAACAGCAGTCGCGCGAGAGCAAGGCGCGCGGCGATGCGCTGGCCATGCAGGCGTCGCTCGCCTTCCGCAACCTCGACGAAGAGCAGGAGGAAGAGGAGGGCGGGCTGACCGCCAAACAGCTGCGCGAATGGTCGGAGGCCGAATATCACCGCAACCGCGTGGCCGAGCAGCGCGGCGAGCTGGTGCGGGCGGCCAAGGTCTCGGAGCTGCTGGAAGACCTGATCGGGGTGGTGGCCACGGCCTTGGGCACCATGCCCGACCACCTCGAGCGCGATCTGGGGCTGGGGGTCGAAGAGGTCGCCAAGGTCGAGGCGCGCTGTGATCAGGTGGTGATGAAGATGCGCAATATGATCGAGCTGTCGATCATGGGCACGGCGCAGGTGACGCAGCTTGCCGATTACGAACAGCAGGATATGGGGCTTTAGAACATGGTCGAGATGATGGATCGCGGGGCCTCGGTGCTGAGCATCCCGCCGCTTCCGGCATGGATCCAGCCGCGCGAGCTCCTGGCCGATGCGCTGCCGCTGCTGGACCCGCCCTCGCGGATCTCGGTCACCGATGCCGCCGAAGCCTATATGCATGTGCCGATCGGCACGGACTGGTCGCGCTTCGACCGCGCGGTGGCGCCCTATATGGTCGAGCCCGCCGATATCACCCAGTCGCGCAAGTTCAAATCGGTCTGTTTCGTGGGCCCGTCGCAATCGGCCAAGACCACGATGCTGATCACGGTGGCGGTGCATTCGGTGATGTGCGCGCCCGCGCCGGTGCAGATCATCCATATGTCGAAGCCCGATGCGGATGCATGGGTCGAGGAGAAGCTCGATCCGATGATCGAGAATTCGCGTTCGGTGCGGGACCGGCTGGGCCGCGCGCGTGATGACAGCACCTTCTCGC
This sequence comes from Thioclava sp. GXIMD4216, assembly GCF_037949285.1. Taxonomy (NCBI): domain Bacteria; kingdom Pseudomonadati; phylum Pseudomonadota; class Alphaproteobacteria; order Rhodobacterales; family Paracoccaceae; genus Thioclava; species Thioclava sp. GXIMD4216. The sequence goes on from NZ_CP149926.1 coordinate 1,179,751, forward strand.
GCAAGCGTTTCAAGGGGATGCGGCTGACCATCGGCTATCCGGTGGCACGCCAGCTGTCCTCGCGCTCGCAGCGGCTGGTGCTGCTGACCGATTACGACCACATGCCGCAGGTTCTGGGGCCGAAGGACGCGCCCGAAGGCAGCCCCTACGGGATGGCGCGGCAGCGGATCCGCACCTTCATGTCGCGCGGCTGTGTCCTTCTGGAAAGCACGCCTGCCTTTCCGGTCACCGACGAGACCTGGAAGGCGGGGCCGCAGAACCCGCATGAGCTGCCGCCCGTCTCGGGCGGGATCGTGCGGATCTATAACGAGGGCACGCGCGGGCGGTTCTACTGGCAATGCCGCGACTGTGGCCAGCTGTTCGAGCCGCATTTCAAGCTCCTGCGTTATGACGCGACACTCGAGCCTGCCGTGGCGGGCGCGCGCGCCGAGATGGGCTGCCCGCATTGCGGCGCGCTTTACAGCCATCGCCACAAGAACGAGATGAACCGCCAGATCCTCAGGGGGCGGGGCGGCTGGCTGCATGAGGGCAGCACGGTCGGGGAGGATGGCAAACGGGCGCTGGTCACCATCGACGATCCCGATCTGCGGGCCACCGATGTGGCGAGCTATTCGCTCAACGGGGCGGCGGCGGCCTTTGCCAGCTGGGAAGGCATCGTGACCTCTTACGAGCTGGCGCTGCGACAGGCCGAGCAGTTCGGCGATTATACCGAGCTCAGCCGTGTCTACTTTACCGAACGCGGCGAATCCTATGTGCCGCATGGGGGGCAGGTCGAGGGCGAGCTGACCACGGCCATGCTGGCCGATCATGCCGTGCGCCTCGATCAGCGCACAGCCCCCGGCTGGACGCGCTTCATCACCACCTCGGTCGATGTGCAGGGCAACCGTTTCGAGGCGCTGGTCATGGCCTGGGGCGCGCAGGGCGAGCGGGTGATCATCGACCGCTTCGCGCTGGCGCAACCGCCCGAGGACGCCCCGAAGGCCAAAAACGAGGATGGCCAGTTCCGCGCGCTCGATCCCGGTCGCTATGCCGAGGATGCGGGGGTGCTGGTCGGGCTGGCGGCGCGAACCTATCCCGTGGCGGGCCAGCCCTGGGCGCTCGCGCCCTGCGCGCTGGTGGTTGATTTCAACGGGCCTGCCGGATGGTCCGATCATGCCGAACGGTTCTGGCGCGCGCGCCGGCGTGCGGGCGAGGGGGATCTGTGGTTCCTCTCGATCGGGCGGGGCGGTCTCAAGCATAGCGACAGGGTCTGGTATGCCTCGCCCGAACGCGGCTCGAACGGCAAGAAGGCGCGGGCGATCAAGCTGTTGAACATGGCCACCGACCGGCTGAAGGATTCGGTTCTGGCAGCGCTGGGGCGGTTCGAACGCGGCCCCGGGGCCCAGCACACGCCCGACTGGCTGGACGAGGAACACCGCGCCGAGCTGCTGGCCGAACGCAAGGGCCCCAAAGGCTACGAGCTGAAGACCGGCGTCAAACGTAACGAGACGCTCGATCTGTCGGTGCAGGCGCTGGCGGTTGCCGAGCATAAGGGGATCAGCCGGATCAACTGGGACGCCCCGCCCGACTGGGCGCTTCTGGGGGCCGTCAATCCCTTCGCGCAGGCCTATGGGCCGGATCGGACGCCACCGGCGGATCCGGCTTCCGGCGCAGGCGCGGCCACCGGTGCGGGGGAGGCCCCCGTGCCCTCCCCATCATCCGCGCCCCCGCCGCCTGCGCGGATGGGGATCCGCTATCTTCGAGGACGCTAGAGCATGGCCTGGACCGAGGCAGACATCACCCGCATGGAACGTGCGATCGCCACCGGCGCGCGGGTGGTGCAGATCAATGGCGAGCGGGTGGAATACCGCTCGCTCGACGAGATGCGCGCCACATTGGTGCTGATGAAGGACGCGCTGCGCGGCGCGCGGCCCGGCGCCTTCAGCGTGAGCTACCCCAAGACCTTGCGAGGCCTCTGACCCATGAACCCCATTGATCGTGTGGTGACCTTCTTCAGTCCTGAAGCGGGTCTCAAACGCATGCGCGCCCGTGCGGGGGCGGCGCAGCTGATGAACTATGACGCCGCCTCGCGCGGGCGGCGCACCTATGGCTGGAAAGCGCCGGGGGCTGCGGCGGATGCGGCGGCCTTCGGCCATCGCGCGCGGCTGCGCAATCTCTCGCGCGATATGATCCGCAACCGCCCCTATGCGGCGCGCGGGCGCGATGTGGTGGTGGCCAATGTGGTGGGCGAGGGGATCACCCCCTCGATCCGTGCGCAAAGCGACCGCGAGCGCGGCCTTGTGGCCGAGGCCCTGCAGCATCTGCTGACCCCCGATATCGACAGTCTCGGCGAATATGACCTCTACGAGATGCAGGGCATCGTGATGGGGACGGTCTTTGGCGATGGCGAGGTGCTGGTGCGCAGGCGGATGCGCAACCCGCGCCATGATCCGCATCTGCGTCTGCCCTATCAGGTCGAGCTGATCGAGGCCGATTACCTCGACCAGACGGTGCAATCGCACGGGCAGAACCTTGTGGTGGAGGGCATCGAATACGGCCCCACCGGCGCGATCGAGGCCTATCACCTCTATAACGAGCATCCCGGTGCCGTGCAGAACCGCAAGGCGCTGTCCTCGACGCGGGTGCATTGGTCCGATGTCCTGCATATCCGGCGCTTCGATCGGGCGGGCCAGTTGCGCGGGGTGCCGTGGCTGGCACCTGTCATGATGACGCTGGGCGAGCTGGGCGATTATCAGGAGGCGCAGATCCTCAAACAGCGCATGGCGGCACTGATGGCCGTGGTGATCGAATGGGAGGATGCGGCCACGCGGCCCGCCAATGCGGGGGCGGGGCTGGAAGAGCTGGCCCCGGGCGCGGTGGTCAACCTCCCCGCGGGGGCCAAGCCCAACTTCACCGATCCGCCGAAGGTCGATGGCTATGACGAGTTCATGCGCCGTGGCCTTGGCATGGTCGCGATGGGGCTGGGGATCAGCTACGAGTCGCTGGCCGGTGACCTCAAGGGGGTGAACTCCTCCTCGGGGCGGATGGGCCGGATGGAGATGGATCGGCTGGTGCGCATGTGGCAGCGCAACCTGATGATCGGCCAGTTCTGTCGCGGCATGGAACGCTGGTTCCGCGAGGGGCTGGCGATGGCGGGCCAGACGGGCCTTGCCTTCACGTTGGACTGGACCCCGCCGCGCCGGATCCTTGTCGACCCCACCAAAGAGATCCCCGCCATGATCGACGAGGTCGAGGCGGGGCTGAACTCGCGCCAGCGTACCCAGCGCGAGCTGGGCCGCGATCCCGATACGATCCGCGCCGAACGGGCGCAGGATCAGGCCGAAGACAGGGCGGCGGGCCTCGCGCCGGTCCAGCCCAAAGGGGCCGAGCCGCCCGCAAAGACAGAGGAGAGTGATGATGAAGGCGACTGACCTGATTGTGGGCGGCGAGCTGATCCTGAGCGGGACGGTGCTGCTGGACGATTATGTGGGGTATATGTGGGAGGAAGATGTGTTCTTCGCCCCGCGTATGGTCCGCGAGGCGCTGCAGATCCTGGGCGAGGGGCCGGTGACGGCGCGCGTCAATTCGGGTGGCGGCCATGTCTGGGCGGGCGAGCAGATCCGCGCGATCCTTGCCGCCCATCCGGGGGGCGTGACCATCGTGGTCGAGGGGCTGGCCGCCTCTGCCGCCTCGCTGCTGCTGATGGCCGGACGCACGCGCCTGATGTCGGCAGGCTCGCAGCTGATGATCCATGACCCGTCGGGATGCGTCTTCGGCACCGAGGCCGATATGCGCCGCGAGGCCGATGTGATCGGGGCCTCGGCCAATACCTATGCCGCCGTCTATGCCAGCGCCTCCGGCAAGACCCCCGAAGAGATGCGCGAGATCATGAAGGCAGAGACCTGGTACGGCCCCGAAGAGGCCGTGGCGCAGGGCTTTGCCGATGCGGTTGCGGGCGAGGAGAGCCCCACCGCGCGCCTGACCCGATTTACCACGATGGAGGCGGCCCGTGCGGCCTTCATGAGTGCGGGCGCCACCTATGAGCGCCTGCTGTCCCGTCTTCCCCGATTGTCCATTGCAAAGGATGCAACCATGACCACCCCCACCGAACAAACCACCTCCCCGACGCCCGCGCCGGTCCCGCCCGCGCCGCAACCGGCCCCCGCGCCGCAACCGGCCCCCGATCCGGTCGCCGCCGAGCGCGCCCGCGTGAAGGGCATCCGCGAGATGGCGGCGCCGTTTCTGACCTCGGGCCGGTTGATGCAGGCCGATATCGACGCGCTCGTCGATGACGGCACGCAGGTGGCAGAGGCCGGTCTGCGGCTGATGGCGCAGATGGCGGCGGCAGAGGCCCCCACCCGCAGCCATGCGCCGGCGCAGATCACCCGCGACGAGACCGACACCCGCATGGAAGGGATGATCGGCGCGCTGATGAAGAAGACCGACGGTCCGGCAGCGGACTATCGCGGGCTGCGCCTCAAGCGCATGGCGATGGATCTCGCGGGTAGCTCGCGCGGCTATGACGAGGCCGCCCAGGTCAAGCGCGGCATGATGGCCACCACCATGACGGGCGGCGCATTGGGCGTCAGCGATTTCGCCTATATCACCACCGAGGTGATGAAGCGCACCCTGATCGAGGCCTATATCCGCCGCGCGGCCAGCTGGCAGCTGGTGACCGGCGCGCCGATCTCGGCGGCCGATTTCCGCGAGCTGCATGCGGTGCGCTTCGGCGGGGATTTCCAGCTCAAGCCCGTGGGCGAGAATGGCGAGTATAAACAGGCCCGTCTGGTCGATGAGGCCGAAGGCCTGAAGGTCGAACGTCGGGGCCGCACCATCAACCTGACCTTCGAGGCGGTGATCAATGACGATATGGGGGCCTTCCAGCGCATCCCGACCGAGTTCGCCACCGCCGCGCGGCTGATGGAGGCGTCGATGGTCTGGACGCTGTTCCGCACCAATGCCAAGCTCAAATCCGACGGCAAGACGCTGTTCCATGCCGATCACGGCAATCTCGCGGCGCAGGCGGCGGCGATCTCGGTCACCTCGGTGGCCGCCGCGCGCAAGGCGATGTGGGAACAGCGGGCCTTCGGCTCGAAAGACAGCGATGACTTCCTGTCGATCGAGCCCGACCGGCTGATCGTGCCGCCGGCGCTGGAGCTGCCCGCCATGCAGTTCGCCGCTGCCATCACGCCGGCCAAGAATGCCGATGCCAACCCGTTCTCGAACTCGCTTACCCCCTCGACCGTGGGCAATCTCGGCGCGGCGGCGGGCGGCTCGGATACGGCCTGGTATCTTGTCTCCAGCGATATGCCCCCGATCCAGCACGCCTATCTCGAAGGTTACGAGGCCCCCACCGTCGAGACGCTTGATGGCATGAACCCCGATGTGGTGACGATGAATGCCCGCCACATCTTCGGGGCGGCGGCGGTGGAATATCGCGGCGTCTACAAGAATGCGGGCCAATAAGCGGGTCGCATAGACCGGTTTCCATGATCGGGCGAACGGGCATCCATGACGGGTGCCCGTCGCCGTTTTGACGTTAAGCGACAGGAGCTTGTGATGAAGAACTATGTAGCACCGGGCGAGCATATCACCCTGACGGCAGAGGCTGCGGTGACCGCAGGCCAGCTGGTGAAGATCGGCGCGGTGACGGGGGTGGCGCAGCACGATGCCGCTCTGGGCGATCCGGTGACGCTGGTCCGCCGTGGCGTGTTCGAGCTGCCCAAGACGGAGGCGCAGGCCTGGACGGCAGGGGCCAAGGTCTATCTGGCGGCAGAGGGCGATGTGCTGACCACCACCGCCTCGGGCAATACGCTGGTGGGGGTCGCGCTCGAGGCGACGGTCGATCCGTCCGCCGTCGGGGTGGTGCTGCTGGACGGCGTGATCCGGTGACGGGGGTCTTCGCGGGCATGGCGGGGGTGCTGGCCGATGTGCTGGGCGGGCCGGTGCTCTACACGCCCAAAGGCGGGGCCCCGCGCGAGATCCGCTCGATCTTCCGCACCGAACCGATCGAGGCGGAGGATCAGGACGGCCACCCGATCGTCATCATCGCCCCCAGCTGGCGGGTGGGCCGCGATCTGGTGCCGGAGCTGGCCAGGGGCGACCGGATCGATCCGCAGACGGGGACGCTTTACACCGTCGAGCTGATCCGCCCCTCGGGCTCGCCCGCAGGGGATGCCTTTGTCATCTGCGAGCTGCGCAAGGTGCAGCCATGAGCCGCGCCCTCTATCGCGCGCGGGCCAAGGCCGCTCTTGCCAGCGCCCCCGATCTTGCGGGGGTCACGCTGGTCTCGGCCTGGGCGGGGAACTTCTCGGCCAGTGACCTGCCGGTGATGGGGGTCGCCACCCCGCGCGAGCGGGGGCGTCCGGGCACGCTCAATGCCTTCGAGCGCGAGGTGCTGTTGCAGGTGGTGATCAAACGCCTCGGCGGTGCCGAGATCGAGGATCAGCTCGACCGCGATGCGGCGGCGATCGAGGCGGCGGTGATGGGGGCCTTCGGGGCCGAGCGGCTGACGCTGACCCCCGAAGAGGTCACCATCACGCTCAATGGCGAGGGCGAGGCGGTGATCGGCACCGCCGTGGTCAGCTTCACCCTCAACTATCTCAAACCCCTGCGCGGCTAAGGCGCGGGGATCTTTCTTCATAGCAAAGGAGCTTCGCGATGCCGAAGGTCAAGAATAGCGGGGCCAGTGATCTGACCCTGCCCAGCGGTCACATCCTGCCTGCGGGCAAAGAGACCGAGATCGCGCAATCGGTGCTCGATCTGATCGACAACCGCAATGTGCTGGGCGGGCGAATCCGCTCCGGCGCGATCACCCTTGCGGCGGAGGCCAAACCCGCCGCCACCACCCCCGAGAAGAAAGGCTAAGCGATGACCCAACGCACCTATATCGGCGCCACCGTGGAAGTGGCCGAAGGCAAACCGGCCACGCTGGATGCGGCGGGCTTCGGCGCGATGACCGGCTTTGCCGAGGTGGGCGAGATCCTCGAGTTCGGGGAGATCGGCGACACCTCGGAAGACACCACCGAGACCACGCTCAAGGGCCGCACGCTCCACGTCAACGGCGCGCTCGATGGCGGCACCTGCGATTTTACCTTCCTCGTGACCGGCAACACGGATGCGGGGCAGGAGATCCTGAAGGCCAAATCGAACAGCAATGACGACGTGTCGGTGAAGATCACCGATCCCGATGGCGAGGTGGTCTATCTGCACGCCAAGGTCGCCAATGTCCGCGACCGTTCGCGCACGGCCTCCACCGCCAAGGGCATGACCGGCCAGTTCCGCATCAACTCGGCGCTGGTGCGCGTGGCGCCCTAACCCCTGATCCATGCCGGGAGACCGGCGTGGCTGTACGGCCCGGGGCGCGCGTGGTTCATGCATTCCGGGCCGTTTCTTCTGAACCGGAACCACAGGGATTTACCTCATGGACTTTACCAAATTCGACAGCCGCTCTGCTGCGGACACCCCCGCCCGCCTGCATCTGAAAGACCCCGCCAATGGCGAGCCGCTCTTTGCTGATGCCGGGCGCACCAAGCCCTGCATCGTGCTGGTGCGCGGCACCGAAAGCCGCAGCGTGCAGGCGGCGCTGCGGGCGCTGCAGCGCGCCAAGCTGAAGGACAAGCCCAAGAAGGACGAGGAGGTCCGCTCGCTCGAGGATCTGCACGGCCAGATGGTCGATAGCGCCGTGCCGCTGGTCACCGGCTTCGAGAATATCGCGCGGGGCGAAGCGGCGCTGACCACCTCCGAGGATGATCTGCGCTGGTTTTTGAACCTGCAGATGCTCAACGGGCAGGAGGGCGAGAAGAGCTTTGTCGAACAGGTGCTGGCCTTCGCCTCCACCCGCGAGAGCTATCTGGGAAACGCAAACGCGCGCTGATCCGCTATGCCCGCCAGCTGGGCCATCTCCATTCCACGCCCCGCTCGTGGAAGGAGACCCGGCTGGCCTTTGCGCGCCGGATGGGGCGGCCTCTGGGCCTGCCCGATCTGGATGCGGGGGCCTATCTGGTCGAGGCGATGATCCGCCTCGATCCGGTCCGCTCCACGGGGCTGGATCTGCGCGCCACCGACTGGCCCGAAATCAGCGCCTTCATGCAGGCCACGGGCCGGATCAGCGAGGGCTGGGAGGCGGAACTCCTGTTCGACATGTGCGCGGGGTATTTCGAGGCAAGGCAGGCAGGGGAGGATCCGCTGGCCGTGGGGGATTTTGAGATAGAGATTATCAATGAGACGTAACGTCTTGGTTCTATTCGTAAAGTGCATCCTTAGGTTGCGATCTATTCGTTGGAACTACGAACGATTTCGAAACTACAAGGTCCGTTTGAGAGGAACTGAAATTGAATACCCAAACAAATAACGTATCAGAAGCTACACCTGAAAATGCGGCTCCGTCCGGCGGTGTGGCCGCATTTGTCCGCGAATGGAAAACCCAATTGTTGGCGATTGCTGGAGCGCCGTTTGTTGCAATCGGTTACTTGCTGAACGTCTCTGCACAATCGCAAGACTATCCGCTATTTGCTAATGCTTTGTGGGGTATAATCGGTTTTCTGATATGCGTTCTCATTTTTGCACTTAGCCTTTTGGTTTGTGGAATGATCGCAACAATCGCAAGCCCGCAGGCGAATTCCAGCTCCGAAAAATGGTATCGAAAATTAGGGCGCCGGCTGTTTAACTTGCTTCTTGTAGTAGGCGGAATCTTCATTCTTATACTCGGATGGTATTCTCTACAGATTGGCACGCAGGCATTCGGGCGCGTTAAGCCTTACTCCCAAGAGTTGCATCGTGCAGTTCAAGAGCATAATGCCGTTTCCGATGATGACCAAAACGTTGGTTCGGAACACTAGCGCCTCGGCCTGATTACCCAACAAACATGAATTTCCCCTAGGGGCGGACCTCGCGGTCTGCCCCTTTTTCTATGCGAATGAGGTGCGTTATGGCGATGGGCCAAGCGGGTGCGATGCAGGCGAAGCTGGGGCTGGACCTGAGCCAGTTCCAGTCCGGAGCGCGGGCGGCGAGTGCCGAGGCGCAGAAGATGGCGGGCAATATCAATCAGGCCTGGGCGGGGGTGCGCGCCTCGGTCGAGGGGAAGGCGGCGCGGTCCTTCGACCAGCTGCGCGCCTCGATCGATCCGGCCTTTGCGGCCAGCCAGCGCTATGCCGATATCCAGCGTCAGGTGGCGGGCTTTGTCGAAAGCGGCGTGGCCAGCCAGCGCGCGGCCAATCAGGTGCTTGAACAGGCGGCGGCCAAATATCTGGGCGTGGCGACCGCTGCCGATCGCGCGGCGCAGGCGGTGCGGGCGGGGGAGGCGGCGCAGGCCGAACAGGCCCGCAGCGCGGCCAATGCGGCGCGCGCCTATGAGAGCCTGCGTGCCTCGGTCGATCCGCTCTATGCCAGCTCGCAGCGCTACAAGCAGGCGGTCGAGGTGCTCAATGCGGCGCAGGCGGCGGGGGTCATCGATGACCGCGCGCGGGCCAATACGCTGAAGCTTCTGGGCCAGCAGCTTTCGGCCACCAATGGCGTGATGCAGAAGGCGGGCGGGATTTCGGGGCGGATGTCCTCGGCCTTCTCGAACGCCTCGTTCCAGGTGCAGGACTTCTTCGTGCAGATCGCGGGCGGCACCGATGCGATGCGCGCCTTCGCGATGCAGGCGCCGCAGCTTCTGGGCGCGTTGGGGTTCACGGGCAAGCTCGCGATGGTGGGCTCGGCGCTCGGCACGATCGTGGCCGTGGGGGCGGTCGTGCTGCCCTTGCTGACCGATTTCGGCAAGAAGGCCAAAGACCTCGATACCGCGACCAGCGATCTGGAAAGCTCGCTCGGGGATCTGCGTTCGGCGCTTGAGACCGCGACCACCCCCTTGGCCGCGCTGCGCAAGGAGTTCGGGGACAATGCCGAGGCCGCGCGCGAGATGAACATCGCCATCCTCGATGCCAAGAAGATCGAGGGGTTCGACCAGATCGGAGAAAAAACCAAGGCCATCCAGAACAGTCTGAAAGGCGTGATCGGGAGCTTGCAGGACTATGATGATGCCATCACGCAGACCGGCACGTCCTTCATGATCTACGATCAGGCCGGTGCGGCGGTCGATGAGCTGAACAGGAAATACGGCCTGACGATCGATCAGGCGCGCAAGGTCAAAACCGCGATGGACGAGATGGCCAAAGCCAAAAGTCCGCAGGAGGTCGCGGCGGCCACGCAGGAACTCTACCGCCTTCTGGGTCTGACCGTGGACGAGACGGGCAAGATCCCCGAGGGCCTGCGCGAGGCACGGCTGGCGGCGGCCCAGACGACGGTCGAGGCGTTCCAGATGCGCAACCTCTTCGAGCTGTCCGACAAGCTGGCGGCGGGGCTGCCCGTGAGCCTCGATAGCGCCGCCGATGCCGCCCAGCGTCTGGCCTCGGCGATGGCGGCGGCTTCGGGGTTCTCGGCCAATCTCGACAACCAGATCGCCATGCTCGACGTGCAGATCGAAGCCACGCGCAACAAGCAGAACGTGGCCAATGCCACGCGGGTTGCGGGGCTGCGTCTCGAGGCGCAGGCGCTGCGCGACAAGGCGGTGGCGGAAGGGGTGGATCTGGCTTTGGCCGATGCGCAGCTTCTGAGCCAGAACCAGAAGATCGACACGATGGAGAAGGATCTGGCCACGCTCGACCAGCTGACGGCGGCGCAGAAGGCCGCGACCAAGGCTGGCACGGCAGGCGCGAAGGCCGCCGAGCGGCTCGAGAAGGCGCAGGCGAAAGAGGCCGAACGCTGGCGCGATCTGATCGATCCGCTCAACAAATACCGCCGCGAACTGGCCGAGCTGAACACGCTGGCCACGAAGGGCCTGCTGACCCCGCAAGAGGTGCAGAAGGCAATGGCGCAGCTCAATGCCGGGCTGGCCGATAGCCTGCCGCTGGCGGGCGAGCTGACCGACACGCTGGTCGACGGGCTGTTTGCGGGCTTCCGCGGCACATTGGGAGATATCGGGGATATGTTCAAAACCTGGCTCAAACAGATGATCGCCACGGCGGCCAAGAACCGCATCATCGTGGCGATGGGGCTGACCGGCTCGCTCACCGGCGTGGCCGGAACGGCGGCGGCGGGCTCTGGTGCGGCGGCTGCGGCGGGCGGGGCGGCCTCGGCCAACGGGCTGGGGCTTGCGGGCACGCTCGGCGGTCTGGGCTCGTCCGCGCTTTCGGGGGCGGCGGGGCTCTGGACCAGCCTCACCGGCGCAGGCGGCGGCTTCGGGGCGGCGGGCACCTATCTCAGCTCGGTGCTGGGCGGGGCCACCTCCAGCCTGTCGGGCTTTGCCGCGGCGGTCGGGGCGATTGCCCTGCCGGTTGCCGCTGTCAGCCTGCTGATCTCGGGGCTGATCGGCAAGACCAAGGTGCTCGATACCGGCATTCGCGCGCTGATCTCGGGCAGCGATGTCACCGTGCAGACCTACCAGCTGATCGAGAAATCCAGATTCTGGGGGCTGTCCAAGTCCACGAAGACCAAATATAGCGCGGCCTCTGCCGATCTGGCCGATCCGGTCACCCGCGCGGTCTATGACGTGCAGGCCTCGATCGTGGCGGCGGCGGACAGTCTCGAGATCGGGGCCGAGGCCTTTGACGGCTTCACCTATGCGTTGAAGTTCTCGACCAAGGGCCTGTCGAAAGACGAGGCGCTCGAGGTGCTGGAAGAGAAGCTGACCGGTCTGGGCGATGCCTATGCCGGCCAGATCGAGGGGCTGGCGGCGTTCCAGGCGGAAGGCGAGGGCGCGATGGCCACGATCACCCGTCTGGCCTCGGCGCTGGCCACGGTCAATGCGGCGATGGACACTCTGGGCAATACCTTCCGCGCCACGGGGCTGGTGGGGGCCGATATGGCCAGCCAACTGACCCAGCTTCTGGGCGGCGACGAGGCGTTCGGCACGGCGGTCAGCAGCTATTATCAGGCCGTCTATTCCGAGAGCGAACGGCTGGCCACCACCACGCGCCAGACCACCGAGGCGCTGGCGGAACTGGGGCTGAGCATGCCCGCCTCGCGCGCGCAATACCGCGCGCTGGTCGAGGCGCTGGATCTTGGCACGGCGGGCGGGCGCAGCCTCTGGGCGGCGCTGGTCGGCATGGCGGGGGTGTTCGACGAGATCCTGCCGCAGGTCGCCAGTTTCACCGCGCAGATCGAGGCGCTGTCGGGCACGGTCTCGACCTCGCTCGACAGCTCGATCTCGGCCTATACCGCCGCCCAGCAGGCCTCGGCGCAGGCCGCCACCAACTGGTACAAGGCCGCCGATACAATCGCGGCCTTTCTCGCCGAGATGCGCGGCACCTCCTCGGCGATGACCTCGCCCGGGGCGGCGCTGTCCTATGCGCAGGGGCGCTACCAGATGACGCTGGCCGCCGCTCAGGCGGGGGATCTGGACGCGGTCACCGGCCTGACGCAGGTGGCGCAGACCTATCTCGACCGGATGGGCGCTCAGGCGGGCACGGCGCTTGAGCTGGCGCGGGCACAGGCGCAGGTGGCCGCCGATCTGGGCCAGACGCAGGGCATCGCGCAGATCGAGGGCGCGCGCGCCGAGGCGATGGCCAGCCTGAGCCAGAGCCAGGTCGATCTGCTGACCGAGGCCCGCGATTATCTGGCGGCGGGCAATGCGCTGAGCGATGCGCAGATCGGGGTGCTCGAGACGCAGCTGGGCGCGCTGGACGAGGCGATCACCGCCGCTGCCGCGCTCAATTATGCGGGGCTGCGCAAGCAGATCGATCTGGCCATCGATGTGGTCGAGGACGCGCAGATCCCCGCCTATCTCAAGGCGATGCTGGCCGATAGCGCCACGGGGGTGAGCCGCTATGTGGATTTCATCGCCCGCTCGGATCTGAGCGCCGAGCAGAAATGGCTGGCGCTGACGGGGGCCTCGGAACATGTGAAGACGGTCACCTATCTGGCGCAGAACGATCTGGGCGCGGATCTGACCGCGCTGGCACTGGCGACCACTTCGAGCCTGCAGAAACAGGTGCGGCTCTGGGCGGTCAACAGCCTCGATGCGCAGGAGATGGCGCTGGCGCTGGCGGGCAATTCGACGCTGGCGCGCGGGGTGCGGGTCTATCTGGCGCAGGGGCTCGAGGCCGATCTGCGCGCAGCCCTTCTGGCCACCGACCGCGCGATGACCCGCACGGTGGCGGTGGCGGTCGACCAGTCGGGGCTGAGTGCGGCGCAAAAGACGCTGGTGGCGGCGCTTTCGGGCGGGGCCACGGCCACGATCCGGCTGGGCGGCAGCTTCAGCTTCGATCCGGGCGCGGCCTTTGCCAGTCTTCTGGGCAGCACGGTCGAGGTGCCGCTGCAGGCCGCGCGCGAGACGATGGTGCAGCTGCGCAACCATCTCAACGCGCTGCGGGTCGCGGTGCAGGCGCAGACCGCCTTCGCCCAGGCCCAGGCGCAGGAGGTGAAGCTGGCGCAGGCGCAGGCCAGCTATGCGGCGCTGGCCGAAGAGCTGGCCGCGTTCTCGCCCGCGCAGGCGGTGGCGCTTCCGGTCTATAGCGCGGTGACGCAGCTGATGAAGCTGGGCTCCTATGTCAGCACGGGGCTGCAAAGCTATGTGGTGGCGGGCCAGACCTTCAAGGCCAGCGCCAGCGACCCCTCGCTGGCCGGTCTCAGCCGCTCCGATGGCAGCGAGGCCTATCTGACGGCGGTCAATGCGCTCAACCGCTCGGCCTATGAGAAAGCGCTGGCCTATGCGCAGACGCTCAATGCCGATGCCGCCGCCGAACAGCTCAAGCAATCGGGGCTGCAGGAGGCGCTGGTGGCGGCGGCGCAGGAGCTGCAGGCGATGGGGGTCGATATCGAGATCCCGCAATTCGCGCGCGGCGGGCTGCATGGCGGCGGGCTGCGGCTGGTGGGCGAGAACGGCCCCGAGCTGGAGGCCACCGGTGCCAGCCGGATCTGGACGGCGGACCAGACCCGCAGGATGCTTTCGGGCGGGGAGGGCGCGCAGGACGGGCTTCTGCGCGAGGTGATCGCCGAGCTGAAGAGCCTGCGGCAGGAGAACCGCCAGCTGCAGCTCAATGGCAATAGCGATCTGCGCAAGATCCGCACCCTTGAAGAACGGCGGGAGGCCGAGGCGCAATGACCCAAGCTCTGATGATCATCCCCGTGGCGATTGGCGCGGGGGCGATGCAGGCCACGAATGTGACCGAGGAAGACCATCCCGAATGGGACGCCGCTGCGGTCTATCAGACGGGCGAGCGGGTCATTCTGGCCGCCCGTCACCAGATCTACGAAAGTCTGGCGGACGAGAACTCCGGCATTGCCCCCGAGGGGGCGGATCTGTCGGCGCAATATTGGGTGGCTGCGGGCTCGACCAATCGCTGGCGGGCCTTTGACGCGACGCTCGGGCTGGTTACCAGCTGGCCCGAGGCGATCACCTATCGCATCGGCCTGCCGGCGCGGGTCGATGCGGTGGCCTTTATCGGGCTGGTGGCGGTGTCGCTGCAGCTGGTGATCCGCGACAGTGGCGGCAGTGTGGTCTATGACCGCACCGCCAATCTGCTGGACACGGGCGCGATCCAGAGCTGGCTGGATTTCTTCACCTATGAGGACAGCTTCGACCCCGAACAGATCTTTGCCGATCTGGGCGCGCTGTCGGGCTTCACGCTCGAGATCACCATCGCCAATCCCGGCGGCACGGCCTCGGTCTCCGAGATCGTGATGGGGCGGGGCGAATTGCTGGGCGAGGTGCTGGAAGGGTCCAAATCGGGCTTCACCGATTACTCGCGCCGCGAGGTGGATGATTTCGGCAATATCTCGATCGTCAAACGCGCCACCGCCCGCAAGGCCGAATGGCAGCTCTCGTTCGAGGCCACCGCCAACCGCCGCATCCAGCGCGCGCTCGAACAGGCACGCGGGGCGCCGGCCTATTTCTACCCGGGCGATGACATGACGCCCTTCGCCCTCGCCGTCTATGGCGTGGCCGATGACTTCTTCCCCGCGCTTTCGGGCGGCGGGCACACGATTGCAACCCTTTCCCTGACAGGAGTCGCCTGATGGCAAAACCCACTCTCACCCCCGCGCCCAATGACCCGCCGATCCTTGGCAGCCCGACCTTCGCCGCCGATGCGCAAGGCTTTCTCGGCTGGTTTCCGGTGATGGGCCAGTACATGCAGGACATGGGCGACTGGATCGAGACCATGATCGGCGATGTGCCCTCCGAGAATATCGCAGCCTTCGCCCATCTGACCGGCGCCGCCAACAAGCTGCCCTATTTCACCGGCGCGGGCGCAATGGCGATGGCGGATCTGACGGCGGACGGGCGGTCCCTTCTGAGCCAGTCCGGCGCGCTGAAGGTGGCCGGTGGCCTGGCAAGCGGTACGGCGGTCACGCAGAGCAAGTTCGACCAGACCACTGGCCGGCTGTTGAAGGCGGGTGATAACGGCATATTGGGGCCGGTGGTCAATGCGACCGCAGTTGGCATCACAAGTCTCGATGATGCCCCGATAGGCTCGCTGATCAACTGCTATCCCATTGCTACAAATCTGCCCGGATCGGCCTCGATCGGTTTCGTGAGAACGATGGCGATTGATAACGGAAATATTTGTCAGGAATTCACCCCGATCTATCCGACATCCGCACTCAGGCAGCGGTATTTCCGTCATCGTATGTTCGGCGTCTGGACGGGGTGGACGGCGATGCATCCTGAATATGGCTCGAATGCGAATGGCAATTATGTCCGTCTTCCGGATGGGACGCAAATTTGTCATGCAAGGATAATCGCTGCGGACGCTGCGTGGGCCACGGCGCAGGGCGCTGTATATCGCCAGGATACCAGCAACACTTGGACATATCCCGCAGCGTTCTTTGACAATAGTAACCTGACGATTACGGGGTCAATCGAGACGGGCACGACCGTCGTCGGTGGCATGACCTTCAATGGTGTCGGTGCAACTTCTGCCAATTACAGGGCTTGGTCCGTTGTCGCAATGGCAGCTGGAAGCGCAAAAATCATCCACCTGAAGGCCATTGGTCGCTGGAAATAAGGGTCACCTCATGAACATCATCTTCTCACCAATCGTCCGCCGCCCCGGTACGGATGACGCCCTTGATACGCTCTCGGTTTCCGGCTCCACGCTGACCCTCAACGGTCAGGCGCAGGATCTCGCCGCGCTGGCCGTGGATCCCGAGACGGGCCTTGCGCTCGATGCAGGCTACATCCAGAGCGCTGTCCGTGATGGCGATGACTGGACCGTCACGCTTCTCCTGCCGATCGGGGACAGTGCTTCCGAGGCGCAGCGGTTCCCCGTGCCGGTGACGGTGGACAGTGGGCCGGTGCCCTTGCCCGAGCCGCCCGAGGCCCCGCCTGAAGATCCCGCCCCTGAAGACACGTTCTGACCCGCCCCCGAGGCGGGCTTTTTTATGGGAACACCTGCGCATCTCGATATGCGCGGCCAACCGGAAAGACGAAACAATGCCCGAAAAAGACCCCAGCCTCTGGGAAAATATCTGGCTCTACCTGTCATTGATCATCACATGGGCGACCGGCGCGGCGGGTCAGATCTATGTGTCGGGCGGGGTCGGCGGCGCGGTGCGCTGGATCATGGAGATCAAGGGCAAGAGCCCGATCAGTTTTCTGCGGATCCTTCTCGACGGGGTCACCGCCGTGATCACGGGGGCGATTTTCGCCCGCTATCTGGGGCCGGTCATCGCGAACTGGCTGGCGGGCGTCGGCATGTGGCCCGATGCCGGAGACGCCACCACGGCGGGGTTTCTGGCGGGGGTGGGCGGCATGTCGGTCGCCAAGGTCGTGATCGCCATGATCGACGCGCAAAGCCATAAGTTCACGGGGAAGAAGTGATGTTCGAGGCGCTATGGCGGCAGCTTCTGCGGGAGCGCGAGATCTGGTTCCGGCTGGTTGTGGGCTATCTGGTCTTCGTGACGGTGCCGCCCTGGGTGGAAAGCCAGCTCTGGCCGGTCTCGGGGCCGTTGCATATCACGCAGGTCACGCAGACCGAAGAGGGCGTGCGGATCAGGGGCTGGGCCGAGCGCTACCGCTCGGGCTGCGATTTCCTCGGCCTTGTCTGGTGGCTGGGCGATCGCCACGGTCAGGCGGTGCGGGTGCCCGCGCGGTTCGATGACAAGCCGCAGATCCGCGCGGTCGGGCGTATGGAGTTCGAGGCGCTGGTGGTCGGCCTGACCGAGGCCCAGCTGGCCGAGAGCTACGCCGATGTGCGCCACGCCTGCCACGGGCGGATCGGCGAGAAAGCCTTCCTCTGGGCCACAGGGTCCAAATTCTGGAACTGACACACCCCGCCGCCGGAAATCGGCGGAAGGCGGCGGAAGCTGTTTGTGAGGGGCTAAAAGAAAGAGGCGCGGGACTATGCTGCCACCCGCGCCCAAGTATCCTTTTTGAGGGTATCAAAACAATGCGTGTTGATCTGTCCAGCCTAGGCCGCGACCATCTATCCGTTCAAGGAAAATACCCGCGTCGCGCGAATTCTGACGCGCCGTAACTTTGCGGGAGGTGGATGCCACATGATCGCCGTTTGGCGGGATCTCACGCCTCGATGTCTTCCGGCTGTAGGAGCGGCAGGAAGACGGCTGCCACGAAGAGGATGATGAACAGGACCAGAAAACAAACTGCCGTGTAGAGTGACATGGCCTCGAAGATGAGAGGGGCCTGCGGTGTGCCCGGAACGAAACGACACAGAAAGAAAACGGCGATGATCAGTTGAAGGCCGGCAATCGCACCGGAGAGGTGGAATTCGAAATTCCGCAGCTTTTCGGAGGAGAGCGCCAAAATCGTCGCGGCACTGACCATGATGCACAGGATCGTGCCTCCGGACATCCGGTCGCCCGCTGTCCGGTTGGGGATAAGGTAATCCAGATCCAGATCTGCGGTCAGCCGCAATCCGATATTGACCATTGCGATGACCGCAGCCGTAAGACTGCAAATTCTTGCGGTGTTGTTTTTGGGAGGCAGGGCGAAAACCGCCGCGCTGCCGATAAACAGCAAGGCAATGCTGACCGCCGTGCTGGGCACCATTGCCGCATCCGGAAACCGGACGAGGGGCTGAAGATCAAAGCTCCATCCCAAGAGGTTGAATGCCACCACCGCCAAGCCGAAAGCCACGAGAGCTTCACCGATATGGCGCCGAACTTTGTCAGTTTGATATGTATGCATGCGGGAGGTCGATATTTGAAACGCAACTAAATTCGGTGAGTCCATCTAGAATATCAGATATTCGGGTCAATCCAAAAAGTAATATTTATTAATCCTTTTTGACGCCTGAACCCTAACCCCCACACCCCGCCCCTCCGGCGGGGTTTTTTCATGGAGAAACCACATGCTGAGCACAGCACATCTGGCGGCCATCGCAGGCCGTCGGGAAACCCCGCTTATGCGGTCGGTGGTGGCCGGTCTGGCCGATCCCCGCGCGCGGGATATGGCCCCGCCGCACCGGCTGGCGCAGTTTGTCGCGCAGATCGCGCATGAAAGCGCGCGCTTCCGCTATGCCGCCGAAGCCTGGGGCCCGACGCGCGCGCAGCGCCGCTATGAGGGGCGGCGCGATCTGGGCAATCTGCAGGCGGGCGATGGCTACCGCTTTCGCGGGCGCGGGCCGATCCAGATCACGGGGCGGGCGAATTATGCCCGCTTCACCGCCTGGGCCGAGGGGCCGGATTTCGAGGCGGTGCCCGATGCGGTCATGGGCGATCCGTGGCTCGGGCTGTCGGCGGTCTGGTTCTGGCAGGCGGGGGCGGGGCGCAGCCTCAATGCCTATGCCGATAAAGGCGATATCGAGATGATCACCCGCCGCATCAATGGCGGGCTGAACGGCTATGCCGACCGGCTGGCCCTCTATACCCGCGCGGGGCTGGTGCTGCTGGGGCAGGGCCCGAACGACGTGCGGGCCTTCCAGCGGCTGGCCGGTCTGACGGTCGACGGCCTCGCAGGCCCTGCCACGCGCGGCGCGCTCCATTCCCATCTTCTCAAGCTCTGAAAGGATCTCCCAATGCTTGACGCAATTATCGCGGCGCTGATGCCGCACATCCTGCAACTGCTGGCGCTGGCGGTCACCGCGCTGGTCGGCTGGATCGCCGCCGAGGTCAAACGCCGCTTCGGTATCGAGATCGAGGCCCGCCACCGCGAGGCGCTGCATTCGGCGCTGATGACCGGCGCGCAGCTCGCGCTGGCGCGGCTGGGGGCAGGGGCGGGCCCCACGGCGCTGACACAGGCCGCCGTCGATTACGCCAGAACCTCGGTGCCCGACGCGATCAGCAGGCTCGGGCCTTCGGCGCAGGTGCTGCAGGATCTGGCCGAGGCCAAGATCGCGGCGCTGGCCGCGTGATCTTCTGCTGGCGCGGGGGCGGATCGCGCGCCAGCTCTATCCGTTTCAGAACAGGAGGACCGTTATGGTCAGCTATACCTTCCCGCTGCCTGCGGGTGAATTTGTCGCGCTGATGCGGGCCGATGCGCAGGCGGCACGGGTGCAGAACTCGGGCGGCTTCGACATCTACCTGCTGGCCGGCGTGGGCGATGCGGCACCGCGCAGCCTTGCGGGGGCGCAACGGCTTCCGGCAGGGGCGCTGCGCGATGTGGAGATCGCCACGCTGTTTCCCGGCATCGCGGGGGCCGATACGCTTTGGGCCTGGGGGCTGATGGGCGGGGCGGCCAGCGTCTCGCATGCGGGGGTGCTGTTGCCGCAGCCGGTGCGCGAGGCACGGCTTGCGCCGGGGGCGGGCGAGGGCGAGGTGACGCTCGATCTGGTCGCGCCCTATGATGGCGGCAGCCCGCTGACCGCGCTGGAATACAGCCTCGATCAGGGGATCAGCTGGACCGCGCTGCCCGATGTGGCGGGCGGCAGCTACACGCTGGCGCTTGGCACCGGCAGCCACCTGCTGCAGCTGCGGGCGGTGAACGCGCTCGGGGCGGGGCCGGTGTCGCGCCCGCTGCGGGCGTTGGGCGGGCGTCCGGCGGGGCGCAAGCGTTTCAAGCGGCTCGTCTTTGTCGGGGCCTCGATCATGAACCGCACCTTTGGCGGGGCCAGCCTTGCCGAGGATTCCTCGGGCGGCTCCTGGGCCGATATGGAGGCCAAGCTGGCGGCCAATGGCGCACCGGGGGTCGAGGTGCGCTGCCGCGCGGTGGGCGGCTATACGGTGGCGCAGATCCAGCCGCTGTTGCAGGAGGCGCTGGACGCCTATCCCGGCGATGACACGCTGTTCTGCCTGCATGCGGGCGGCAATAACGCGACCAATGCTCAGGATCAGGCGACTTTCGAGGCCGAGGTCGACGCCATGCTTGCGGTCATCGCCACGCGCCCGGGGCAGGTGCTCTGGTCCGATATCAGCTGGCGCACGCCCTATGTTACCACCAAGGCCGATGCGGTCTCGACCGCGGCCAATTACAACAGCTGGCTCAAGGCGAAACTGCTGGCGGCCAAGAGCACGCTGTTTGCCGACGGCTATTACGATGACATGACCGCCGTGACCTGCTTCAACGATTGGGTCTATGCGCATCGGGCGCATTTCTTCGAGACCGATGACATCGTGCATCCGGACGCGGACGGGCAGGAGCGGCTGCGCGGCTGGTTTGCCGAGCGTCTGGCGCCGCTGGTCAGGGGCAGCCGGAAGGCGGTCCGCTTCGGCTGGGCGGATTTTGCGCCAGAGATCACCGCGCCCGCGATCAACGCCTTCGTGCTGATCTCGCCGCAGATCGTGCATGGCTGTCACCGGCTGAGCTTCACCGAAACGGGGGCCTATTTCGATGGCCCTGCCGACAAGGTGCTGAATTACGACGGCAGCTATGGGGGCCTGACGGCGAAGGGCACCTATACCGGCGCGGCGGTGCTTTATAACTCGACGGGCCGTGCGGACGGCAATCCCGAGTGGCAGGGCACTCTGGATTACATCGAGTTCACGCGCCGGTCCTGTTCGTGGAACACCGCGCAGGCGGTGAAGATCGAGCTGTATGCGGCCCCGAACACGGTGCTCGATATCGACTTCACGGCCTCGCGCAAATCGACCAGCGTGACTAATGCGCTCTGGACGGGATCGGACGGCACCAGTGTCGAGCATAGCGGCACGGCGGACCCGACCTCGATCGTCTCGGCGCAGTTCACGACGGACGGGACTGGCCGGCTGGAGCTCGTGCAGACGCTCCTGTCGGGCTACGCCTATGACGGTGTACTCTGGGTGCGCAACGCCGCGTGAGGAGAAAGGAAAAGGGGAGCCGGTTGGCTCCCCTGAAACTCGATATATACGAACCAAGTTAATCGTTATGTCGGCTGCCTATATGCATGGTTCGGTATATCTTGGAAACCTATCTAAAAGGTTAGGTTCGGTGACAGTTGTCAGTTTCGGCTACTGAACGTTCTAGACGAGTTCAGTAGCGAAAACCTAGGCATTGAGATTGACTCCTCGCTGACCGCCGCACGCTCTAAAAGCATTATTTGATCTGATAGATCTTCTCGGCGACAAGAAAATCGTCTTGCCAGTCGATATCGAATGCTTCGAATTTGCCAACTTCAAGAAGGAAAGGGGACTGTCCAATACGATCACAGCGAGCGATCATGTCATCCTTCGGAATCATGAATACCGCGCTGTTGACTTCATATATGGGATCAAGATCCTGAGTTTGGGGCCACTTTGCTTCATCGCGGTTATGGCTGATGCAGTTCCCGCGATGATCCCAAAGGAATGTCTGGATACGTGACACTCCCATCACGCTATCGAACTCACCATTCTCTACTTCTCTGCGGTACGACAAGACTGCGTCGTCAATTTCTTTTGCACCGAAAAATGGTGATGTTACATGGGTCCACATGATGACGCCATCTGGCATGACTGATGGAACATACGCTACGAAATCGTCCAGCGTACCTGCCGCAGCCAGTTCTGCAGGCCGCTCAGACACGTACAGGGGAATATTGAAGATTTTGCGCTGCCCTTCTGCAATGCGTATTACTTCTGGATCATCCGTATTTACGGTTACCGAAGCAATTTCTTTGGCTTCAGCGAGCTGAGTTAGTTTGAGTTCTAATAATCCTCCGGGGATATCTGCGAACGGACGCGTATTTTTGCCAGGAACTCTCTGGCTACCTCCGCGGCAGGGTAGGAATACATGAACTGGTGAAGGCGTCATCTCGAAGTTCTTTCTTAAAGCGCGATATCCGCAAGTGTTGCAACGTGAGGGAACGCGTGTTCCGCTCGTAGTACAGCCATTCCAGCCGGATCCGCTGCGTAATGGGAGACCTGAAGGAAGGCTACACCATTCGATGACGCTGCCTCAAAGTCGACCTTTGCGTCGCCAACGAATAGAATTTCAGACGCATCCACATCCTGCTCTTGTCGAAGGATGTCTGCGACCAAATCGCTCTTCTTCCGAGGTGAACCAAGGATGTCACGGAAATTTTCAGCGAGACCGATTTTCTTCAATGCTTGGCGGAGTTCGCTTTGCTCTGATCCCGAAGCAACATAAGCGATGCATTTCCGTGCGGACAGAGACTGCAGAAGTTCAGTTGCTCCCGCTGTGACAGGTTGGTGAGGGTATTGGGACTGACAGTAGGCTGCGAACTCTGAAAGTAGCTTCTCCTTCTCACTATCCGCAGGAGGGCGTCCCAAGAAGCGATCAAAAAATGCATCGAATGTTCTAAACCGCGAAAGCCCGAAGGCCGTCTTTTGGAATTCGAGGAATGGCTTGACGCATTCCGTCGGATACTCGGATACAACTTCGGCAAAGGCGGTTGTCTTCATATTGTTCGAGTCGAGCAACACGCCGTCACAATCGAAAATCCACAGCTTAAATTTGGAAAAATCGATCAATGTTCAAATTTTCCTTGGATTTTCGCGTAAAGCGATTGCGCAGGAATTTCATAAAGGGTGGGTGTCACGGATGCCATGTTTCCAGCCCAAGGAGTTGAGACATCGAGACCATAGTTGATCGCAGCTTGAACGTCTTGTGCATTGTTCTGTTGCGAGACAGTTGCTTCGGAATAACCATCGAACCCTGCAAGATAGACTTTCTTCGATGAAATCGCCTCAGCTGCTCCGATTGCCATGCCGAGGGGCGGTTCATCGGTCACCGGGCCAAGCTTCTGGAGGTTCGATTCTTTTACGGCGTAGCTAAGCTGACAGATATTCTTAGAGCCGGGAATCGAATTACGGAACCTCGGGGGGGGAGTCGTCAGGACAAGAGTATGTTGCTGGTTAAAAAGCTCTGCTTCCTCGGACGAGAGGCGGCTAAACTCTTGTCCAGCGAGGCAGAAGATCTGCGCGAGGTCGCAGTTTTTGAAATAGGCTGCATTACGAGTGGATGAGTGCACAAGTACCATATCTTCGCGATGTGCTAGTTCGATCAGCGCACAGGCATGATTCTGGGCACTAAGCCCGCCGCCGATGATGAGCGCGCCTTTTCCTCTGATTTCATTTGCGATCGGTGTGGTTTCGAGCGCAGGATACTCATCATTATCGAATTCGGTATCGCTGCTGAGCCGAAGAGCTTCCACGATTGAGTCCATCTGATAGCGCCGCGTGCCGAGCCAGTCCATGACATTAGCTTGGGGTAAAGACGCCACGCCGGATACCATGTAGGCTAGGTTTGTACCCCAACCGTATTCTTTTTGCATGGTTTCGAACTGCTCGAGGGCTTTTGCAAGTGGGCCGAAATGGCAACCGGTCGGAGTTTGCTGCTCTCGATAGACCGCGATCAGTTCGGTCTTGAGATTGCCAGCTCCGCGGCCCATGCCTGTAAATGTCGCATCCAACATCGTGGCACCTGCTTTGAGAGCGGAGAGGCTATTGGCAAAAGCAAGCGAAAGATTGTCGTGGCCATGATATCCGATGGGTTGAGGCAATAGCTTTACAGCCTGCGCAATGGTGCGTTCTGCCTGCTCAGGCATAACGCCACCATAGCTGTCGACAAGCGCGACATAATCAACCACGTCCTCGGCGTCAGCTAGAGGTAGGAGTACAGTGTCAGCTTGGTCAATATATTTCGTCATATACATAACGTTGATTGCCACCTTAAGCCCCTTGGCTTTAATTTGGCGACCATATTCAATGCACTCTTTCAAGCTATCAGGTGGACACGCGAAGCGGATTAGATCAACGGTTCCTACTATGTCAGATGTTAGTGTATCGATCAGATTGCCATTCATATCTTTGAAGTTGAACATGATTGCCAGGCTCTGATCAGAGCGCAACTGTGCTTTTAACTGCTTTAATGTTGTTAGGTTGAGATGAAAAAATTGTCCTACGTATCCAGCTTTTTCAGGGCTTCGATACCCAACTTCTACATACTTAATGGGCAAAGACCTTACCGCTTGGAAATATACTTCTAGAAGAGGTTTAGAGAAGTCCCAATTAGTGTAGTATCCGCCATCGCGAAGGGTGCAGTCTACGATTTCAAAATGGCGCAAAGCAACTTTTCCTTTATTCCTGAGGTATTGGTCTGCCTTAAGGACGACTTTAAGGGTGCCATCGAGAACGTGGACTTGAGTTGTTTTTTTTGCAAGAGCAACTTTGAGCGTTCTTGCTGTCATCCGAAGGTGGGTTTTGAAAAGTTGTTTAGAAACTTAATGAATGGTTCACGACTTACGTTAGTTCGCATCATAATTTTTTTTGGCGCTTTGGCGAAATATTACCTTATCTTACATCCTTCTAAAAAAGGACTTTCGCTATCACCATTAGCCAAATAATCATCGTCTGATCGGCTATGCTGAAGTGAGCTTTCAATTTAAGGTGGGACCTAATTTGCAGGGGGAAATGTTGTTCAAGCAAGAGTATGGGGATTTGCCCGAGTCTAATGTTGGGGTAGTGGAGATCGGTGAAGTGCATCTTAACAAAGTGCACTTGAATGTCTCTTTCCAATCTCTCGCCTTTCAGAGACTGTTTGTTGTGGTCTTTTATCTTGAGGGGTCTTGTCAGGCATATCCAGTCGATTTGCCAAGCGTTGCAGGTGTTACCATTAACTGGATTCAAGAGTTTGACACATCGCGAGTTGTTAAACAGATTGCTGTTGTGGTCGATGAAGACGGTGAATTCGCGCGCTTAGGTCAAAATCCAGAAACTAGCTTTTTGGACCGTCTGCTCTCTGTAAACTTGAAGCAGGTAAATGCTAATCTGCGCTGGGTTGGCCGCATTCCACATCTCGAAACTAGGTTTTTTTGTGCATTAAATTCGATCAAAGCAACGCCTGGAAATTTCGATCTGCATTGTCGTTGTTTGGTTTCCGTCGGGTATCAGGCCTTGGAGCGTGGGAATGGGTCGATAATCGAATGGTCGGAAGATTTTTGTCAAAGTTGTTCGCATGAATTGGCCAGTACGAAAGATGTGGAAATTCGCGCATCGGTTTTGATGCTGTGGATTCATTTGGCTGTCTGGCAACAAAACGTAAGCGATATTCGTTATATAGGGGAAAACTTAGGAAGGTTTCTTGAAGGGATCGAGAGTTATCCTGTTGGGTCGTACAATGCCGTTCGTATTTCTCTATTAATCGGATCTATCTATCTATTCGCTGGCGACTGCGAACTTGCAGTGAAGATCTTCTCTCCAGCGGATAAAATTTTCCGATTGGCCGTTGATAAATACCCGCGCGGTTTGGTGAATTATCGTGAACTCGTTAGCATTTCTGACAGGCTTTTTTATTGTCAAATTGGCCTGGAAATGGCGAAAGGTTCGGCTTGGAAAGTGAATATCGATCCTCTAACTCCCCAAATGGCTTGGAATAAGGGTGCGCGATTTTACGATAAAGATGCAATGATCGCTGGACGTAAGAGGTATGTTGAATTAGTTTCGCTGATGCAGCGACCTAATCAATGAGCGCGCTTAATGTGGGCTTGATTTGTGTTTTGCGCTTCGCTTGTTGTTTCGGCATTGATGTGCGCTACTGATGATTAGAGTCGAGCATTTTCCCGTTATAGAACTGTGATAGTCGGGACTTGCCATTAAGGTTTCATCCAGTTGCGACTTGAGTCCAGTTGGTGTTCTCGCTTATCGACGTCCTTATCGCACAAGCAACCGAAGTTCCACCTAACGCAGGTACCAATCGCTTAAAAACGCGCATAGACGGTTGCGCTTATTGCGCTCATGTGGCGTGTTCTCGTTCAGGACATTTTGTCTTTTTGACTAGGAAAGTGAAGATGCGGCAGATTGGTGCAAAGTTATTTCGTAATCGCTTAGGCTATGTAGAGAGTGTTCGATCAGCCCAACTTCACGGCTGGGTGCTTGATCGGGACACGCCACAGGAGTTCAGGCTGTCATTCGAGGGCACCAGCTATCATCCGAGCTTTAAAAGAGTGGAACGGGCGGATGTTCAGGCATCGATCGAGGATGCACCGCTTATGTCGGGCTTTGTGCTCGATATCCCTGAACAACTTTTGAATGGCGATGCCCCGCGCGATCTCAGCACCATTGCTGTCTATTTTGGCAAGCGTAAACTGCCGATCCTTCCGGCGGCTATAGAGGGGCTCCAATCCGTTGCGGCAGGGGCGGAAACAGGGAATGTTGTAACTTCTTCGAAGCAAGAGGGTCTTTACATCGCTCTTGAAGCGTCAATCGTCGGCATGTTGCAACAAAGTGACTGCATCGAATTGGTTTCGAAGGCCGAAAAGTATATCGCGCGTCTTGCGCCTCTAGTGGCTCAAGTCGAGGGGATCGATGAGAGCGCACGGATTGAGGTGCCCGCTACTCTCTGGGCAGAGCTTGCTCGTAATGAGCGCTTGGTCCTGAAGCTGATCGCAGATGGCGAGTTTGTGACGCAGATCCTGATCTCTCGCGATGAGCTTACCCGCGCGCTCGCGCAGCAGGGCCAGAGTGTCGAGACGCCACAGATGGAAACCCTTCTGGCGCTTGAGCACGTTCGCGAAATATCGCGCCGCTATAAGCTCGCACCAGAGGTGGCCAGCTGGGCACGCGACGCCGCAGGTCGGCATAATATTGTCGAATATGTCACGGAATACTTCAAAACTGATACTGTTAAGGCCTTTCACGGGACCGTGGAGCAATCAGATAGCGCAAAGCACGCGGCGGCTTTAAGGGCCGCATGGGCTCGTTTCGAGAAACAAGGTGGCCCGAGCGCTGCGGTGCTCGATCAGGTGATCGTTGATTATAAGTTAAATGGCGCTCTCGCCGAAGAGCTGCTTAAGAGTTTGGCTCCCTACTTCTGTCAGAAGCGGTGTTTTGAAGAGATTTCTCATCGTATTGATGAAGAAACGCTCATGAAGTGGCGTGCGCAGCAGGATGCCTGGCACGTCTCTTTGACGCTGCCCTTCCTTGCTATCCGTGGGCGGGTTGGCGAGCTTATCGATGAGATGCGGCGTCTGGACGAATTGCAAGGCTGGCTAAATACAGAATGCGTCTTGGAGAGTTCGAGACTTATTGCGGAGGGCGTTGCATCCGGAGAAGCCCAGCGAGAGTTCATTTACGGCTTTAAAGACTTTGTTCAAAATATGAGCGGCTCCTATTGGACACGACTATATGACAGGTCTTTGGCCGAGGCTGCTGCGGTCTGGTTGAAGCAACTTAATTACTTGCCGGATTGGCTTGCGCGCGATGCGTCCAAGATGATGCTTTCAGTCTTCGGACTTTCGCGGGACTTTTGGAGCTTCTATGAAAGTTCACAAGAGATCCTTCACCGGGCCGTTGCGCTGGAGCTGAAAAATGCCCACTGCGCTTTCAACGTCATTGAAACGTTGCGGTTGGGCGATTGCTCCGAGCCCGATGTGGTAAAACTTCTGAATGCAGCCAAGCATTTCAGAGGGAAGGGAAATGCCGACGCAGACAAGCTCATCCATGAAATCTGTCAGCACATCATCATCCGCTTCCCAGACGATGCGACGCTTATGTCGACGGCAGAGGCAGAGCTGCGGGCCCTCTCGCTGGATGCCTATGCGAAGCTTTTCTTCCATCCAGCTTATAAAGATAAAGTGGATCCTGCCGATGCGGATGGGTTTGCTGAATATCTTGCGTCGGAGATCTCCGGCAGTTCTCGCGCTAATTATTCACCGCGTGCAAGTGTTATGCTTTGGCTCGCGAAGCGCATCGGCGAGCTGAAAGGTGTTGAAGACGTAAGCCCTGCGGACTGCGCCCAGTTGATCAAGGTGGCGAAAACGCTGGGTAACCAGGTCTGCGGCTGGTTGAGTGCGGATGTCCTTTTCTCGGCGGCCAACGCCATACCCAAGACGAGTGCGGCGTATTTCCATATCAAGACCGAGGCTGAAGCCGAGCTTTCCCGCATCTTAGCGACCTGTGAGACCGTGGAGTATTACCCCGCAATCGCGAGTGCTGCTGCCAAGAAGAAGGCCGGAAAGACAGAGGCCAGCGGTGTTACCGGCAAATCGCCATTGTTCGGCGACACCCTGTTAATTATCTATTCCTGCAATAAATATCTTGAGGATCGGATCCCGAAGCTGCGGGATAGCTGGCTCAAAGACCTCGACGCCAAGGGTATCCCTTACCTGATAATGGTCGGAGATGGCGATAATAGCGTGGATGGGGATCTTCTGCGGCTGGACGTTTCCGATACTTACGAGGATCTTCCGGATAAGACGCTCAAGATGATCGAGTGGGTCTATCGCAACGCTGATTATCAATACGTCATCAAGGTCGATGACGATTGCGCACTTAATGTCGATCGTTTCTTTGATACGCTGGCCTATCGCAAGCATCACTATCGTGGTCGGATCCTATCCAAGGGCGTGGGGGGGATCGCACGCGACTGGCACCAGCAGAAATCACATACGTTGCTCGCTCAAACGAGCCTCGACCGCTCTCCCGAGCCGAGCACCTATTGTGACGGCGGTTCGGCCTATAGCCTCTCGCGCCATGCAATGAGAAGCCTCATTGCTTCGGCTAATACCACCTTCGGTCGCTGGTTGCAGTCGGTTTCCTATATGGAAGATAAGCTCGTTGGGGATCTATTGGCCAAGAAGGGCATCAAGCCAAGCGAGGAGGGCTATTACGTCCATATTCTTCGCCGGACGCATGCGGGGGCCAAGCCTCTGACAATGTATGCCAACTACATGCTCGGCTCGAAGGCATCGCCCGTGAGTGTTGTTCATCTCGATGAGGCCGAAACGCTGGCCGAGCACTATAATATCAGCAAGGGATCCACGCTTGGCCCGGCTCGGATCTGGCCTGTGACACAGAAGATGAAGTTCGGCTGGAACTCGCATGCCCTCGAATATATCGGGTCGCAGTCGGGGCTGGATAAAGTAACCCAAGGAACGCATGTTGTCGTATCCGTTCTTCGGAATGAAATGACGATGCTCCCTCACTTCTTGGAGCACTATCGCCGATTGGGTGTCGATGCGTTCCTGATCGCCGATAACCTTTCAGACGATGGCACGCGTGAATATCTTCTCGAGCAAAATGACGTGGCGCTCTATTCGGTAGATTCCGAATATAAGAGTTCACATTTCGGCGTAGATTGGCAGCAAACTTTGCTCTCGCATCATTGCTTAGGCAAATGGGCATTGGTGGTCGATGCAGACGAGTTCCTGACCTTCGAGAACGTTGCCGAAACCGGCTTGCGAGGGCTGACGAAAGAGCTTTCCGAGCAAGGCTATGATGCGGCGCTCTCGCATCTGATCGATATGTATCCGAAGGGGCTGCTGGCGGATTGCGATTTCAAGAAAGGCGCTCCCTTCGATCTGGCACCTTATCACGACAAGACGCCGGTCGTTGCCGCTCCTGGCTCGGGCTATTTCTCGAATAGCGGAAACTCCGTTGCCAGCGCGTTGCGCCACCGTTTGTCTCCAGACTCGTCTCCAACCCTGTTCACCGGTGTGAAGGTGCCCCTGATACGCTACAGCCCGTTGCTCCGGCTTTCGGAAGGGATCCACTTTGTCGGGAATGTTAAACTCTCACCGCAACCACTATTCCTCGCCCACTTCAAATACCATTCGCTCTTTGCGGAAAAGGTTGAAAATGAAATTAAGCGTAAGCAGCATTATGGGGGAGGCGTAGAGTATCAGAAATATCTGACGATGCTTGCGGAAGCGCGAGGGGTGCTGTTTGATAAAGATGTTAGTGTTCAGGTTGCGGACACGTACCGCTGTTAGGGGCGGCTTAGTTTTCTCGCATACAAGAACAATGCGACATCTAAGTAAGTCGACCTGTTAGAATTTACATATAGTTGCAGCGTAGGGAGGCTGGATATAGTCTGCCAATCAGGCTGCTGCGTCGGACTAAGGAATAAATTGTGACTATCATCCTCCCTAAAGTTGGTATCTTTTATGCATCCGTGCCTAAAGTGGCCTGTACATCAGTAAAGGAATTTTTTTTCAAGATTGAGAATGGTTTCGAATTCCGTCCCTTTAAAGCGAACGGTCGTTGGAGCCATATCCACCATTTTTATCCAGCGATCGCACGCAAAAATTACCCCGAAGAAAAGATAAGCGGTCTTCGTCGAGTGACGGTTGTCCGTGATCCAGTTTCACGGTTTTTATCGGCATATTCAAACCGTGTAATTTTTCATAAAGAGCTTTCTAAAGACAAAGCAGGTAAATCCCTTGAGGAGCTTGGACTTCAAGCTAATCCAGATTTGGACACTTTTGTCGATTTATTTGACGAGTATCGTAAGGCGAACGTTTCAATTCATCATCATACGAAAACGTTGGTGAATTTTCTTGGCGATGATCCATCTTATTTTCACAAAGTGTATAGGATGAATGAGTTGCCAGATCTTGCTAGAGACATGAACGAAATCGCTGAAACCAATATAGAAATGCCACACTCTCAAAAGGGGGGGCCGAAGCTCAGTCGCGATGCGTTGTCAGCCGCACAGCTAGCGAAAATTGAAGGTTTCTATGCCGATGACTACAAGGCTTTTGGGCGCTATTTTTAAATATAGTTTAACGCCCGTCTGACGAATTTGAGCAGCTTACCTAAGGTGCTTTACGCCATCACTTGGCACCACATTCATCGCAGACGCTCTTCATCGCGGTAAAGGTCCCACTCATGCGCTACAGTCCATGGCTGCGACTGTCGCCAGAACCACTCTTCTTGGCGCATTTCAAGTATCATTGGCTCTTTGCCGAGAAGGTAGAAAACTAAGTCAAAAAGAAGCAGCATTATGGTGGTGCTGTCGAGTATTAGAAGTACCTAACGATGCCTGCTGAAGCTCGAGGCGTCCTGTTTGATAGCTGAGCACTTCAAGTGGCAGTAGGTATCTACTCGATAAATAAGCGAATATCTGGGTGCTTTCTTTGAAAGACTTTCACCCGACCTGATGAAATAATGAAAAAAATGGCGATGCTCTGAGCTAGTATTGCCATTTTTTGCTTTTGAAACTTGCTTCTGAAGAGCGGGTAGTTAAACCTCGAGGGGAGAAAAGCTTAGCCATAATAAAGTGGAAGCTACTCAGAAAGAATAGAGCTGGGGCGGCACGAATGAAATGTATCTTGCATATCGGCACGGAAAAAACTGGAACCACGCTTTTGCAAGATTGGCTGTATTCCAACCAAGAAGTTCTGCGCAAAGAGCGTATCTACCTGTCTGAGATGTTAGGAAAGAGTAACAACAGGAAGCTGCCTGCTTGTTTCAGTACTCAATTCGATGATTTTGCGAAGCAACACGGTTATTCCACATATGAGCAGAAAGCTGTTTTCTTCGAGGGGTTTCTTGATGCATTTGCTGACGAAATAAAAAACGCGAAACTTAATTCGGATCTCTTCATCATTACGAGCGAACATTTCCACTCTCGAACTACCCTGCGCGAAGAGATCCAAGAGCTCAAAGATTTTTTGAGCCTGCACTTTTCTGAGATAAAAGTAGTTTGTTATTTCAGAAACCAGTTCGATACACTCGTGTCATTGTACAGCACAGCATTGAAAGGGGAAGATACCCTAACATTGGATGAGTACCTCAATGTTCGAGCGACGCCGGAGCTTTACTACGCGAATTATTTGCAGGTCGCCGATAATTGGAGTGAGGTGTTCGGGCGCGATGCGTGTGAGTTCCGGATCTATGACCGCGCGAGATTTTTGGACGGCGATCTCCGGAAAGATTTTATCAGCCTTGTCGCGGATAATTCTCTGATAGCGTCAATGGATTTTAGTGTTAGTTCTGCCAATGAGTCCTTGTCATATTTACAAGCTGTCGCTTTTAGACGGATCAACGAGATGTATCCCTTTTGGACGGATACTCCGGTAAAAATTAATAAGGACAATACACGGAAAAAAGCGGAAATCCTTGCATTGGATAGCCTGAAGCAGGGTAAACTAGGGTCGCATAGGCGTGCGGAAGTCGAGCAGAGCTTCAGATCAAGCAATGAGGAGTTTTTTGAGAAATATTTTGGCTCCGGAAATCAATTTCTTTCAGTGGATATTGATGAAAAACCAGCAGATGGGTCTGCCGTGGATTGTGAGAAACTGATTGACGAAATGTTGGGGTACGCAATTCAAGGCAGTGATTTCAAGCCATTGACTGCTGCAGTTGATGGGCTTCGTGATATGGCATTGCGAATGCATCAAGGTGCGGCACCTTCCAAACAGGATGCGCTCTTCCTTATGCAATTGGCATTAGCTGGCCGCCCTAACGGCCCCCTCCTGAAAAAGAAGGTTGCGGAATGGTCAAAAACGCTCTCAGTCGACTAAGCGATATCTTTTCTACCGCACCTTAAAGTTTCCATCCCTCTTCTGCTCCCGTGCGCTGCTGGGTATCGTCGCGCTAAACAAATCGTCCCAATACGATTTGAAAGCCGCACCTAAACTTGGATTGCCAGCAGCCGATCAAGCTTACTGCTGCTGGCTTTCAAAGGGGTTTGATTTCTTTCACTTATATCAAAATTGTGGATCTAGAGTCATTTCTATATGATTTGTCTTCAGCCGTGGCCCGACTTGTATTGACCCAGCTGAATCTGCTCAGGTTAAGCCGCTGATCTGAATGCCTCGACAGGCGTGCGCATTGCAAGGGCCTGATGAGGGCGGCGGTTGTTATGAAAGCTGATCCAGTCGCCGATGACGCGGGTCGCGTGCTGGATGCTCTCGAAGCGGTGCCGGTGAATGCACTGCTCCTTGAGTGTGCGGATCACGCGCTCGACCATTCCGTTCTGCTGCGGGCAGTGCGGCGTGATGACCTCCTGGCGCAGGCCATAGCTACGAACCAGAGCTGTGAAGTGGCGGCTGGTAAAAACGAGCCCGTTGTCTGACCTTAGCAGAAATCCCCGATCGACCCGACCGAGCGTGCCGAACCGGCTGATCAGGGCGTGCTCGAGCGCGGCACTGGCCGTGGTAGCCTTTCCTGAGCGAGACAGGTGCCAGCCCAACAGTTCGCGCGTGTGGCAGTCGATGACCAACGCCAGAGACGCCCAACCGTCCTTCCCGGTCCAGACCCGCGCCAGATCCGTCGACCACCTCTCGTTTGGCGCGGTGGCGACGGAGGGCACCGCCTCGATGCGCGGCCGCATGCCCACAGCGCGCTTGCGGACCTGCCAGCCCTTGAGCTGAAAGATCCGCTGCACCGTGTTCTTGTTGAAGCCAAGCAGCCACGCGACCGTGCGATAGCCAAAAGACGGCTCTTGTTCGATCAGCGCCTTGATAGGATCGGCGAAGGGAGGATCGATCTTCGGCGCGGCTTTGGTCGGTGTATAATAGACCGTCCGCCGTGGCACGCCGAACCAGGCGCAGAGCCTGGCGATCGAGACCGCTACACCATCGGCTAGCAGGCCCTCATGGAGCGTCCGGATCAATTGCCGTCCTCCGTTCGGCAGTGGCCTCGGACCAGTGGCGGCCTACTGCCTCACCATGAGGGCCTGCAGCTTTTTTCGAGCGCGCAGTTCCAGCATCGCCTCACCATAGGCTTCCTGCAGATCCTTCAGCTGCTTCTCGTATTGCTCGCGAATGTCGAGCGGGTTCGCGCGCAGGGAGTTCTCCATGCCCCGCTTTGCATCCTCGACCCAGCCTTCGATCTCGGAAGGCGTCAGGTCGAACGATCGGCTGGCTTCGGCCACCGTCGTTTTGCCTTGAATGATCTCGATGACCAGCGCCGTCTTCCGCTTGGCCGTCCAACGTTTGATGCTGTCGTCCATTGTCATACTCATTGCCACGTTCTCCTTTGTAGCATGAGCAGGATTTCAGTGGGTCAATACACACCATCGCAGAATGGCGTTACTGGTCAGTTTGGTTCCGTTGTCGCTGACAACCATGCCGGGCTTTCCACGACGCTCGATCAGGGCCGTGAGTTCACGCGCGACACGGCGCCTCGAGATCGAGGTATCCAGGATTGCCGCGAGACATTCACGGGTGACATCGTCGACCACGTTGAGCACCCGGAAGCGCTGGCCGCCCGCGAACTGGTCGTGGACGAAATCTAGCGACCAGCGTGCGTTGGGTCGGAGATAAAGGCGGCTATCCGGAATTGGATGACCTTCTATAACCATCAGCGCCCGCATTCAGCCCTGGGCGGCCAGCCTCCGGCGCTGGCCTGTTGGCAGAGAAATGATATCAACCAACCCGATCAGCAAGTACAACGAATAGCGCAATTTACGCCAGATCCTGTCCAAGGGATGGGGCATAGCTCAGAAAGCTCAGCGGTGTTTTTAAGTACATTCGTATATTGAAAGCGGAATGTGTTGTGCTACATATCGTCTTGAAGTTTTGCTTGGCGATATGGAGGCCGGGATGAGCGTGCCATTGGACTGGATCTGGGGGCTATTGGGGGGCTTGATGATTGGCGGTGCCGCCGTAGTCATGCTCTTGGTCAATGCGCGGATTATGGGGGCGAGCGGTATCCTTGCCGGATTGATGCAGCCGGGCGGGCAGGTCTTCAAAGAACGGGTTGCCTTCGCTTTGGGTCTTGTTGGAGCGCCTGCGCTTGTGGGGCTTGTCTGGGGCGCGCCGGAGACACATGCGAGCGGCAACTTTCTTGTGTTGATTGTGGCCGGACTTCTGGTCGGGTTCGGGGCGAGGCTTGGAAATGGTTGTACCTCGGGACATGGCGTCTGCGGTATGTCGCGGTTTTCGCTGCGTTCGATTGTTGCAACCTGCGTCTATGTTGGCTTCGGCATGATTGCCGTGGCTGTGGCGCGTCATCTTCTGGGAGTGATCTGATGCGTGTTTTTGTCTCGTTGCTGTCGGGGGTGATCTTCGGATTGGGGCTTATGGTCTCGGGCATGACCGACACCCAGAAAGTGCGCGGCTTTCTGGATGTGTTTGGCGCATGGGATCCGACATTGATATTTGTGCTGGGGGGGGCTGTTCTGCCGATGGTCGTGGCATGGCGGGTTGCCGCGAAACGCAAGACCTCGCCGATGGGCGAGGCCTATCCGGGCAAACCCTCGACCAGACTGGATGGCAAGCTTGTGCTGGGGGCACTGTTGTTTGGTGTGGGCTGGGGGCTGGGCGGCTTCTGTCCGGGACCCGCGATGGCCTCGCTCAGCTATGGCGGCTGGGGCGGGCTGGTCTTTGTGGTCGCGATGTTTGTCGGCATGGCGATCGAACGCCGCCTTGCCTGAGCCTTTCCGAGGCGATCTGTTTTTGGGCGGGCCCGAGCGGTCCGCCTATTTTATTTGCAAGTTTTAGGGTCTTTTCGCGATGCGCGTAAGGGTTGTGGCGGCTTTACTTCCCTTTGACCGGTCTGCGGCGCCCAATCGGGGAAACTATCCCTCGAAAGGAGCGCAAGATGGCCGACCATGTCTCCCTGATCTACAAGCTCGAGGACCGTCCTCCGCCGGCGCGCGCAGCTCTGGCCGCCTTCCAGCACATCCTTGCGGCGATTGTCGGGATCGTCTCGCCGACTTTGGTGATTGGTGGCGTTCTGGGGTTGGGGGAGCAGGTGCCCTACCTGATCTCGATGGCGATTTTCGTCTCGGGGGTCGCGACCTTTATCCAATGCCGACGGATCGGGCCGGTTGGATCGGGGCTTCTGAGCCTGCAGGGCACGTCTTTTGCCTTTCTCGGGGCGATCCTTGCTGCAGGGATGAGTGTGAAGGCCCGTGGTGGCACGCCCGAGGATATTCTGGCGATGATTTTCGGCCTGTGCCTTGTCGGCTGTCTGGTCGAAATCGTGCTGTCGCAATTCATGGACCGGCTGAAGCGGATTATTAACCCCACGGTCACCGGCATCGTCATCACCATTATCGGGCTGAGCCTCGTGAAGGTTGGTTTTACCGACTTTGCGGGCGGGGCGATGGCGGGCGAGGATCTGGGGCAACCGGTCAACCTTCTGTTGGGTGCAATTGTGACGGCGGTGGTCTTGATCTGCACCTTCACTGGCAAGCCGATGTTGCGGATTGGCGCGATCATGATCGGGCTCGTCGTGGGGACGCTTGTTGCAGCGGGGCTGGGAATGGTCAGCTTGGCGCCTTTGGCGAAAGCACCGGTTTTTGCCCTGCCGATTCCGTTCCGCTACGGGCTGGATTTCGATTTCGGTTTGTTCGTTCCGGTGGCCTTTCTCTATCTGGTGACGGCGATCGAAACCTCGGGCGATCTGACGGCAAGTTCGGTGATTTCGGGGCAACCTGTCGCGGGGCCGCTGTATCTGAAACGCATCAAGGGCGGGGTGCTGGGCGATGGGGTGAATTCCGGTTTGGCGGCGATTTTCAATACGTTCCCCAATACGACCTTCAGCCAGAATAACGGGGTGATCCAGATGACGGGCGTGGCCTCGCGGTATGTCGGGCTTTATGCCGCCGCTATTCTGGTGATCCTCGGGTTCTTTCCCATTCTGGGGGCGGTGTTCACGCTGATCCCGAAGCCGGTTCTTGGCGGGGCGACGCTTGTGCTGTTTGGCACGATTGCGGTGGCGGGTATCCGTATTCTGGCGAGCCAGCCGATGGATCAGCGTCAGGTCTATATCATGGCCGTCAGCTTTGGGTTGGGGCTCGGGGTGACATTGGTGCCGGAGGCGACGCAGCATCTTCCGGTCTTGTTGAAACAGGTTGTGGCCACGCCGATCACCCTGTCGGGGCTGAGCGCCATCCTGCTGTCCCTGATCCTGCCCGAGCACAGGGTGGACCAGCCAGCGGGGGAGGGCGACCATGCAGAACTGCATAGCCCCGCCGAATAGGATGCGGTCGTTCTGTTAAACGGAAAAACCCGCCCGAGGGGCGGGTTTTGCGCGATATGTCGGATCGGCCTTTTGGCCGATCCTCCTGCGGGCGCCTGTGGTTACTGGTCTTCCGGAAGAATACGCACGCCGCCTTTGGCCGCCGAGGAGGCGAGCATTGCATAGGCTTTGAGCGCGGTGGAGACCGCCCGTTTGCGCGGCGCTTTGGGTTTCCACGGCAGCGGCCCCATTGCCTCGCGGCGGGCGGCCAGCTCGTTTTCGGCCACGGCGAGGTTGATGGTGCGGTTGGGGATGTCGATCTCGATCAGGTCGCCATCCTGTACCAGACCGATCGTGCCGCCTTCTTCGGCTTCCGGCGAGACGTGGCCGATGGACAGGCCCGAAGTGCCCCCCGAGAAGCGCCCGTCGGTCAGCAGCGCACATTTCGCGCCCAGACCTTTGGATTTGAGGTAGGAGGTGGGGTAGAGCATTTCCTGCATGCCCGGTCCGCCACGCGGCCCCTCGAAGCGGATGATCACCACTTCGCCCTCTTTGACCTTGCCGGTGAGGATGGCCGAGACCGAGTCGTCCTGGCTTTCGAACACACGGGCCGGACCGGAGAATTTCAGGATGGAATCATCCACCCCTGCGGTTTTCACGATACAGCCATTCAGGGCGATATTGCCGAAGAGCACGGCGAGGCCGCCATCCTTGGAGAAGGCATGCTCGCCCGAGCGGATCACGCCGTTTTCGCGATCCCGGTCGAGCTCCTTATAGCGGTTCGACTGGCTGAAGGCCTGGGTTGTGCGGACGCCGCCCGGGGCGGCACGGTAGAACGCGTCGACCGTATCGGAATTCGAGGTGACGATATCCCATTTGGCCAGCG
This sequence comes from Thioclava sp. GXIMD4216, assembly GCF_037949285.1. Lineage (NCBI taxonomy): Bacteria > Pseudomonadati > Pseudomonadota > Alphaproteobacteria > Rhodobacterales > Paracoccaceae > Thioclava > Thioclava sp. GXIMD4216. Next base: position 1,217,543 of record NZ_CP149926.1, read on the forward strand.
CCTCTGCCATGCTTTCCGAATGCACGGTGCGGCAATCGGCATGGATCAGACCCGCGCGGTTCATTTCGCCCAGAATGCCCATGATGCCGCCTGCGCGGTGCACGTCTTCCATATGCACGTCGGCCTTGGCGGGCGCGACCTTGCACAGCACCGGCACCTTGCGCGAGAGACGGTCGATATCATCCATCGTGAAATCGACCTTGCCCTCATGTGCGATCGCCAGCAGGTGCAGCACGGTATTGGTAGAGCCGCCCATCGCGATATCGAGCGACATGGCATTTTCGAACGCCTCGAAGGTCGCGATGTCGCGCGGCAGCAAGCCGGGCTTCTCGTCCTCGTAATGCGCCTTGGTGATCTCGACGATTTTGCGACCGGCCTCAAGGAACAGCTCCTTACGGTCGGCATGGGTGGCCAGCATCGAGCCATTGCCCGGCAGCGCCAGACCCAGCGCCTCGGCCAGACAGTTCATCGAGTTGGCGGTGAACATGCCCGAGCAGGAGCCACAGGTGGGGCAGGCGTTCTTTTCGAACTCGTCAACCTGTTCATCGGTATATTTGTCATCCGCCGCCACGACCATCGCATCGACAAGGTCGACGGCCTTTTCGAGGTCATTGATGGTGACCTTGCCCGCTTCCATCGGACCGCCCGAGACGAAGACCACGGGAATGTTCAGGCGCATTGCGGCCATCAGCATACCGGGGGTGATCTTGTCGCAGTTGGAGATACAGACCATCGCATCGGCGCAATGGGCATTGACCATATATTCCACCGAATCCGCGATGATCTCGCGCGAGGGGAGCGAATAGAGCATGCCGTCATGGCCCATGGCGATCCCGTCATCGACCGCAATGGTGTTGAATTCCTTTGCCACGCCGCCGGCTTTCTCGATCTCGCGGGCCACCATCTGACCCAGATCCTTCAGGTGGACGTGGCCGGGGACGAATTGCGTGAAGGAGTTGACGACCGCAATGATCGGCTTGCCGAAGTCGCTATCGGTCATGCCGGTTGCGCGCCACAATCCGCGCGCGCCCGCCATATTGCGGCCATGGGTCGATCTGCGGGAACGATAATAGGGCATTGGCTGCTCCCTTTCTTTGGGCAATGGCTTCGAGGGCGCATGCGCCCCTGCTTTCGGAGCGCAGCTTTAGCGCAACCGGCAACGGAAGAACAGGCAAAACAGCCATCCGCTTTTGTAATGCCTCGTTCTGCAGGGACTCCGCGAAAGAAAGTTTCGCGAGGAGAGGTGCCACCCCCGCGAGCAGCTAAGGGTGGCACCCAAAGGCCCCCCGTGGCAGCGGCGGGGCTGAGTGTCCGTTACTCGCCATCGGGTATCCGGCATCACGCGGGGATTAGGCCGGTGGTGGATTCGCCTTTGGCTGTCGGAACAGGATCCATCAATCACCAACTGCGGATGGGAGCAAGGCGTTTGCGCGTGATTGTGGTCTTGGGGCCACTTGCCGCAGCGCGCGCGTGATCTGCTTGCAACGCCGCGCAGGGATGAGCGGCTGGCGGTGCACAAGGCGTTTGCGGCGCATTGCGGCTGTGGCAGGGTCGCAGAAAGACCGCTGAGGGAGCGTAGGATGCACAGGCAGAGCTATGGGGTGATCGGGGCATTGGCGCTGATGCTGGGGGCTGCGGCACCGCTTCGGGCGGAGACCGCCGCTGTGGTCGAGACGCTGCCCGCGCAGGGGTTCCATTATCTGGGCTGGTCGCGGTTCCATTATAATGACCTGATCGGTGACGGTCATGACCGCTGGCAGACCGGCGGTATGAGCCTGTCCGTTCTTGCGGGGGCGGACTGGACGGGGCGGGCACCTGTGGTGCCTTTCTCGCTTTGGGAATTCCGGTTGGGCGGGTCGGTCATCGCGCCCCAGTCGCTCGAGCATCCGGCCGCCGATGACCGCCGTTATGTCAGCCGCACGGAACTGAGCGCGCGCAGCTATTTCGAGCAGGCAGGCTGGCAGGCTATGGTGGGCTTTGGCGTGGTGGGGATCGGGCCGGACCGTTTGCCGGGCAAGGTGCAGGATGCGCTGCATGACATTCTGGACCAGCCCGATCCGCAGGCCGCGCAGGACCAGCAGCTTGGCAATAAGGTCTGGCCGATGGTGGTGGCCGAATTGCGCTATCCGGTGGAGCTGTCCGAGCGGACGCAACTGATTCCCTTTGTTGCGGGCAAAAGCGGCGACGAGGATCTTCTGACCGCAGGCGCCGATCTGGTTTTCAATGCGGCGCATGGAGAGCTGTGGTTACGCGATGATGTGCTGGGGCGGCTCTATCTGGGGCTGGGCGACACATATGCGCGGGCCACGCGTTTCGGCCTCGGTGCGGATGTGAGCCATGTCGGCCATAGCGACCTGTTTCCCGGCGAGACTATTGCGGCGGAAGAGACGCGCTATCGTTTGCGGGCCTTTATCAGCCACGGATGGGGTTGGGGGCATATCAGCTATGGGGCAACATGGCTGTCGAAGGAATTCACCACCCAGCCAGAGGGGCAGGTGTTGGGAGATCTGCGCGTGGATATCCGTTTCTGAGCGGCCTGCGGTCTTAGGCGTTGACAGCAGGGATGGTCCCTGTATAAGCGCGCGGATCGGTGGCGCAGGCTGCCGGTTTTTCTTTGGTGTTGGTGGATCTCGCAAGAGAAAACCTGTCGCCGGTCGCAAGGCCGGAGGAGGACAACGCCCTTCGAAACTTTGATGAAGGAGATCAGCCGTGACCAAACGCACGTCTGCCAAGTACAAAATCGACCGCCGCATGGGCGAAAACATCTGGGGCCGCGCAAAGTCCCCGGTCAACCGTCGTGAATATGGCCCGGGTCAGCACGGTCAGCGCCGCAAGGCAAAACTGTCGGACTTCGGTATCCAGCTGCGCGCCAAGCAGAAGCTGAAAGGCTACTACGGCGACCTGACCGAAAAGCAATTCCGCCGCATCTACGGTGAAGCAGAGCGCGTCAAGGGCGATACCGGTGAAAACCTGATCGGTCTGCTCGAGCGCCGCCTCGACGCCGTTGTGTACCGCGCCAAGCTGGTCCCGACCGTCTTCGCAGCACGCCAGTTCGTCAACCACGGCCACGTTCTGGTGAACGGCAAGCGCGTGAACATCCCCTCCTACCGCGTGAAAGAGGGTGACGTGATCCAGGTGCGTGAGAAGTCCAAGCAAATGGCGCTGGTCATCGAAGCACAAGCCTCGGCAGAGCGCGATATTCCGGACTATCTGGAAGTCGACGGTTCGAAGCTGACCGTGACCTTCACCCGTACCCCGACCCTGTCCGACGTGCCCTATCCGGTCGTCATGGAACCGAATCTGGTCGTCGAATTCTACGCAAAGAACTAAGGTGGCGGGCCTTCGGGCCCCACCGGTTCTTTGCCGAACTCCGCAAAATACAAAAAGCCGCAGCTTGGTGCTGCGGCTTTTTACGTTTTGGTCAGTCTTGTCGTGTAACGCTGTGGAGGGGCATGACATTCTGTCATTCTGCCGGCTCATCCGCCCTTGAAGACGTTCAGGAAGGACCAGAGCTGGGCGTCGGATTCCTTCTGGAAGTAATCCCCGAATTCGCCGGATTCGAGTTTGGCGATATAGACCTGCGCTTCGCGTTGGGAAACAAGGCGCGGGCGGTACATCAGTTGCGAGCGTTTCGCCACCTCTTCGGCCCCGCGTCGCAAGGCGCGCTCGGTTCCGGGGCTCCAGTTTTCATCGACGCGACCGACGAAAAGCTGATAGCGCGACAATGTCTGTTTGACGGCAATGCGCTTGGCCTTCGGTAGGGACATGAACACATCCTGCAGGCTGTCCGCGCGGACAGTGGCAGGTAATCCCAAGGCACATAGGAAGGTCGTGGCAAATGCCAGAGGAGGGGCCGCATATGCAGGTATTTGGGACATTGAGAACATTCCTTTGGACTATGTAACGCTTAAGTTGTGAAATCTAAATGAGGCGTAAATCTGTCCGGGGAGCGGTCCATAAACGGGTAAGATTTTAAAATTTGCGTAAGTTTTTTCTAAATATGTGGGGCATCTCCCACGCCCTCTGCGGCAAATCTTTGCAGCGACCAAAGATTGCTGGAAAAACTCCCGCCTCGCAGATAAAGAGGCGGCGCAAGATGAGGGTAGATGCATCATGAATGACCAAATTCAACCGCAACCCGGAATTATGGATATCGCGCTTTATGAAGGCGGCGCGTCCAAAGTGGCAGGCCGCACGGATGCGGTGAAGCTCAGCTCGAACGAGAACCCGTTCGGGCCGTCCGACAAGGCGAAAGAAGCCTTTGCGCGCTGTGCGCATTCGATGCATCGCTACCCTTCGACCGATCATGCGGGCCTGCGCGGGGCCATCGGTGATGTCTATAAACTGGATGCCGATAAGATCATTATCGGTGTCGGTTCGGACGAGATCATCCACATGCTCTGTCAGGCCTATGTGGGCGCGGGGTCCGAGGTGGTCTTCACCGAGCACGGCTTCCTGATGTATCGCATCTCGACGATGGCGGCCGGTGGCACGCCGGTCGAGGTCAAAGAGCGCGACCGCACCACCGATGTGGATGCGATTCTGGCCGCCTGCAACGAGAACACCAAGCTGGTGTTCATCGCCAACCCCAATAATCCGACCGGCACGATGATCGCGCCCGCCGAGCTGGAACGTCTGGCCCGTGGTCTGCCGCCGCAGGCGATCTTGGTGATCGACGCCGCCTATTCGGAATATGTCGAGGGTTATGATGGCGGCGCCGATATCGCCACCCGTCTGGAGAATGTCGTGATGACGCGCACCTTCTCCAAGATCTACGGCTTGGGCGGGTTGCGCGTGGGCTGGGGCTATGGTCCCAAAGCCATCATCGATGTGCTCAACCGCGTGCGCGGGCCGTTCAATATGTCCACCGCGCAGCTTGAAACCGCCGAGGCTGCCGTGCGCGATCAGGACTGGCTGGAACGCTGCCGCAATGACAACACCCGCCTGCGGGCCTGGCTGGCCGAGGCGCTGGCCGAGAAGGGTGTGCCCTCCGATACCTCCACCGCCAATTTCATTCTGGCGCGCTTTACCTCGACCGCCGAGGCGGAAGCCTGTGACGAGTATCTTAAATCCGAGGGCATTATCGTGCGCCGTGTGGCGGGCTATAACCTGCCGCATTGCCTGCGTATTACCGTGGGGGACGAGCCGTCCTGCCGTCGTGTGGCCCATTTGATCGGTCAGTTCAAAGCGCAGTTCATGGCCGGTGATCTGGCATGATCTTCGGGAAAGTGGCGCTGATCGGGATGGGGCTGATTGCCTCGTCCCTTGCTCATGCGACAAAATGGAAAGGGCTTGCGGGCGAGGTGGCGGGCTATGACCGCGACCCCGAAGTGCGTCGTATCGCCGCCGAGATCGGGCTGGTCGATACTGTCTGTGACAGCCTCTCCGATGTCGTGCGTGATGCCGATCTGGTCATGCTTTGCGTGCCAGTGGGCGTGATGGGGGCGGTCGCCGCCGAGATCGCGCCGCATCTCAAACAGGGGGCCATTCTCAGCGATACGGGCTCGGTGAAACAGGCCGTGGTGGAGGCTGTCGCGCCCCATGTGCCGCAAGGCGTGCATTTCATCCCCGGCCACCCGCTGGCAGGGACCGAGCAATCGGGGCCGCGCTCGGGCTTTGCCACGCTGTTTGTCAACCGCTGGTGGCTGCTGACCCCCTCCGAGACGACCGACCCGCAGGCACTGGCCAAGCTGCGCGCCTATCTCGAGGGGCTGGAGGCGAATGTCGACACGATGGATGCGCCCCATCACGATATCACTCTGGCGGTGACCTCGCATTGCCCGCATCTGATTGCCTATACGATGGTGGGTGTGGCCGATCATGTGCGCCGCGTCAGCCATCAGGAGATCATCAAATACTCCGCCTCGGGTTTTCGGGATTTCACCCGTATCGCAGCGTCGGACCCGACGATGTGGCGCGATGTCTTCCTGACCAACAAAGAGGCCACGCTGGATATTCTGGGGCGCTTTGCCGAAGAGTTGTTCGTGCTGCAACGTGCGATCCGCACTGGCGACGGCGAGATGCTGCACGACTATTTCACCCGCACCCGTGCGATCCGGCGCGGGATCATTGATGCGGGGCAGGATACCGATGCCCCCGATTTCGGGCGGGTGCCCAAGCAGGCGGGCGAGTAGAGGCCGCAACCGTAACGGGCCCCGCGCGGGGCCCGTTTTTTGTGTTTACCCTTCCGCCGATTCAGGGATCTGGATCACCGGAGCTTTGCCCAGCGGCAGCGGCCCGAGCTTCATCTGGCCAGCGCGGAAGGTCAGCGGCAATGTCAGCAGGCCGGATTTGTCGACCATCTGCCCCGCCAGAAGCTTGACCATATCCACGCGGTTCCGCGCGATCAGCCCCGCATCGACAGCCACCTCCAGCCAAGCTTCCCAATCCGGCGTGCTCAGCAGGATCTCGCCTTCGGGCTGGCCGGTTTCGGTGATGGTCAGGGCCCCTTGCGCACTGACCAGCTTGGCGTCCCAATCCAGCGTGAAATTATCAATCCGCAGCGTTTGCAGCGCGGGCATGCGGGCAAGGCTGCTATTGTCCAGCGGTGTGGCCGTGCCGATGGCGGCATTCAGGTGGATCTGGTCGATTTTGTCCGCCAGCGGCGTGTCGGTTGCCGCGCCGTCGGGCAGAAGCTTGCGCAGCGCATCCAGCGGGATCTGCACCTCGTCCATATTGGCTGTGACCTGATAGGCATGGGCAGGGGTCAGTGTGGATTGCGCATCTGACGGGTCCACGATCGAGGCCGCACCGCTTTTGGCTTCGTTCAGCGTTACGCTGATCTGGTTCGCGCCAAAATCGATCTTTTCACCGCTGATCTCGGGCTGGTCGAGCACAAGCTTGGCCGCGTTCAGCGGTAGCGAACTGCTCAGCCCCAGATCGACATGAAGCTGGTTGGAGATGTTTGACAGCGTGAACTGATGCCCCGCCCAACCCAGATCGGCTTCTTCGGGCAGGGTCATGGTGATCGAGGTCGGGCTGAACACACCGGCATTGAGCTGGGCATATTCGGCAGCCCAGTTAAAGCCGCCATCGGGCTGGGTCAGCTCGGGAGATTCGAAATTGGCAGTGAATTTCGTGGGAAAGCCACTGACAGCCACTGCCTGTGCCGACCCCCAGCCACCGGCTTCGGCGCTGGCGATCAACGTTTTCGCACGGCTTTCGATCGCGCGTGACATCAGCACCCAATAAGTGCCGAAAATGACACCCAATATGATGATGAGACCCACTAATTTTCGCATTATATACCTCTTCACGCCTCTTGATATCTTATCTATTCGGCACAAGAGAAAAGGACCAGAGACATGAACAAGACGTTATGGGTTTTCGGCTATGGTTCGCTGATCTGGAATCCGGGATTTGTACCGGAAGAACAGGCACTTGGTCGTTTGAAAGGGTGGCATCGCTCTTTCTGCATGACGTCCATTCACTATCGCGGCACTATGCGGAACCCGGGCTTGGTGCTGGCGCTCGACGCGCAGGAAAACGCGGTTTGCGCGGGGGTGGCACTGCGGGCCAAAGCGGGGGAAGAGGCGCAGGTGCTGTCCTATCTGCGCGCCCGCGAGCTGGTCTCGGATGCTTATGAGGAACGTCTCCTTCCGGTGGCGCTGGCGGACGGGCGCGTGGTCGAGGCGGTGACCTATGTCATCGATCCGGCGAACACCCAGTATTGTCACCATCCGCTAGAGGATCAGGCGCAGATTATCGCCCGCTCCTGCGGCAAGATGGGGCCGAATTGCGAATATCTCTATAATACTGCCCAGCATCTGGGCAGGTTGGGTATCGCGGATCCCGATCTGGACTGGCTCGCGGCACGGGTGCGCCATCTTGCCGAGGAGGCGCGCGGATAGCCCTTGGAGAAACCGCCTGTGACGATTAGGGTCGAGCCGGAAACAGATAATCTAGGCCATCCATGTCGAAGCTGAAGCTTGAACCGCAATTCTCCCAGCCCGTGCGGCAGATCTTTATGATGCTGGTGGTGCTGGGGCTGGTCGCCACCGGTGCTGTTTTCGCCTATGCGCGGATTTTCCCGATTTTCCTGTCCAACCCTTGGCTGAACGGCGTGATTGTGGTGACCTTCGTGCTGGGGGTGCTGGCCTGTTTCTGGCAGGTGGTGCAGTTGATCAAGGCGGTTAGCTGGCTGGAAAGCTTTGCGGCGGACCGTCCGGGCCGGCCCGATGTGCGGGCGCCCGTGATGCTGGCACCGCTGGCGGCCCTTCTGGGGACGCGCCAACGCGCCGATATTGCCACCTCTGCGGGGCGCTCGATTCTGGAATCCGTGGCCGAGCGGATTGATGAAGGCCGCGATATTACCCGCTATATCACGGGGTTGCTGATCTTTCTGGGGCTTCTGGGCACCTTCTACGGGCTGGCCACAACGGTGCCTGCGGTGGTTGACACCATCCGCGCGCTGGCTCCTCAAGAGGGGCAGTCGGGGCTAAGCGTCTTTGACAACCTGATGACCGGCCTTGAGGGACAGCTGGGGGGGATGGGCACGGCGTTTTCTTCCTCGCTTCTGGGGCTTGCGGGGTCGCTGATCGTCGGGTTGCTAGAACTGTTCGTGACGCATGGCCAGAACCGGTTCTACCGCGAGCTTGAGGAATGGATCAGCTCGATCAGCCGGCTCAGCTTTGCCGGCGGTGATGGCGAGGAATCGGCGGTGATCGAGATCCTTGACCATATGGCCGAGCAGATGAACCAGCTGAACGGGCTCTTTGCCGAGAGCGAGGGCTCGCGCCGTCAGGTGGATGTGCGTCTGGGTCAGCTTGCGCATGTGATGGAGGGGCTGTCCGACCGCCTTGATAGCGAGATCGCCGCGCGCAGTGCGCAGGCCGAAAGCCTTCAGCGCATGGCCGACGGCCAAGAGCGGCTGGTGATGGCGCTCGAGACGATGGCGGCCTATTATGCCTCTGATCTCTCGGCGGAAAATGATGCCGAGATGCGGATGCGCCTGCGGTCGATGGATGGGCAGATGGCGCGTATCCTCGAAGAGATGTCGGCGGGCCGTCAGGAAAGCATGGCCGAGCTGCGCAATGATTTCGCCGCGATGACGCGCGCCATTCTCGCCCGCCCGCGGGAGAGCTGAGATGGCACTGGCGCGGCGCGGACGGCAGCGGTTTTCCACCAATATCTGGCCCGGTTTCGTGGATGCGATGACCGCGCTTCTGTTGGTGGTCATCTTTGTGCTGTCGATCTTCATGGTGGTGCAATCGGTGCTGCGCCAGCAGGTGAATACGCAGGAAAATGAACTGGCCTCGTTGAATGACACGGTGGACGGGCTGGCGCAGGCGCTGTCGCTGTCGCGTCAGAAGGTGGGGTCGCTGGAAACCAAGCTGACCGATGCCGAAACCGAGGCGCAGCGGCAGGCGACCCTGATTGCCAATCTCACGGGCCAGCTTCGGGATCGCCAGTCCGATTTGGCCGCAGCAGATACGAAAATCACCGCTTTTGAAGCACAGGTGGCGCATCTTCTGGCAGCGCAAAAGGCGCAGATGCAGGCGTCTGACCAGAAGCTGCGCGTCTCGCAAGCGACGATTGATGACCTTCGCACTAAGCTGCAGGTGTCGGGGGAAGAGATTTCCACGATGACCCTCGCACTGGAGGAGGCCCGCCGTCAGGCCGAAGACACGCTGACCAAACTGGCAGCCGCGCAGGCCGCGCGCGATGATCTGCAGGGCAGGCTGGACAGTCAACTGACCGAGGCCGAACGGCAGGCGGCGTTGCAGGCGGTGGCCGAAAAGGCGCTGGCCGAGCAGAAAGATATCTCGCAAGACGCGGCCCGCAAGGTCGAATTGCTGAACCAGCAGATTGCGGCCCTACGTGGCCAGCTGGGGCAATTACAGGCCGTTCTGGATGATAGCCAGACGCGATCCGCGGCTTCCAAAAGCCAGATCGAATCGCTTGGCACTCAACTCAACTCGGCGCTTGCGCAGCTTGCCGCCGAGCAGAAACGCCGTGCCTCTCTGGAAGAAGCGGCGCGCAAGAAGGCGGAAGCCGAGGCGCAGGATCTGGCAAGCTACCGTTCGGAGTTTTTCGGCCGCCTGTCGAAAATTCTGCAAGGGCGCGAGGGGGTAAAAGTGGTCGGCGACCGCTTCGTCTTCTCCTCCGAAGTGCTGTTCCCGCAGGGGTCTGCCACCCTGTCCGATGAGGGTAAGGCGCAAATCGCGCAGGTGACCCGCTTGCTGGACGAGTTATCTGCCGAGATCCCGCCGCAGCTTGACTGGATCATTCGTGTTGATGGCCATACCGATGACGTGCCGCTTTCGGGGACGGGGCAATATCGCGACAACTGGGAGCTCAGTCAGGCGCGCGCGCTTTCAGTCGTGCGCTATATGATCGACAGTCTGAAATTCCCGCCCAACCGTCTGGCGGCGACAGGTTTCGGGCAATATCGTCCGGTTGCCAAAGGCGATAGTCCAGAGGCGCGTGCCGCCAACCGCCGGATCGAATTGAAGCTGACCGAACGCTAGGGCACGGTCACCTCTTCGGCGGTGATATGCCCCGTGGTGTCCGTGACGGTAAAAGTATAGGTGCCCGGTTTCAGGCCGGTTTTTACATTGCGCCCGATGTAGCGTAGATAAAGCGCCTGCGGCTTTTCAAAGGCGATGTTCTGGCTCAGGTTCTGGCCGCCCCCAGAAAGGGTTGCATGTAGATCAGCTTCGGGCTGTCCGCCAAAGCCGTAAATCCACAGGATCAGACGGCCCGCGCCCTCTTGCGGCAATGCGGGCAAACGGCCCTGTTTGATGGCATCATAATCGGGGATTTCACTGGTGAGCCCTGCCAGAAGCACGCCGCCCCCGTCATAGGCAATGGGCGTCGTCCAAAGTTGGGCGTGATCGGCGGCAAGGGTGCAGGCGCTGTCGCCTGCGGTGAACGGGTCAAGCGATTGCCCGTTATGCCGGATTTCGAAATGCACATGAGGAAAGGCCGCCAGCCCGGACTGTCCGATTTCTCCCAATGTGGTGCCGGTGGTCACTTTCTGCCCCGGCTGGACCAGAATAGAGCCGTTTTTCAGATGGCAATATTGGGTTTGCCAGCCTGAGGCATGATCAATGATAACCCCGTTGCCGCATTCTTTATCTTTGACCGAGGCACCGTCAGCAAAGGCGGAATCGGGTTCTCCATCACGGGTGGCGCGCACTGTTCCATCAAGCGCCGCGTAGACTGCGATAGTCTTGCGCATATCTGCGCGGGTAGGGACTGCGATATCGGTGCCGTCATGGCCGTCATATGTCAGATTCCCGCAGGCGCTATCGGTGGCCCCGGGGCCGGGATCGTGATCGACATAGTTCTGGATATAGCAGGTTTTTCCCAAGGTGCAGTCGACCGGAAAGGCAAATCGCGGCTCGGATAAAGTTTCGGCCCCGCAAGGCAGGGCCGAAACAAGTAGAAGAAGAAAAGGCCGCATCAATCGGCTGTCAGCAGCGGTGGTTTCGAGCCGGTGATCCGCGGTTTGCCAGGCTCTTCGACCTCGATAACGATTTCGTCGTCCTTCACCGAGACCTTGGCCAGACCGCCTTTGGTCAGCTTGCCGAATAGCAGCTCTTCGGCAAGCGGCTTCTTGATATGCTCTTGGATCACGCGGCCCAAGGGACGGGCCCCCATCCGCTCGTCATAACCTTTCTCGGCCAGCCAGTTTGCAGCTTCCGGTGTCAGCTCGATATGCACGTTGCGATCGATCAGCTGGGCTTCAAGCTGCAGCACGAATTTATCGACCACTTGGATAATGGTCTCGCGCGGTAGCGGGGCGAAGCTGACCACCGCATCCAGACGGTTGCGGAATTCCGGCGTGAAGGTCCGTTCGATCGCGGCCGTGTCTTCGCCCTCGCGGCGATCCCGACCGAAACCGATTGCGGCTTTTGCCATATCGGAGGCACCCGCATTCGAGGTCATGATCAGGATCACGTTGCGGAAATCGACCTGACGACCGTTATGGTCGGTCAGTTTGCCGTTATCCATCACCTGCAGCAGGATGTTGTAGACATCGGGATGCGCTTTCTCGATCTCGTCCAGCAGCAACACGCAATGCGGATGCTGGTCGACGCCATCGGTCAAAAGGCCCCCCTGATCAAAGCCGACATAGCCCGGAGGGGCGCCGATCAGGCGCGAGACCGCATGTTTCTCCATATATTCCGACATATCGAACCGCAGCATCTCGACGCCGAGCGAGCTGGCAAGCTGTTTGGCCACTTCGGTCTTACCCACACCGGTCGGACCGGCAAAGAGGTAGTTGCCGATGGGCTTCTCGGGCTCGCGCAGACCGGCACGGGCCAGCTTGATCGAGGCGGCCAGCACTTCGATGGCCTTGTCCTGACCGAAGACCACGCGTTTCAGCGTTTTCTCCAGATCGCGCAGCACCTCGGCATCGTCTTTCGAGACGTTTTTCGGCGGGATGCGGGCAATCTTGGCCACGACATTCTCGATTTCTTTCGGTGTGATCGTCTTGCGACGCTTGCTGTCGGGTAGCAGATGCTGGGCGGCACCTGCCTCGTCGATCACATCGATCGCCTTATCGGGCAGCTTACGGTCGTGGATATAGCGCGCCGACAGCTCTACCGCAGTCTTGATCGCATCATTGGTGAAGCGGATGTCGTGATGCTCCTCGAAATAGGGCTTGAGACCCATGAGGATTTTCACGGCATCTGCGGTCGAGGGCTCGTTCACATCGATCTTCTGGAAGCGCCGCGACAGGGCGCGGTCTTTCTCGAAATGTTGACGGAATTCCTTATAGGTGGTCGACCCCATGCAGCGCAGCTTTCCGCCAGCCAGCGCCGGTTTCAGCAGGTTCGAGGCATCCATCGCGCCGCCCGAAGTGGCCCCCGCACCGATCACGGTGTGGATCTCGTCGATAAACAGGATCGCATCGGGATGGTCTTCAAGCTCTTTCACAACCGCTTTCAGACGTTCCTCGAAGTCACCACGGTAACGGGTGCCCGCCAGAAGCGCGCCCATGTCGAGCGAATAGATCGTCGAGCCTTTCAGGATCTCGGGCGTCTCGCCACGGGTGATCTTCAGCGCAAGACCTTCCGCGATTGCGGTTTTCCCCACGCCCGGATCGCCCACCAGAAGCGGGTTGTTCTTGCGACGGCGGCACAGCACCTGCACGCAGCGTTCCACCTCTTCATGGCGCCCGATCAGCGGGTCGATATCGCCTTTCTTGGATTTCTTGTTGAGATCGACGCAATATTTGGCCAGCGCCGACTCCTTGCCCTCGCGCTCGGACTGATGGTTGGTGGTGTCGGCCTTGTTGGTCTCTTCCTCCTCGGCACCGGTGACAGACCGGTTTTCGCCGAATTCCGGATCTTTCGCGACACCATGCGCGATAAAGTTCACCGCATCATAGCGGGTCATTTCCTGCTCTTGCAGGAAGAAGGCCGCATTGGATTCCCGCTCTGCGAAGATCGCGACCAGCACATTGGCCCCCGTCACTTCGGAGCGACCCGAAGATTGCACATGAATGGCCGCGCGTTGGATCACGCGCTGGAAAGCAGCCGTGGGCACCGCTTCGGAGCCTTCAACCTCGGTAATCAGGGTCGAGAGGTCATCATCGATGAAGTCGGTTAGGGTTTGACGAAGTTCATCCAGATCGACCGAGCAGGCCCGCATGACGCGATTTGCGTCGGGCTCGTCGATCAGCGCCAGCAGCAGGTGCTCAAGCGTCGCCAGTTCGTGCCGGCGCGCGTTGGCCAGTGCCAGCGCACCATGAATTGCTTGTTCCAAAGTGGTCGAGAACGAAGGCATGTGGTGCTCCTTTCCTATGTTGGCGGCGGTATCAAAGCGACCCGATCACCAACCTGGCCTCATAGTATTAAACTTCGGTGGAAATTCGCGCTGTTCAAGACCTTTGGTGCAAATTCCAGTTAAGTTTCAGGCTCCGCTGGAAAAGTAAACAGAAGGTAACCAGAAAGATCTTTCACGTGGCTTGCCTTGCAAACTGGCCTTTTGCGCCAGCGATTTCAATCCGCTGTCGAAAATTTGCGACAAAATTACGACAAGTTGTGCTAAAAAAATAGGCAGATGCAAGATCGGGACCGCGCGGTTGCGAGATTCGGATTTTCTGACGGAACGGCAAAACCGGCGGAGTTTCTCGTTTTTCCGGAAGTCAGCTAAAAATAAGCTTGATTGCGACAATTCGTACCGGCTTTTCGAAGAGATTGAGACTTGAAACCGGAGAGGCTGCGGCACTAGGGAGGCGGGGGAGCCCAAAGGTTTAAAATATGCGCAGATATAAAATTTCTCGAAATGCAATGTTGCGGCGGTCACGGGCTATGGTGTCCTCGCGCAGATTGTGGAAATCGCGCTTGATTTTCTGGCTCGGGGCTATCGCGATTGGTGTGATTTCGGTGGGTTTTGCGACCGCTGCCGATTACGCCCAAGAGCTGTTTCGTGGGCTTACGGTCGATGCCGGCCGGAACTGGTTGCCCCTGATCATCACCCCGCTTGGGTTTCTGTTATGTGCCTATCTGGCCCTGACCCTTTTTCCGGGCACGTCCGGGTCGGGTATTCCGCAGGCGATCGCCGCCCAGACCCTTACCGAACCGGGAGAGCGCGCGAAGCTCTTGTCGTTGAAGATGGTGTTCGGGAAGATTCTATTGACCATTCTGGGGCTCTTCTCGGGCGGGTCCATCGGCCGTGAGGGGCCAACGGTGCAGATCGGTTCGGCCATCATGTTGCAATCGGCCAGTCTGGGCGGGATGGCCCATTCACGCGGTCTAATTCTGGCGGGGTCGGCCGCCGGGATCGCGGCTGCGTTCAACACGCCGCTGGCGGGCATCGTGTTCGCGATCGAAGAGATGAGCCGCAGCTACCAGTCGCGTACGAATGGTGTGGTGTTGTCGGCGGTGATCATCGCCGGTATCGCCTCCCTCAGTCTGCTGGGAAACTATACCTATTTCGGGATTTCTGACTCGATTGGCGAATTGCCGCGCGATCTCGGTCTGGTGCTCGTTTGTGGCGTGACCGGCGGGTTGTTCGGCGCGCTCTTCTCGCGTCTGGTGATCAATATCACGCGGCGTATCCGTCGCTGGAAAGCCAATGGCAACGCCTTTCGCCGCTCGCTTCTGCAGGCGTTGATCTGCGGGATTATCACGGCGGTGATCGGCTATGTTTATGCGGGCTCGACCTTCGGGACTGGCTATGGCGAGGCGCGGGCCTCGATCGAGGGCGAAGCCCTGCCGCTGACGTTCTTCTTTGCCAAGCTGATTGCCACCGTCGCGGCCACCGTTTCGGGGATTCCGGGCGGTCTTTTTGCACCGTCTCTCGCGGTCGGTGCCGGGCTTGGGTCTTCTATTGCCTTGATTATGGGGACAAATGTCGGACTTGCATCCATCCTCGGGATGGCAGGGTATTTTGCGGGGGTTGTGCAATCCCCGATGACGGCTTTCGTGATTATCGTCGAGATGACGGGCAGCCATAGCAATATCGTGCCGGTCATGGCAGCGTCGATGATCGGCTACGGGACCGCGCGCTTTGTGTCGCCCGAACCGCTTTATGGTACCTTGGCACGGTTTTTCATTGCGGATGCGTTGCGTCTGCGGCGCGCTAAGGCGCAGGCCGCGCGCGAGGCCGATACCGATGCGGCCCCCGAAGGCGCCGCAAAAGCTTAGAACTGGTCTTTGGCCTGCCGCGCCTTGGTAAAGACATCAAGCGCGGAGGCCGTTGACGGAAGGCCGAGGGCGGCCTTCAGATCCGGATCATCGGCGCGCAGGAACGGGTTGGTGGCTTTTTCCAGCGCAAGGGTCGAGGGCACGCTTGGCTCGCCCCGATTGCGGCGGGTCAGGGTCTCGCGCATGCGGGACTTCAGCGCGGGGTTGTCGGGTTCGAGATGCAGGGCGAAGCGTCCATTGGCTTCGGTATATTCATGCCCCGAACAGACGATGATGCCATCGGGCAGGGCCGCGAGGCGGCGCAGGCTGGCCAGCATCTGCTCGGGCGAGCCTTCGAACAGGCGTCCGCAGCCCCAGCTCATCAGGCTGTCTCCGGTGAATACCATGCCGGATTGCGGAAAATAATAGGCCAGATGCCCGACGGTATGGCCCGGCACATCCAGCACCTGCACCGCGTCCGATCCGATCTGGATCTGGTTGCCCGGTTCAAGCGCCACATCCAGCGGCGGCAGGCGATGGGCATCGGCGGCCGCTCCGATGACCTTGGCACCGGTGCGGGCGCGAATTTCAGCCACGCCCGCGATGTGATCCTCATGGTGGTGGGTCAACAGGATTCCATCCAGTTTTACCCCCGCAACCTTGAGAGCTTCGAGGATCGGCGCGGCCTCGGGCGCATCGACCAGCGTCACGGCACCGGTTGGCGCGTCTTTGACGATATAGGCGTAATTGTCGCTACGGCAGGGGATGATCGACAGTTCGATGGTCATGGCGTTTTCGAGAACCTTCACTATGTTTAGGGCAGGCTAAGCCGAATAGGACAAAAGCTGCAATGCATGTAGATGTGCTTGATCTGCGAAATTTCTATTACCGGACCCAGTTGGGACGGGTGGCACAACGGGCGCTGCGCGATCAGGTGCTGGCGATCTGGCCTGCCGACGGGGCAGGGGCTACCGGGCGCACGGTTGCGGGCTTCGGCTTTACCGCTCCGCTTCTGCGTCCCTATCTGGAGAATGCGCGGCGGGTGATTTCGCTGATGCCTGCGCCGCAGGGGGTGATGCCGTGGCCCGCAGGCGAGCCGAATGTCTCGGTGCTGACCGAAGAACTGCAATGGCCGCTGGAGACCGGTCTGGTGGACCGTCTGGTGGTCATGCATGCCATCGAGCAGTCCGACAATGCCAATGACCTGTTGGAGGAATGCTGGCGTGTCATGGGGCCCGGAGGGCGGGCGCTGCTGATTGTGCCCAACCGTGCGGGGCTTTGGGCCCCGCGCGAGACAACGCCGTTCGGGTTCGGAAAACCCTATACCCTGTCGCAACTTGATAATCTGGCGCGGCGCAACGGGTTTGTCCCTGAACGCCACACTGCGGCGCTTTATATCCCGCCATCGCACCGGCGATTCTGGCTGCGTTCGGCGCAGATGTGGGAAGGGGTCGGGCAGAAGATTTCCGGCCTGCTCGCGGCGGGGGTCGTGATGCTGGAGGTGTCCAAACAGGTCACCCAGCCACGCAAGCCGGGCTTGGGCGCAAGGGTGCGGCGGCCGCTCTCCATTCTGGAAGGCGCAGCCAAGCCCGCGACAGAGCCGTCATGGCGGATCAACCACGGGCGCGGCGGCAATGTTACACATCATCGTCTGACGGATCACTAGGGGCTGGGGCAAATTGACGCAGATTCGGCCCGCTATTTGTGTATTTGGTATTAAAATATGACGAATAGGCGTCTTGACTTGGCCGAACTTGTTAATGGTAGCGCCCTCAGCCAAAAAAACAGGCGAAATCTGTCGGCTATGTTCACGGCTTAGTGCGCAAGAAGGTTGCGGGTGGGGGGCGGCTCTGTTACATCCTGCTACCGAAACGAGGGCGAGCGTGGGCGCGCCCTGAGGAGATCTCCGGTTGTTGCCTTCCGGTCCGTTTAGGGGCGGGGGGCTACGGGTGGAGGATTAACATCGGAAGGGTGGCCGTGTCCGAACCAGCTTCAATTTCCGCAGGCATTGCCGACCGTTATGCAACGGCGGTTTTTGAGATTTCCAAAGACTCCGGTCAGCTTGATACGCTGAAGGCTGAGGTCGATGCCTTGGAGGCCGCGCTTGCTGAGAGCGCCGATCTGCAAGACCTGATCAACAGCCCGATCTATACGCGTGACCAGCAGGACGCCGCGATCGAGGCCATCGGTAAGTCGATGGGGCTGAGCGCGACGATGATCCACACGCTGGGTCTTATGGCACAAAAGCGCCGCCTGTTCATTCTGCCCGCATTGCTGCGCGCTCTGAGCGCGATGATCGCGGAAGCAAAAGGCGAGGTCACCGCAGATGTGACCTCTGCAACCGAACTGTCCCAAGAGCAGCAAGCCAAACTGGCCGACGCCCTTGCGGCAAAGACGGGTAAAACCGTTAAGCTGAACATTGCAGTCGATGAGACCCTCATCGGTGGCATGATCGTCAAGCTGGGCTCGCGCATGGTCGATACCTCGATCCGCTCGCAGCTCGCTTCCCTCCAGAATAGCATGAAAGAGGTTGGATAATGGGTATCCAGGCATCTGAGATCTCTGCGATCCTCAAGGAGCAGATCAAGAATTTCGGGCAGGATGCCCAGGTCGCCGAAGTCGGCCGTGTTCTTTCCGTAGGCGACGGCATTGCCCGCGTTTATGGTCTGGACAACGTCCAAGCCGGTGAGATGGTCGAATTCCCGGGCGGCATCCGTGGCATGGCGCTCAACCTCGAAACCGACAATGTCGGTATCGTTATCTTCGGCTCCGACCGTGACATCAAGGAAGGTGACACCGTCAAGCGCACCAACGCCATCGTTGACGTGCCTGCAGGTGACGCGCTTCTGGGTCGCGTTGTGGACGCCCTCGGCAACCCGCTCGACGGCAAAGGCCCGATCGAGGCGACCGAGCGCCGTGTGGCCGACGTTAAAGCGCCGGGCATCATCCCGCGTAAATCGGTTCACGAGCCGATGGCAACCGGTATCAAATCCGTTGACGCAATGATCCCGATCGGCCGTGGCCAGCGCGAGCTGATCATCGGCGACCGTCAGACCGGTAAGACCGCAATCGCGCTCGACACCATCCTGAACCAGAAAGTCTACAATGACGCAGATCCGGCAAACGCGCTGCACTGCTTCTATGTGGCTATCGGTCAGAAGCGTTCGACTGTTGCCCAGCTGGTGAAAAAGCTCGAAGAAGCGGGCGCGATGGCTTACACCACCGTGATCGCGGCAACCGCTTCGGACCCCGCGCCGATGCAGTATCTGGCTCCCTATGCGGCAACCGCAATGGCCGAATACTACCGCGACAACGGCAAGCACGCGCTGATCATCTATGATGACCTCACCAAGCAGGCTGTGGCCTACCGTCAGATGTCGCTGCTGCTGCGTCGTCCGCCGGGGCGTGAAGCATTCCCGGGCGACGTGTTCTATCTTCACTCGCGCCTGCTGGAGCGTTCGGCCAAGATGAACGAAGAGTTCGGTCTTGGTTCGCTGACCGCTCTGCCGGTGATCGAAACCCAAGCGGGTGACGTGGGGGCCTATATCCCGACCAACGTGATCTCGATCACCGATGGTCAGATCTTCCTTGAAACCGACCTGTTCTACCAAGGCATCCGCCCTGCTGTGAACACCGGTCTGTCGGTGTCGCGTGTGGGGTCGTCCGCTCAGACCAACTCGATGAAATCGGTGGCTGGTGCCGTGAAGCTGGAGCTCGCGCAATACCGCGAGATGGCCGCCTTCGCCCAGTTCGGTTCCGACCTCGACGCTGCGACCCAGAAGCTTCTGAACCGTGGTGCGCGTCTGACCGAGCTGATGAAACAGCCGCAATATTCGCCGCTGACCAATGCCGAGATCGTTGCTGTGATCTTCGCAGGGACCCACGGGTTCCTCGACAAGGTCGACGTGAAGGATGTGACCCGCTGGGAAGCCGGTCTGGTGACCTTCCTGCGTTCGTCCAAGAAAGACGTGCTTGACTGGATCACCAACGAAGATCCCAAGATCAAGGGCGAAGCAGCTGACAAGCTGAAAGCAGCCATCGAAGCATACGCAAAGACGTTCGCGTAAGCGGCCCGGAAGGATAGGGATATGCCCAGCCTTAAGGACCTCAAAAACCGGATCGCGAGTGTCAAGAACACTCGTAAGATCACGAAGGCGATGCAAATGGTCGC
The DNA here is from genome assembly GCF_037949285.1 of Thioclava sp. GXIMD4216. Classification (NCBI taxonomy): domain Bacteria; kingdom Pseudomonadati; phylum Pseudomonadota; class Alphaproteobacteria; order Rhodobacterales; family Paracoccaceae; genus Thioclava; species Thioclava sp. GXIMD4216. The sequence goes on from NZ_CP149926.1 coordinate 1,237,298, forward strand.
GGCAGCAAAATTGCGCCGCGCCCAGGAAGCAGCCGAAAGCGCACGGCCCTTCGCCGAGCGTATGAACGCTGTGATGTCATCGCTGGCCGCCTCGGTGGGCGGCTCTGATAGCGCGCCCCGGCTTCTGGCCGGGACGGGTTCGCAGCAGGTGCATCTTCTGGTGGTGATGACGGCGGAACGCGGCCTGTGTGGCGGCTTCAACGTCAATATCGCCAAGAAGGCAAAGCAAGCAGCGCATAAGCTCAAGGCCGAAGGCAAGACGGTGAAAATCATCACCGTCGGCAAGAAAGGCCGCGATTCGATGCGCCGCGAGCTTGGTGACCTGTTCATCGATCACGTCGATCTGTCGGGGGTGAAGAACCTGCGTTATGTCGACGCGCAATCCATTGCGAAGAACGTGCTTGCCCGCTTTGACGCAGGCGAGTTCGATGTTGCGACGATCTTCTATTCGCGCTTCCAGTCGGTGATCGCCCAGATCCCGACGGCGCATCAGATCATCCCCGCAACCTTCGACGCACCGGAAGATGCAACTGGCGCTTCGGCAGTCTATGACTACGAGCCCAGCGAAGAAGCGATCCTGCATGACCTGCTGCCGCGTGGTGTGGCAACGCAGATCTTCACGGCGCTTCTGGAAAATGCTGCATCGGAGCAAGGCGCACGGATGTCCGCAATGGACAACGCAACGCGCAACGCCGGCGATATGATCGACGACCTGACCGTGGAATTCAACCGTTCCCGCCAGGCCGCAATCACCACCGAGCTTACGGAAATTATTTCGGGCGCTGAGGCGCTCTGACCGAACCGGAGAAAACACACCAATGGCAAAGCATGGCAAAGTGACGCAGGTCATCGGCGCCGTCGTGGACGTTCAGTTCGAAGACGGCCTGCCCGAAATCCTCAATGCGCTCGAGACCACCAACAACGGCAACCGCCTCGTTCTGGAGGTTGCGCAGCACCTCGGTCAGGGCACCGTTCGCACCATCGCGATGGACTCGACCGAAGGTCTGGTCCGCGGCGCGGGCGTGACCGATACTGGCGCACCGATCTCGGTGCCGGTTGGCGCGCCGACCCTCGGCCGTATCCTGAACGTCATCGGCGAGCCGGTTGATGAAAAAGGCGAAGTCGCGAAAGACGAAGTCCGCGCGATCCACCAGCCCGCTCCGGAATTCTCCGAGCAATCGACCGAGAGCGCCGTTCTTGTGACCGGCATCAAGGTGATCGACCTTCTTGCGCCCTACGCAAAGGGTGGTAAGATCGGTCTGTTCGGTGGTGCAGGCGTGGGTAAAACCGTTCTGATCATGGAACTGATCAACAACATCGCAAAAGTGCACTCGGGCTTCTCGGTGTTTGCAGGTGTTGGCGAGCGGACCCGTGAAGGGAACGACCTCTATCACGAAATGATCGAATCCGGCGTTATCGTTCCCGATAACCTGTCGGAATCGAAAGTGGCACTGGTCTACGGCCAGATGAACGAGCCTCCGGGGGCACGTTCGCGCATCGCCCTGACCGGTCTGACCATCGCAGAGCAATTCCGCGACAGTTCGGGTTCGGACGTTCTGTTCTTCGTGGACAACATCTTCCGCTTCACCCAAGCCGGTTCGGAAGTGTCGGCCCTTCTGGGTCGTATCCCTTCGGCCGTGGGCTACCAGCCGACGCTGGCCACCGATATGGGCGCGATGCAGGAACGCATCACCTCGACGAAGAAGGGCTCGATCACCTCGATCCAGGCCGTCTACGTTCCTGCGGACGACTTGACCGACCCCGCGCCGGCAACCACCTTCGCCCACCTCGACGCAACCACCGTTCTGTCGCGTGCGATCTCGGAACTGGGGATCTACCCCGCCGTTGACCCGCTCGACAGCTCCTCGCGCATGATGGATCCGCAGATCCTCGGCGAAGAGCACTACAAAGTGGCGCGCGACGTGCAAAACATCCTGCAACGCTACAAATCGCTGCAAGATATCATCGCGATCCTCGGTATGGACGAACTGTCGGAAGAAGATAAGATCACCGTGCAACGCGCACGTAAGATCCAGCGCTTCCTCTCGCAGCCGTTCGACGTGGCAAAAGTCTTCACCGGCTCGGACGGTGTTCAGGTTCCGCTGGAAGACACGATTTCGTCCTTCAAGGCCGTTGTCGCTGGCGAATATGACCACCTGCCGGAAGCAGCCTTCTACATGGTTGGCGGCATCGAGGAAGTGAAAGCCAAAGCCGAGAAACTCGCGGCGAACGCGTAAGGAGGCGGCTCATGGCCAATACGATGCAAGCCGATCTCGTGGCCCCCGAACGGAAGCTCGCTTCCGTTCAAGCCACGCAGGTTCTCGTTCCGGGTGCCGAAGGCGACATGACGGTCATGCCGGGCCACGCGCCCGTCATTACCTCGCTGCGCCCCGGCAAGCTGACGATCGTGTCTGAAGCGGGGGAAGAAAGCTATGCCGTCACTGGCGGCTTTGCCGAGATCTCGCAAGACGGTATTGCCGTTCTGGCCGAGCGTGCCCTTCCTGCGGCAGAGTTCACGGCAGAGATTGCCGCGCAACTCGTTGACGAAGCGCGCAAGGCACATGCGGAGGCAACTCCTTCGGTTGCCGAGATGACCGCGAAGATGCTTGCCGACATGGAAGCCCTCGGAGCACATATGCTCGGTTAATTCCGGACACATCACAGAAAGAGCCCCACAAATTTGTGGGGCTTTTTTTTACTTTATCGGTATATGGTCGGGTTGAAAGACGGATGGAGCGGCTTGATGCTGAAAATTGACGCACAACAGGTTGGCATCGGCCAAGGGACCTTGGTGCTTTTTTCGGACTATCAGGATGGCGGCAAGATGTGGACGGGCACCGGCCCGCGCGAATTGCGCCGCGTGGTGAATTTTGACGAGGCCTATGCAATGCCTCCCAAAGTTCAGGTCACGCTTTCGATGTGGGATATCGATCAGCAGCATAATCCGCGTATGGATATCTCGGCGGATATGATCACCACCGAAGGCTTTGTGATCGTGTTCCGGACATGGGGGGATAGCAAGGTGGCACGGGTGCGCGCCGACTGGCTTGCCATCGGTCCTGTCCGTCATGATGACGACTGGGATGTGTATTGAGGCGTCGTGCTTAATGCTGGCGGGGCAGCGGGGCTGGGCGTCCCAGATAGAAGCCCTGACCGTATTTCACACCAAGATCCATCAGGATCGCTTTCTCGTTTTCGGTCTCGATCCCTTCCGCAATCAGCTCGCAACCGGTCTCTTTCGAAAACTGCAATAGCGCACTGACCATCGCACGGTTTTCCTTTCGATTGGCCAGCTCGGCGACGATCACACGATCGAGCTTGATCAGATCGGGTTTCAGCGCAAGGATATGGGCCAGCCCTGCATTGCCTTGTCCGACATCATCAAGCGCGATCTTGACGCCGAGCGCCCGTAAGGCATCCAACCGCCGTCCAAGCCGTGCGAAATCCTGAATGACCGCTTGTTCCGAAATCTCTACAGCAAGTGCACGCTGGGCATTTCCTTCCAGATAGGCTTCGAAGCGGCTTTGCAGTGACGGGGCCAGAAGGCTGTCCGGCGAATGGTTGATGCTGATCAGGCTGGTGAGGTTCAGACGCTCGGCCTCGTCAAGGATGCAGTTTGCGGCGTTCAGCTCCAGCTTTGGTCCCATGCCGTAATTCTGCGCCAAAGCGAACATGTCTTGCGGGCTGTGCTGCGGCATTTCCTGAAAACGCGACAGGCCCTCATAGCCGATGATATGCCCGTCCTCGAACCGCTTGATGGGCTGGAAGACGGGGCTGATTGCAGGCTTGCGGAGGGTTTGCGCCAGATCCTCGCAGAGCGGTTCGTCAAGTCCGGAGATCTTCGCATGCAAGCGCAGATTGGCGGAAATCATTTCGGCCATCGTGCGGAACATTCTCAGCTCTACATCGGTCAGCGGCGGGCGTTCCTTTCTGGAGAAACAGCAGATGGTGCCGAAGGGCAGACCCGGGTGGATGTGGATCGGAAAAGAGACATGGATCCCGATATCGAAGTTCTCGTCGTCGCGGAGGTGGCGCACGGTCTCCATGATCGGATCGCGGGACTGGATGATATGCGGCAGGATGTCGTTGCAGACCCAATAGCAAAGCGTGTCGTTGAGGGGCAGGCCATTACCGGGGATCAGCGGCTTCAGAAACGGGGTGGCTTCATCAACGGTCAGAAACCACAGGCGCCCGTCCTCAATTTCCGACACGAAGATGGTTTCCATGCCAAGATAGTCGCGTAACGCGCTCAACGACTCTTTGAGCGTGTCCACGACGGCTTCGCGGATCGTTTGATGTTTCGATCGGTTCAATACCGAGGTGAAATCAGCATTCATATCAGACCCTGCATCGGAGCCCACCAGTTACTCTATAAGGTAAACAATTCCTTATTAACCGATTCGTAATAGAGGAATGATGGGCGAGCAACCGCTGATTGTGAATTTTCGTTTCGAATTATCTGAATTTGTGAAGACGTTGCACAAAGGCCTGTTTCGGGCGAAATGTTCCGCATCTGTTCGCCTCTTCGTTGCGCGCGCGCCGCCCGTCCTCGGGGAAAAGCGGCCCGCCGCATCGCATGAATGCAAAAAGGGTGCCCGAAGGCACCCTTTTCGTTTCCAAGGATGGAAAGCGGATGATTACATCATGCCGCCCATGCCACCCATGCCGCCCATGCCGCCCATATCCGGCGCGCCTGCGCCTTCTTTTGCGGGCTTGTCGGCAACCATTGCTTCGGTGGTGATCAGCAGGCCTGCGATCGAGGCTGCGTCTTCCAGCGCGGTGCGGGTGACCTTTGCCGGATCGATAACGCCGAAGGAGAACATGTCGCCATATTCTTCGGTCTGTGCGTTGAAGCCGAACTTGAGGTCGCTCGATTCACGGATCTTGCCAGCGACAACCGCGCCGTCAACACCTGCGTTTTCAGCGATCTGACGCAGCGGAGCTTCCAGTGCGCGACGGACGATTGCGATACCCGCATCGACATCGGCATTCGCGCCGGTCACGCCTTCAAGCGATTTCGCGCCTTGGATCAGAGCAACACCACCCCCCACAACGATGCCCTCTTGGACAGCGGCGCGGGTTGCGTTCAGTGCGTCATCAACGCGGTCTTTGCGCTCTTTCACTTCGACTTCGGTCAGGCCGCCAACGCGGATCACTGCCACACCGCCTGCGAGTTTCGCAACACGCTCTTGCAGCTTCTCGCGGTCGTAATCCGAGGTGGTTTCCTCGATTTGCGTGCGGATCTGGCCAACGCGTGCCTCGATCTCCGCCTTGTCGCCAGCACCGTCCACGATGGTGGTGTTGTCTTTGGTGATCGTGACTTTTTTCGCGGTGCCCAGCATGTCCATGCCGACGCTTTCCAGCTTCATGCCCAGATCTTCCGAGATCACCTGACCGCCGGTCAGGATCGCGATGTCCTGCAGCATGGCCTTACGGCGATCACCGAAGCCCGGAGCTTTGACAGCCGCAATTTTCAGGCCGCCGCGCAGCTTGTTGACCACGAGGGTCGCCAGTGCTTCGCCTTCGACGTCTTCTGCGATGATGAGCAGCGGTTTTTGCGACTGGATGACTTGCTCCAGCAGCGGGACCATCGGCTGCAGCGACGAGAGTTTTTTCTCGTGAAGCAGGATGAGGCAGTCTTCCAGCTCGGCAACCATTTTGTCGCCATTGGTCGCGAAGTAGGGGGACAGGTAGCCGCGGTCGAATTGCATACCTTCGACGACTTCGACCTCGGTCTCCATACCTTTGTTTTCTTCGACGGTGATCACGCCGTCATTGCCGACTTTCTGCATTGCGTCTGCAATGAAGCGGCCGATGGTGGCTTCGTTATTGGCCGAGATGGTGCCAACCTGTGCAACCTCGTCGGAATCCGCAACCGGACGCGACGCGGCTTTGATCGCTTCGACAACCTTGGAGGTCGCTTGGTCGATGCCGCGCTTGAGGTCCATCGGGTTCATGCCCGCTGCGACAGCTTTCATGCCTTCGCGAACGATGGCTTGTGCGAGAACGGTCGCGGTGGTGGTGCCGTCGCCTGCTTCGTCATTGGTGCGGGAAGCGACTTCCTTCACCATTTGCGCGCCCATGTTCTCGAACTTGTCTTCGAGTTCGATCTCTTTTGCGACCGAAACACCGTCTTTGGTGATGCGCGGTGCGCCGAAGGATTTGTCGAGAACGACGTTACGGCCTTTCGGGCCCAGCGTCACTTTGACTGCGTCTGCGAGGATGTTGACACCCTTGAGCATGCGATTGCGTGCGTCGGTGCCGAATTTTACGTCCTTGGCTGCCATATTCTTTGGCTCCTTGACTGGAATTTCTTGAAATCAGGGTTCAGGTAAGTCCTTGGACTTACGCGATGATGCCCATGATGTCGGATTCTTTCATGATCAGGTACTCAACGCCTTCCAGCGTGATCTCGGTGCCCGACCATTTGCCGAACAGGACGCGATCGCCTGCTTTGACGGAGGGTGCGATCAGCTCGCCCGAATCCTTACGTGCGCCTTCGCCCACGGAAACGATTTCGCCTTCTGCCGGCTTCTCTTTTGCGCTGTCGGGGATGATCAGGCCGCCTTTGGTCTTTTCTTCGCTCTCGACGCGCTTGACCAGAACACGGTCATGAAGCGGTTTGAATGCCATCTGGGTCACTCCCAAAATCTGTGTTGTTGCTTTTAGCACTCGCTGTTGGTGAGTGCTAACGATGCCGGAGTTAGGCATTGCCCCCCGAACATGTCAACACCCCGTCGCGGAATTTTTTGCGTCAATCTTTAAAACCGTGCGTTGGCTCTTGTCTGGCCGGATGGCCGATCTTCGGGCTGGTATTGGCCGCGCGCTGCGATACACTGGTGTCGCAACTGGGGAAGAGTTTGAAGATGCTACGTAAAATCCTGCGCTCGGCCATGCTTCTGGGCAGTCTCTTCGGGCCGGTCGCGGCACATGCGGCCTGTTCTGGCGCAAATCTTTTTGACGCGCTGCCCCGTGAAGTCCGTGCCATGATGCTGGAACGGGCGCATGCCGTGACGCATGGTCAGGGGCTTGTGTGGCGCGCCACCAAGGGGCGGCAGTCCATTTTGCTGATCGGCACCAATCACGTGCCGGATTCGCGTCACATCGCCTTGCTGCAGGAGGTGCAGGCCGAATTCGGTCGGGTGAAGGCGCTTTATGTCGAGGCGGGGCCTGACGAAGAGGCGGCCTTGCAGAAGGCTATGGCCGAGCGGACCGATCTGATGTTCATGACAGACAAGACCCTGCCCGATATCCTGCCGGAAGCCGATTGGCAGGCCCTGCGCAAGGCGGGGAAAGACCGCGGCATTCCGGGGCCACTTCTGGCCAAGATGCAACCGGCATTCGTCATGATCACACTGGCGATGCCACGCTGTATGATCGAGGCATTGCAGGCGGGCCAAGGCGGGGTGGACAAGCGGCTGATCGCCGAAGCGACCAGACAGCACGTGCCGATTGTGGCGCTTGAGCCTTATGATACGCTGTTTCGGGTCATGGACGGGCTGTCGCAAGAAGACGCCATTGCCATGTTGCAATCGACTTTGGCGGCCACCGAGGATGGTGATGCCACGATGGCCACGTTGGCCGATCTTTATGCGCGCGGCGAAGTGCAGCTGATCTGGGAATTCGAACGCCAGCAGGCCTTGGAGCGCGGTGATCCACCGGCAGAGGTCGAGCGGCAACTGGCGCTGACCCATTCGCTTTTGATTGCCGGGCGCAATCGGACATGGGTGCCCGAGATCGAAGAGGCGGCTGCGAAAGGCCCGATCATGGTTGCTGCCGGTGCGCTGCATATGGTGGGCGAGGACGGGGTGCTGGCACTTCTGGAGCGCGATGGCTGGAAGGTTTCGCCGCAAATGCGGAAGCTGGGCTTCTAGCGCCGCCTGCCGATAGGTGCCATAAGCCATCGCTGCTAGGTGACAAGTGTTAATCCAGCGTCTAAGACATTGCCCAAAGTCATTCAAATCCGAGGAATCCGATGACCACCAAGGTTTTTGGCCATAAATCTCCCGACACCGACTCGACCGGCTCGCCCATCATCTGGGCGTGGTATCTCAACGAGATCAAAGGCATCGACGCCAAGCCCTGCCTCTTGGGCGAACCAAATACCGAAGCGGCCTTCGTGCTGGAGCATTTCGGTCTGGACAAGCCCGAGATCATTTCGGGCGTTGAGGCTGGCGAGAAGGTTGTCATCGTTGACACCAATAACCCCGCCGAGCTGCCCGAGGGCATCAATGCCGCCGATATCACCGCGATCATCGACCACCACAAGCTGGTCGGCGGTCTGGAAACCAAAGGCCCGATCGATATCACCATCCGCCCGCTGGCCTGCACCGCGACCATCATGCATGACCTGATCGGCGATGATCTGGCCAAGGCACCTGCGGGGATCAAGGGCGCGATGCTGGCCTGTATCCTGTCGGATACGCTGGAATTCCGCTCGCCCACCACCACCGATCACGACAAAGCCGTCTGCGAGAAACTGGCCGCGGATCTGGGCATCGAGATCAATGATCTGGCGACCAAGATGTTCGAGGCGAAATCCGATGTCTCGGCCTTCTCGGATGCCGAGCTTCTGCGCATGGACTCCAAGGAATACACCGTGGGTTCGACGGGGCTGCGCGTCTCGGTTCTGGAAACCACCGCGCCGCAGCTTCTGCTGGACCGTAAGGATGCGCTGATGGGGGCGATGCCCGCCGTAGCCAAGGAAGATGGCGCCGATGAGGTTCTGCTGTTCATCATCGACATTCTGAACGAAGAGGCCACGCTCCTGGTGCCCAATGACACGGTGAAGCAGATCGCCGAAGCCTCTTTCGACTGCTCGGTTTCGGGCGATACGGTCGTTCTGCCTGGCATCATGTCGCGCAAGAAACAGATCATCCCTAATCTGAAGGCCTGAAGGGCGGGGCGGGGGCTTTCCCCGCCCATTTTACCCCAGTCGCTCGGCCAGCTCGCCCGATAGGAACACCGGGCGTCCAGCGGCAAAACAGCCCATGACGCGGCGGCGCTCGGGGCAGAGGATCACCAGATCCCCGCGTTTGCCTGCCTCAAGGGTGCCGCGATCCGTCAGCCCCATGACCTGCGCGGGCCCTTCTGATACCAGCCACCATGCCTGCGCCAGATCGCAGATCCCGCGATCTACCAGCGCAAAGACCGCGCCGATCATTGCCGGATAGTGGTAATCCGAGGCCAGTGCATCCACCAGACCTTCCGCCACTAGATCGCCTGCCGAGACCGAGCCGCGATTATGCGACCCCCCTCGCAGCACATTGGGCGCGCCCATGATCACCGCATGTCCCTGTGCGCGGGCCGCCACGGCCGCCCCGCGTGAGACCGGAAATTCCGCAATCCCCACGCCACGCGCGGCCCAAACGTCCCGCAGCCCCGCGTCATCATCATGCGAGCCGAAATGCAAATCGGGCAGGGCCTGCATCACCGCGCGCACAAAGCCCTCGACCTCTGCATCACGGGCCTTCAGCGCCTGCATCATCGCGTGATGGGCCTCGGGCGAACGCCCCGCCTTCAGCGCCGATCCGTTCAGTCGAGGCGGTTTCTTGCCAGATTCCAGCGCCTTATGCGGCAGGTGGTCGTTGAACAGCAGATAATCCAGCCCCGTCTCGTTGGCCAGATCCACCACCGCCTTGAGATCATCGATCATATGGGTTTCCAGCCGCAGCTGCATCCGCATATCCAGCCGCAGATCGGCCGCCTTCAGCGCATGGGCCAGCCGCGTGGCAAATTCGGGGCCGCGCATGCCGCCCTCCCATGACCAGAATTGCGCCAGCCAAGCGGTGGTGATGCCACAGGCCGCCAGTTCGCCCTCGACAAAGCCCAGATTGGCCCCCAGATCCGAAACCATCCCACGGCGCGGCGCCAAGTGACGTTCAAACGCATCGCCATGCAGATCCACGATCCCCGGCAGGATCCAGAAGCCCCGCGCATCCAGCTGGTGACGCCCCATACCCGTGCCGATCACGCCCGAGGCCAGCGTCAGCGTGCCGTCGCTCAGGGTCTCGTGCAGGATCTGCCCACCTGTGATCTGCCAGCTCATGGCGTTCTCCTTTTGCTTGGGCGCCGTCTTCATGGGCGTTCCCTAACGCGGGCAGGCGCCTGAGGCCAGCGAAACCATCTGCGCTTTGGCCGCCTGCTGTAAGGCGCGCGACAGAGGCGCCAGCGGCTCTTTGAGATTGCGCAGGAATTGCCAGTAAAGCGGCACCTCGGCCTGAGTTTCATCCAGCGCCACCAGCCCGCCAGATGCCAGATGGTCCCGCGCCAGCATCTGGGGGTGTAACGCCCAGCCCATCCCCAACAGCCCCGCGCGCAGGAAGTCATGGGTCGCGCCAATCTGATGGCGCTTCAGCGGGCGGGTCAGGCCATAGTGCTGCCGCGCCCAAGCGGCCTGCAGCCCGTCTTTGGCGGAAAACACCAGCGCGGGCGCCTCGGCCAGTGCCTGCGCCGTGACGCCTTGCGGGAAATGGCGCGCGATAAAATCAGGCGTCGCACAGGGGATATAGCGCATCCGGCCCAAAGCCACGATGTCACATCCCGCCACGGCGTGGGCATTGGTGGTGACCGCGCCCATGACCTCGCCGCGTTTCAGCCAGCCTTCGGATTGGGTCTCATCCTCGATCACCAGATCAAAGAGCGCCTCAAGCCCCGCCATCGCCGGAAGCGCCCAAGTCGCCAGACTGTCAGCATTGATCGCCACCCGCAGCCGCGCCTCGCCTTGCGCCCTCAGGCTATGTTCCAGCAGTTGCACCTGTGCCAGATGCTGCGCCAGCCGCAGCCCCTGCGCGGTGCCCGAACAGGGCTGGCCGCGCACCACAAGAACCGCGCCCATCCGGTCCTCCAGCGTCTTGATCCGCTGCGACACCGCCGAGGGCGTGACCCGCAGCGCATGGGCGGCTGCCTCAAAGCTTCCACTCTCGATCACAGCGGCCAGAGCCTGTAGCGCGGGATAGTCCAACATTAGCCTGCCTTAATCTGGGTTAGTCCATTTCAGTATGACTGAAGTCCGCCCCATGCGATAGGGCGCAAAACGGAAGGAAGGCAGATGGACGCAGCTTTTGCAGGGTTCCGGATCGGGCTTGGTCTGATTGTGGCGATTGGCGCGCAGAATGCCTATGTTCTGCGCCAGGGTCTGCGGCGCGAGCATGTCTTTGCGGTGGCGCTGTTCTGTGCGGTCTCGGATGCGGTGCTGATTGCGCTGGGGGTGTCGGGCTTTGGCGCGCTGACGGGCTCTGTGTCATGGCTCGGGGAGGTGCTGCGCTGGTTGGGGGTGGTGTTTCTGACCTATTACGCTTTGCGCGCCTTTAGGGCGGCATGGCAGGGCGGGGCGCATCTGGACCCCGCGACCGCGACCTCCGAGCCTTTGCGTAAAGTGCTGGCCGTGATGGTCGTGCTGACATGGGCCAATCCGCATGTCTGGATTGATACGGTGCTGCTGCTGGGGGCGGTTTCGGCGCAGTTTCCGGTGCAGGGGCTGGAATTCGGGCTGGGGGCGGGGGCGGCCTCTTTCACGTTTTTCTTCGCGCTGGCCTATGGGGCGCGGCTGATTGCGCCGCTTTTTGCCAATCCCCGCGCGTGGCAGGTTCTGGATTTCGGCGTGGGCTGTCTGCTGCTATCGGTGGCGGGGCGTTTGGCCCTGATGGAAATGTAAGCATACATCTGAGTGCTTGCCTTCCGCACGGGGCCTGCCAATGATCCAGTCATGGAAAAGACGTCTCCCTCCGCCCGCCAGGCCTATGGCCCCGCCTTTGCGCCGGCATCGGGCCATGCGCCCTTGCGTGCCATCCTGTGGATGCTGGCAATGACGCTGTGCTTTGCACTGGTCAATGTCATCGTGCACCATCTCGGAACCGGCCTGCCTGCGGCACAGGCATCGTTCATCCGCTACGCCTGGGGGATCCTGTTCATGGCACCGGTGCTGGTGCGGATCGGGCGGCGTGGCTATGCCCCGAAAATCTGGGCGCTCTTCGGGCTGAGAGGGGCGTTCAATGCGGCGGGGGTGGTGCTGTGGTTCTATGCGATGGCGCGTATTCCGATCGCGGATGTGACGGCCATCGGCTATCTCAATCCCATTGTGGTCACTTTGGGTGGGGCGCTTTTGCTGGGCGAGGGGCTGGCATGGCGGCGGATCATGGCGATTGTCGTGGCGCTTCTGGGGGCGCTGATCATCCTGCGTCCGGGCCTGCGCGAGATCACCCCCGGCCACTGGTCGCAACTGGCGGCGGCGGTGATGTTTGGCGGCTCCTATCTTCTGGCCAAGCGGCTGACGGGGCTGGCGGCGCCCACCGAGATTGTGGGGATGCTGACGCTGGTGGTCGCGCTTTGTCTGGCGCCGCTGGCGATGGCGCAATGGCAGCCGGTATCAGGAACGCAGGTGGGGCTTCTGGGGCTGGTTGCCGTGCTGGCGACCTCGGCCCATTATGCGATGACGCGGGCCTTTGCGGCGGCACCTGTCAGTGCGACGCAGCCTGTCGTGTTCCTACAGCTTGTCTGGGCGGCGCTTGCGGGCTGGTTTGTCTTTGGCGAGGCGATTGATCCCTATGTCCTTTTGGGCGGCGGGATCATCGTGCTTTCGGTCAGCTATATGGCTTGGCGCGAGGCCCGATTGCGCCGCCGTGTTACCCCCCTGAGCGGGGCCACCAAGCAGATATGACAACGCGCGCCGCAAGGGCGCGCGTTTCGGGAGCTGTTTTTGGGGGCCTCTGGCAGGGCTGGCAGGTCAGGCAGCCGAGCCCTGCGGGTCGATCAGCTTGCCGATCACACCTTCACGGGTAATCTTGCGGCCATCCTCAAGCGCCACCATCGGATGGGTGCGCAAAAGATGCATGACCTCCTTGACCGGCGTATGGGCATTCAGGACCGGCGCTGCGGCAACGTCTGCCGCCCCGTTTGCAGGAGGCGCGTCGGCGGGATCTTCGGCCAGATCTTCAGCGGTCAGCACGCCCATCGGGTTCATATGCGCGACAAAGTCCTGCACATATTCGTCGATCGGATTGGCGATGATCTCGCGGGCAGTGCCCACCTGAACGATCCGTCCGCCTTCCATCAGCGCGATGCGGTTGCCCAGCTTGAAGGCCTCGTCCAGATCGTGGCTGACGAAGATGATCGTGCGCTTCAGCTTGGCCTGCAGCTCTAGCAGTTCGTCTTGCAGCTTGGCGCGGATCAGCGGGTCCAGCGCCGAGAAGGGCTCGTCCATCAGCAGGATCGGCGCGTCGGTGGCAAAGGCGCGGGCCAGACCCACGCGCTGCTGCATGCCGCCCGACAGCTCGCCCACGCGCACATCGGCCCATTGCGCAAGGCCTACCAGTTCAAGCTGCTCTTCGACCTTGGCGCGGCGTGCGGCTTTGGACATGCCCCCCAGTTCCAGACCAAGCCCCACATTCTCGCGCACCGAGCGCCACGGCAACAGGCCGAATTGCTGGAAGACCATCGCGATCTGGTGGCGGCGCACATTCAGCAGCTCTGCCCCTTTGGCATGGCTGACATCGACACGGCCCTTGGGCGTGTTCACCAGCACCGAGCCACGGCAGACGGGATTGAGCGCGTTGACCGCGCGCAAGAGCGTCGATTTTCCCGAGCCCGAAAGCCCCATCAGCACAAGGATTTCGCCCTCGGCCACCTTGAGCGAGCAGTTATGCACGCCCAACACCTGACCGGTGGCCTCCTTGACCTCGGCACGGGTCTTGCCCGCATCCATATGGGGCAGGGCCGAAAGGGGCTCGTCACCGAAGACGATGGAGACATTGGCGAATTCGATTGCGGTTTTGGCCATCTTAATTCTCCTTGCGCACTTCGAGCATCAGGCGCAGCACGGTCGCCAGCGCCACAATGACAAAGCCCGATTCAAAGCCCAGATCGGGTTTCATACGGTTGAGCCCGTTCATCACCGGCGTGCCAAGGCCCCCTGCGCCCACGAGGGTCGCGATCACCACCATCGACAGCGACAGCATGATGGTCTGGTTCAGGCCAACCATGATCTGCGGGAAGGCAGCGGGCAGCTCGACCTTCCACAGCTTCTGGAAAGAGGTCGCGCCAAAAGCCTCGGCGGCTTCGGTCAAAGCGGTGGGGGTCGAGGAGATCCCCAGATAGGTCAGCCGGATCGAGGCGGGCAATGCGAAGATCACCGTGGCAATCAGGCCCGGAACCATGCCGAGGCCGAAGAAGATCACGGCGGGGATCAGATAGACAAAGGTCGGCAGCGTCTGCATCAGGTCCAGCACCGGCTCCATACTGGAATAGATCCAGCGTTTGCGCGCGGCCAGAATCCCCAGCGGCACCCCGATCCCCATACAGACGATACAGCTTACAAGAATAAGCGACAGCGTCTCGGTGGTGTCTTCCCAATAATCCTGATTGAGGATGAACAGCATCCCTAGCGCCACAATCAGGCATTTCTTCCAGCTGCGCTGGAGGCCCCATGTCAGGGCGACAAAAATTAGGATCAATACCAGCGGTGGCGGGGTCTGCAGCAGCCACAATACCGCGTCAATCAGGGTTTCCATAACCATCGACAGCCAGTCGAAGAAACCGGCGGCATGGGTCTTCAGCCAGTCGACCGTTGCCTCGGCACCATCGCCTATGCGGATCTTTCCGTCGTCATCGACAAAATAGGCTATGATCCTGTGGAACCATTCCATAATGCGTTTACTCCGTCATTCCCTGTGTTCCCGCTCCGGTATCCGGAGCGAGGCGGAGCGGCAGAGGTTCTACCGCTCTCTGTTATCACTTCATTGCCGCCTGAAAGGCCGCATATGCGTTCTGGCCGTCGCGGGTGGTTACCCCTTCGAGCCAAGGAGAGACGGCCGCAATATGCGCCTTCAGCCAAGCTTGGGCAGCCTTGTCGGGGTCTTGACCATCATCCAGGATCGCCCCCATCAATTCGTTTTCAGCCTCAAGCGAGAATTCGAGATTTTCCAGCAGCTTGCCAACATTTGGGCAGGCATCGACATAGCCTGCGGTCGTGTTGGTGCGCACTTCGGCCCCGCCAAAATCCGGACCGAACCAGTCATCCCCTCCGGAGAGGTAGGTCAGGTCGTAATTGGTGTTCATCGGATGTGGTGCCCAGCCCAGAAAGACAATCGGTTTCTCGCGGTCGACCGCACGGCCAACCTGTGCAAGCATCCCTTGTTCCGAGCTTTCGACTACGTCAAAATCGGCAAGATTGAACGCGTTTGCGTCAATCATGTCTTCAATAAGCCTGTTTCCGTCATTGCCCGGCTCGATACCATAGATCTGGTGGCGCAGCTCTTTGGCATGTTTGGCGATGTCCGCGAAATCCTTGATTCCGAGGGCGGCTCCGGCGGCGTTGGTGGCCAGGGTATATTTGGCACCGGTCAGATTCGTGCGGACCGTGTCCACAGTGCCAGCCTTGATATAGGGGGCGATATCGGCCTGCATCGTGGGCATCCAGTTGCCCAAGAAAACATCAACATCGCCACTTGCAAGGGCAGAATAGGTGACGGGCACGGATAGAACACGCTTTTCGGTCTTGTAGCCCAGTATTTCGAGAAGTTTCGTCGTTACAGCGGTTGTCGCGGTGATGTCGGTCCAGCCAACATCGGAAAATACCACGTCGTTGCATCCTTTCGCCTGTGCCGAAACCGCAAGGGTCATCGAGGCAGCAGCCGCGAGAAGAAAGGAACGATAGGTCATACAGTACTCCAGAATTTTGCCATGTTTTTTCTTGATTGACGAGTCAATAAACTATCTTGTAGCCAAGGAATGCAAGTCATTTCTGAGTCAGGAATAAAGCAAATGCCCAGAGTTGGCGCCGAACCGATTAGAAAAGCAGCGTTAATCGACGCGACCATCGCCTGTGTCGGCGAGGCCCGTTCGCTTGAGGTGACGGTAGCGCAGATTGCCAAACGCGCGGGCATGTCCTCGGCTTTGGCGCATCACTACTTCGGGTCAAAAGACCAGATCTTTCTGGCGGCGATGCAGCATATTCTGGCGACCTACGGGCAGGAGGTGCGCGGGGCGCTGCGCGGCAAGACCGATCCCGAAGAGCGACTGCGCGCCATCGTGCGCGGGAACTTCGCCGAGGCCAGTTTCCAGCAGGCGACGATCTCGGCATGGCTGAATTTCTACGTTCTGGCTCAGAAAAACGCGAATGCGCGGCGGCTGTTGTCGATTTACCAGCGGCGGCTGCGGTCGAATCTTCTTTTTGCGCTCCGTCCCTTGGTGGGGGCGCATGCGCTGGCTGTGGCCGAGGGGCTGGGGGCGCTGATCGATGGCGTCTATATCCGCGCCGCTCTGGTTGATGGCCCTGCCGACCCCAAGCGGGCGGTCGGCATCATCATGGAATATCTGGATAGAGAGTTGGAGGGCCACCGGTGAAGGCACAACCCAAAGCAAGCCATTTTGTTGATGGCGACTATATCGAGGATACCGCAGGCGAGGTGATCGAGGTCACCTATGCCTATACCGGCGAGACCATCGCGAAACTGCATGCGGCCACGCCTGCGGTGATGGAAAAGGCGATTTCCTCGGCGGTGCGGGCACAGAAGGAATGGGCGGCACTGGCACCTGCCGAGCGTGGGCGCATTCTTAATCGTGCCGTGGCGATCATCCGCGAACGCAATGACGAGCTGGCAGCCCTTGAGACGCTGGATACCGGCAAGCCCTTGCAGGAAACTCTGGTGGCGGATTGGCCGTCGGGGGCGGATTCGCTGGAGTATTTCGCAGGTCTGGCGGCGACGCTGACCGGCGAGACAATGCCTTTGGGCGGGGATTTCGCCTATACGCTGCGCGAGCCTCTGGGCGTTTGCGGTGGCATTGGCGCATGGAACTACCCCAGCCAGATCGCTTGCTGGAAGGCCGCGCCCGCGCTGTCGACCGGCAATGCGATGGTGTTCAAACCCTCCGAGGTGACGCCGCTTGGTGCGCTCAAGCTGGCCGAGATCTTCATCGAGGCCGGTGTGCCTGCGGGCGTCTATAACGTCGTGCAGGGCTATGGCGCCGTGGGCGCGCAGCTTGCGACCGATCCGCGGATTGCCAAAGTGTCGCTGACGGGGTCGGTGCCGACGGGGGCCAAGGTCTATGAGGCGGCTGCTCCGCATATGAAGCATGTGACGATGGAGCTTGGCGGGAAATCGCCGCTGATCGTCTTCGAGGATGCCTCGATCAAGGATGCCGTTGGGGCGGCGATGCTGGGGAATTTCTATTCCTCGGGGCAGATCTGTTCGAACGGGACCCGCGTCTTTGTCCATAAGGACATCAAAGACGCGTTTCTGGCAGAGCTGGCCGAGCGTACGGCCAAGATCCGTATGGGCGACCCGATGGATATGGCAACCGATTTCGGGCCGCTGATCACCAAGCGTCAATATGATCAGGTGGCGGGCTATCTGGAGAAAGCCAAGGCCGAAGGTGCGCGTCTGGTTTGTGGTGGGAAGGCTCTGGACGGGCAATTCGTCGAGCCGACCGTCTTTGCCGATGTGAAGGACGATATGACCATCGCCCGCGAGGAGATTTTTGGCCCCGTGATGTCGGTGCTGGAGTTCGAGACCGAGGACGAGGTTTTGGCGCGCGCCAATGACACGCAGTTCGGTCTGGCGGCGGGTGTGTTTACCCGCGATCTGGCGCGGGCCCATCGGGTTGTGGCGGGTCTTGAGGCGGGCACCACCTGGATCAACGCCTATAACCTGACGCCGGTGGAGATGCCCTTCGGTCCGGTGAAGGCTTCGGGCTTCGGGCGCGAGAATTCGCGTCACGCGATCGAGGCCTATACGCAGGTCAAAGGTGTCTATGTCGGGTTGAACCCTGTCGACAGCCCTTGGTGACACACGGGCAAGGGGGGCTGTCTGCCCCCCTCAGGCGCCAGGGCGCCTTCACCCCCCGAGGATATTTGGAGCAAATGGAAAATGGGCGTGGAAGCTGATTATGTTGTGATTGGCGCCGGATCGGGTGGTACGGCGCTGGCCTACCGTCTGGCCGAGGCCGGTAAGCGCGTGGTGATTATCGAGCATGGGGGGTCGGATGCCGGTCCCTTCATCCAGATGCCCGGGGCGCTGTCCTATCCGATGAATATGGGGATTTACGACTGGGGTTTCCAATCGGAGCCCGAGCCGGGTCTGGGCGGGCGTGTTTTGGCGACGCCGCGGGGCAAGGTGATCGGGGGGTCGTCTTCGATCAACGGGATGGTCTATGTGCGCGGGCATGCGGGCGATTATGAGCATTGGGCCGAGCAGGGCGCGGAAGGCTGGAACTATGCCGATGTGCTGCCCTATTTCAAACGGCAGGAGACATGGCACGGGGCGCAGGATGGTGCGGATGCCGATTGGCGCGGCCAGTCGGGGCCTTTGCATGTCAGCCGTGGCCCGCGCAAGAACCCGCTGTTTGACGCTTTTGTGCAGGCTGGCCAAGAGGCGGGTTATGGCTATACCGCCGATTACAATGGCGAGCGTCAGGAGGGCTTTGGCCCGATGGAGGCCACCATTTACAAGGGCCGTCGCTGGTCTGTGGCCAATGCCTATCTGCGCCCCGGTCAGAAGGCCTTCGGGGACCGTCTGGCCGTGGTGAAGGCTTTGGCCTTGCGGGTTGTCTTTGAGGGCAAGCGTGCGATTGGCGTCGAGGTCGAGAAGGCGGGGCAGAAGCAGGTGATTGCGGCGCGGGCCGAGGTGATCGTTGCGGCGAGTTCGATCAATACGCCGAAGATCCTGATGTTGTCGGGCGTAGGGCCTGCCGATCATCTGCGTGCGCATGGGATCGAGGTTCTGGCGGATCGGCCCGGAGTGGGTGGCAACCTGCAAGACCACCTTGAGGTCTATTTCCAATATGCCGCGAAAGAGCCGATCACGCTTTATAAATACTGGAACCTTTGGGGGAAGGCTTGGGTGGGGGCGCAGTGGCTGTTCACCAAGACCGGTCTGGGCGCGTCGAACCAGTTCGAGGCCTGCGGCTTTATCCGTTCGGATAAGGGGGTGCGTTACCCCGATATCCAGTACCATTTCCTGCCGCTGGCCGTGCGCTATGATGGCAAGGCCTCGGCCGAGGGGCATGGGTTCCAGGTTCATGTGGGTCCGATGCGGGCAGCCTCGCGCGGGCGGGTATCGCTGCGCTCGGGCGATGCCAAGGACAAGCCGAAGATCCTGTTCAACTATATGACCGAGGATCAGGACTGGGTGGATTGGCGCAAGACCCTGCGTCTGACGCGCGAGATCTTCGAGCAGCCCTCGATGGCGCGTCATGTGGCGCGCGAGATCCAGCCCGGTTCGGATGTGACTTCGGATGCGGCGCTGGATGATTTCGTGCGCGAACATGCGGAAAGCGCCTATCATCCCTGTGGCACCGCGCGGATGGGGCGTGCCGATGACATCCATGCGGTGGTTGACCCCGATGGCCGCGTGATCGGGGTCGAGGGGCTGCGCGTGGCCGATAGCTCGATCTTCCCGCGGGTGACCAATGGGAACCTCAACGGGCCCTCGATCATGGTGGGGGAGAAGATTGCCGATCATATCCTTGGCCGCCGTCTGCCTGCCGAGAACGTCGCGCCGTGGTTCCACCCTGACTGGGAAACGTCTCAGCGTTAATTCGCCGGTAATGAGCGGCGGTAATCACCATATCTCTGGACAAATCAGCCATGCCCCGCGATATGTGGGGCATGTTTCGTTTATGGTCTGTTCTGATTTTTGCGTGTCTTGTGCTGGGGGTGACTGCGCCCGCGCATGCCGAGACCCTGTATGGCAAGGCACGGGTGGTCGATGGCGACACGCTGGACGTCGCAGGCCGCAAGATCCGGATTTATGGAATCGACGCGCCTGAAAGCAAGCAGACCTGTCTGCGTGACAACGGCCAAAGCTGGCCGTGTGGGCAGGACGCGACGGCCCAGATGCGCAAACTGGCCACAGGGCGGGTGGCCTGCACCGGAACGCAGGCCGACCGCTATGGCCGTCTGATTGCCCGATGCGAGGCACATGGTGTGGATCTGGGGGCGCAGATGGTGGCGCAGGGCTATGCGCTTGCCTATCGGCAATATTCCACGGCCTATGTCAGTCAGGAAAAATCCGCGATGATTGCCAAGCGCGGGATCTGGGTGGGGCAGGTGGAAACACCCGCGCATTACCGCGCCCATGTGAACGACCCGCAAGGCCGTTGTAAGATCAAGGGAAATATTTCGAAAAACGGCCATTTGTACCATGTGCCGGGCATGGCGTCCTATGCCGCGACCAAGATCGATACTGCAAAGGGGGAGCGCTGGTTCTGCACGGAGGCAGAGGCGCGTTCCGCCGGATGGGTGCGTGCGAAATAGGTCCGCTTTGATCCTTATCAAAGCGGTGCATGTTCGGGGCTGTTAGTATCGGGGCAGATACCAACAGAACGGAGGTCGCACATGTCTGAACATCTTCATACCCTGAGTGTCGAGTTTCCTGCCTATCGGGTGCAGCTGCGGGAGCTGAAGGCAAGCGACCCCCATGCCGCGCGTCTCATGGAAGATTATGAAGAGGTCAACGAGCAGGTTCTGCGCGCGATGGAAGGGTTGCAGCCGATGGAGGCTCTGGCCGAGGTGGATCTGCGTAAGAAACGGGCCCAGTTGAAAGACCAGATCGCGCGGGCGCTGGCCGAAGAGGTCAATGCCGCCTGAGGTTTCTTGGACCGTATCAGGGGTTCGGTTTTTAGTCAGTGCGAGGTTTGTTGGCCTCCGGCGTCCTGCCGGAGGCTTTCGCATGGCCGGTCAGGCGATGTCATAGGGCAGCAGGCCGCGACGGTCGAGGTCGACGGTCAGTTTGCGCTCCAGCGGCGGCACCGATCTCTGATGGCAGTTACGGCGCTCGCAGATGCGGCAGGAGATGCCGATGGGCTCGTAGGCGCGGGGGTTGCCCAGCTCCATATCATCGGCATAGACGAGATCCTTGGCATGGCTGACCTCGCAGCCCAGACAGAGCGCATAACGGCGCACCGGCGCATGGAAGCTGCCCCCCTGTTTCGAAACATCCTTGGCCACGCAAAGATAGCGCGCCCCGTCTGGGGTCTCGGCCAGCTGGCGCAGGAAGCGGGTGGGGGTTTCAAAGGCCTGATGCGCGATCCATAGCGGGCAGGAGCCGCCGAAACGGGCGAATTGCAGCCGCGTGGCCGAGTGGCGTTTGGTGATGGTGCCCGCCTGATCGATCCGCATGAAGAAGAAAGGCAGACCCTTGGCGCCGGGGCGTTGCAGCGTTGATAGCCGGTGGGCGACCTGCTCGATCGAGGCGCCGAACAGCTCTGCCAGTATCTCCAGATCATGGCGGTTGTCCTGTGCCGCATCCAGAAACTGCTTGTAGGGCATCACGGCGGCCCCCGCGAAATAGTTGGCCAGACCGATCTTGGCGATGGCGCGGGCGGTGCTGGACTGGAAGCGGGCCAGATCCAGCGTTGCCTCGAGCAGTTCGTTCTGGGTAATCAGCGCGACCTGATGCATCAGCTGGAAAGCCTGCGTGGATTTCTTCGCATGGGTGGCGATGGTGATCACCCGCCCGTCTTTCTCGCGCACGCTGGTGATATCGGCAAATTGCACGGTGATCCCGCGTGCCTCCAGCGCCGAAATCGCCCGTGGAATGGCATCGACGCGCGGTCCATCGGGGCAGGCGAAATGTTCGGCTGCGCGGTCTACCGCATCAATGTAATTGTCACAGTAATGGAAGAAATCGCGCACCTCTTCCCAAGGGCTCTGCACGGTGGTGTTGGCATCATGACCAAGCGCGGCATTCAGCGAGGCCAGCCGTTCATGGGTCCGGCGATAGGCGCTGTGCAGTTCGAGGAAAGAGCGCGCAAGGGCAGGGGCATTGGAGGCTGCCAGCCGGATATCGGCCAGCGGCGTGGCGGCATCGGAGAAGATCGGATCGGCCAGCGCCTCGCGCATGTCCGAGACCAGCCGTTCGGCATCGCCTGCCGAAAGCTCGGTCACATCCAGTCCGAATTCCGTGGCCAGTGCCAGCACCACCTGCGCCGACACGGGGCGATGGTTGTTTTCCATCTGGTTGAGATAGGGCAGCGACACGCCAAGCCGGTCGGCAAAGAGCTTTTGCGTCAGGCCGAGCCTTGTGCGCGTCTCCCGCAGCTTGATACCCGCATAGAGTTTTGGAGTCGCCATGATCTACTCTCCTTTGCAAACCCCGCTGATACATATGCAAACTGTATTTGGTCAATTGCCTTTGCGGCATTTTTGACCTTATTTGAGAGAAGCTTTGTCGGAGGCCTTATGCGTATTGTGGTTTTGTTGCAGACACTTGGTTTTGCTGCGCTGTTCGGGCTTGCAGGATGTGCACCGGCTGCGCTGACCGAAGGGGATCTGGCCGCAGTGGCGCACCCTCCGGCGCAGGTGCAGGCCGAGGTGGCGCAGTTGTTGCCGGTGGCGATGCGTGAACTGGACCCGATCGAGGCGCATATTCTGGCTGCGGGGCGGCCGCTGACCCCCGTTGAAATGGGCTTTGCCCGCCGTGCCGGTGTGGCGCATCCTGAAAAGGTGCGCGTTCTGGCATGGCCGCAGGCGTTCCGCCCGCCCGAGGATAAAGCCTTTGCCAAGGTCTATCATCCGCAGGGGGCCTTCGCGATTACCTTTGGCTACGGGATTGCCCTGCGCAAGGAAGCGCCTTGGGTTCTGGCCCATGAGCTGGTGCATGTGGGCCAATATGAACGTCTGGGCGGGCGGGAGGCGTTTACCCGCGCCTATCTGACCCAGACGCTGGTGCTGAAGACCTATGCGATCCCGCTTGAGCGCGAGGCCTTCAAGCGCGGCAACCAGATTTCGCCGGTGCCCCAAGGGGCGACTCGCCGCTGGATTGAAACTTTGCAGTAAGAGACGTGACGTCAGAGCTAAGCCTTTGGTCGTGGGCGGATTGTCTTGCCCGATCTGGCGACGGACCATCTGCGCATTTTCGCGGGCAAAGGGGCTGTGGTTTGCAAGGATTTTTGTTGTTTTAAAGTGTCAAATTGGATTATTTGCAATTCGCAACATGCCTTTTGCCAAGATTTTGCAAATTTTCTGATTTTTGCTTCCAACTCGTGATGGCCCTGCATAAGGTGACCACGAGGATGAGGGGAGCCACATGAGAGATATCCTGCAAGAGCTTGAAGATCGTCGCGCACAGGCCCGTATGGGCGGAGGAGAGCGGCGGATTGCAGCACAGCACAAAAAGGGCAAGCTGACCGCGCGGGAGCGGATCGAACTCTTGCTCGACGAAGGGTCCTTCGAAGAATTCGACATGTTTAAAACCCACCGCTGTGTGGATTTCGACATGCAGTCGGACAAGCCTTATGGCGATGGCGTTGTCACCGGCTGGGGCACGATCAATGGCCGTATGGTCTATGTTTTCAGCCAGGACTTTACCGTTTTTGGCGGCTCGCTGTCGGAAACCCATGCCGAGAAGATCTGCAAGATCATGGATATGGCGATGCAGAATGGCGCGCCGGTGATCGGGCTCAATGACTCGGGCGGGGCGCGGATTCAGGAAGGGGTCGCCTCGCTTGCGGGCTATGCCGATGTGTTCCAGCGCAATATCGAAGCCTCGGGTGTGATCCCGCAGATTTCCGTGATCATGGGCCCCTGTGCGGGTGGCGCGGTCTATAGCCCCGCCATGACCGACTTCATCTTCATGGTGAAGGACAGTTCTTATATGTTCGTGACCGGCCCCGATGTGGTGAAGACGGTGACCAACGAGGTGGTGACCGCCGAAGAACTGGGCGGCGCGCTGACGCATACCAAGAAATCCTCGGTGGCCGATGGGGCGTTCGAGAATGATGTCGAGGCGCTTTACGAAGTCCGCCGTCTGGTTGATTTCCTGCCGCTGTCGAACCGCGAGAAAGCGCCCGTGCGGCCCTTCTTTGATGATGTGGCGCGGGTGGAAGACAGCCTTGACACATTGATCCCTGCCAACCCCAATATGCCCTATGACATGAAGGAACTGATCCTGAAGGTCGCGGATGAGGGGGATTTCTACGAGATCCAGAAGGATTACGCGGGCAATATCATTACCGGCTTCATCCGTCTGGAAGGTCAGACCGTGGGCGTGGTGGCGAACCAGCCGATGGTGCTGGCGGGCTGTCTGGACATCGACAGTTCGCGCAAGGCGGCGCGTTTCGTGCGTTTCTGTGACTGTTTCGAAATTCCGATCCTGACCTTTGTCGATGTTCCGGGCTTCCTGCCGGGCACCTCGCAGGAATATAACGGCGTGATCAAACATGGCGCGAAGCTGCTCTTCGCTTATGGGGAAGCGACCGTGCCGAAAGTGACGGTGATCACCCGTAAAGCCTATGGCGGGGCTTATGACGTGATGAGCTCGAAACACCTCAAGGGCGATTTCAACTACGCCTGGCCGACGGCAGAGATCGCCGTTATGGGAGCGAAAGGGGCGGTCGAGATCCTTTACCGTTCGGAACTGGGCGAGCCCGAGAAGATTGCCGATCGCGTCAAGAACTACGAAGACCGTTTCGCCAATCCGTTCGTTGCCGCCGAGAAAGGCTTCATCGACGAGGTTATCCAGCCGCGGTCTACTCGCCGCCGTGTGGCCCGTGCCTTCGCGTCGCTACGTTCCAAAAAACGTAGCATGCCCATGAAGAAACACGACAATATTCCGTTGTAAGAGGGCATGATGCGGTTCCGGTGCGGCGGGCTTGTTGCAGTATGTCTTGGGATGCTGTGTGTCGGGCCTGTCGCGCTGGCCGATGGCGGGGCCACGCGTGGCGTGGTTGTCGCCGTGCCTTCGGGGGCGCATGTGGAATGGCTGCAAAGCCAGACCGATGCCAGCGGCCCCGATGGTCTGACCCTTCGCCATTTCTTTCTCGCGCCGGATCTGGCGCGGGAAGATCCCGATGTCGCTCTGACGGATATGCAGGCGCTTTGCGAACAGTTTGCGCTGCCGCATCTGTCGTCTGTCGGGCCCCAGCCCCAGCAGATCGTCATCTCCCTTTCTGATCGTCCTGTTGCCTTTGGTGATAGCGATCCCGAGGCAACGCAACTCTTCGCGGGCTATGCGATTTCGCCTCCTCACTGTGTGGAAGAAATGTTCTGATGCTTGATCGGCGGGAAAGTGATGATGCGATTGTGATGCCTCTGGGCAAGCGCATAGAATCTGCTACGCTTTGCGCGGGCCGCTTCGGCTCGGGGCTGCTGATCGCACAGGATTATCTGTCTGATATCACGGCCTCCTTCCCAGCCATCGTCACTCCGTTGCGGATGCGTTCCCTCGGCGTGAAAAGGAGAAGAACATGTCGACCAAACTCATTCTCGCTCTCGGTCTTGTCGGTTTCATGGCAGCCTGCGCCCCCAAGCCGGAGCCGCAGCCCGTTATGCAAGAGCCCGTCACCACGGAGCCGGTCTACCACAGCAAGCTCTGACCTTGCAGGCGGGCAGGGGCCTTCCCCTGCCTGCCCCCCTTTTCCGGTGCTTTCGGCATTTGCCGGAAAACTGGGACGGACAGCGCCTTTAATAGTGTTTATGAGGAACAGGCCCGCGCATTTGCGTCCGGCACTGACCCATAGCATGGCACGAGCCCGCTCTTGCCCTGCTGCGAACACGAAACCGGAGAGGATTGCTCCGGAGAAGAAAGGCGCCACATGCTAAAACACCGCGGTTTTCCCGGGCGTTTGCCCAGCACCGATTTCCAATTCACCATCCGCCGCGCCAATAAGAAAGGCGCGACCAAGATCATCCGCCGCGAACGGTTCAAGGACCGTGCCGCCGGTGATCGCCGCGCGGATGAAGGCTTTCTGGCCGCTTTGTGGACCCATTTCGGCGAAGAGCCCTTTGAGCGGGGCAATCTGGACGCCGGTCGCCTGAGCTGGCTGTTCGGGCGTGAGGTGGTTGCCGCCGAAGACCCGTTCGATCCCGAATCCTACGACGCCCTTCTGAAAATCGACCGTCGCCGTGCCGAGGCGTCGTTCCCCGAGGTATTTGCCGATCCCGACGCGTTCGATTGGGACCAAGAAGACGAGGACGACTGGGACTGATGCGGATGCGGCTTGACAGAAATCGGCAAGGCTTTGCTGTTTTCCCTGCGAATGGGGTTGCAAGCCGCGCGTTTCGCGCGCAGGTTGATTTCTGTCGGCCCGCCTTCGGGTGCTCCGGCATTTCTCCCGCGAGGGAACTCCCTGTTGGAACTTGCCGGCTCCGGGCTGTCGCTATGCGCAGTGCCTTTACCGGGCCGGATCTTTCCGGGAATATGATCCCCGCCATGTTCACGCCTTCCGCAGTTGCGGACGTGCAGGATCGGCAAACGCTTGCCGAGGCAATGCGTTACGCGCGTTCTTGTGCAAGAATCCGCTTTTCTTCCCCGCTGGCTGTATTAGGTTCACAAAGGAACACTAATACTCACGGAGTAGAAATCTCATGCGTAAATCCGCACTTCTCATCGCGATTCTCGGTGCGACGGCCCTTGCTGGCTGCCAGAACTCTGGCAATGGTAACTTCCTCAGCACCGATGGCGGTCGCGCATTGGTTGGCGCGGGCGCAGGCGCGCTGGTTGCCGACGCAACTGACAACAACGTTCTTGCAGGTGCTGCGATTGGCGCAGGCGCAGGCGCGCTGTGCGACGATGCAGGTGTCTGCTCGCGTAGCTACTAAGATCTGCAAGGCAGGCGCTTTTTGCCTGCCCGAAGGTATGCCGATTGAAACGTCATCGGGGCGCTCTGCCTTGGTGGCGTTTTCTTTTCCGGACGTTAACATGAACATATTGGGGGGGAGGGCAAGCCGCGGCTAGAGCCTTCTGGCCCGCGGGCTTGCTTCCACCGGAAGTGGAGGAAAGCCGATGTTCAAGAAGATCCTGATTGCCAACCGTGGGGAAATCGCGTGCCGCGTCATGAAGACCGCACGCGAGATGGGTATCCAGACGGTGGCCGTCTATTCCGATGCCGATGCGCAGGCGCTGCATGTGCAGATGGCCGATGAGACGGTGCATATCGGGCCGCCGCCTGCCAACCAATCCTATATCGTGATCGACAAGATCATGGAGGCGATTGCCAAAACCGGTGCCGAAGCGGTGCATCCGGGCTATGGGTTCCTGTCGGAAAACGCGAAATTTGCCGAGGCGCTGGAGGCGGCAGGTGTGGCCTTTATCGGACCGCCCGTGAAAGCCATCGAGGCGATGGGGGACAAGATCACCTCGAAAAAGATCGCCCAAGAGGCCGGTGTGAACACCGTGCCCGGCTATATGGGGCTGATCGAGGATGCGGATGAGGCGGTCAAGATCTCGGAAGAGATCGGCTATCCGGTGATGATCAAGGCCTCTGCGGGCGGCGGCGGCAAAGGCATGCGGATTGCATGGAACGCCACTGAGGCGCGCGAAGGTTTCCAGTCGTCGAAAAACGAGGCGGCCAATTCCTTCGGGGATGACCGGATCTTCATCGAGAAATTCGTGACGCAGCCGCGCCATATCGAAATTCAGGTTCTGTGTGACGCCCATGGCAATGGCGTCTGGCTGAACGAGCGTGAATGCTCGATCCAGCGCCGGAACCAGAAGGTGATCGAAGAGGCCCCCTCGCCCTTCCTTGATGCGGCCACCCGTAAGGCGATGGGCGATCAGGCGGTCGCTCTGGCCAAGGCGGTGGGCTATACCAGCGCTGGCACGGTGGAATTTATTGTCGATGGCAACAAGAACTTCTACTTCCTCGAGATGAACACCCGTCTTCAGGTGGAGCATCCCGTGACCGAGATGATCACCGGCATCGATCTGGTCGAGCAGATGATCCGTATCGCCAATGGCGAGCCGCTGTCGATCACTCAGGACGATGTGAAGATCAACGGCTGGGCGATGGAAAGCCGTCTTTATGCCGAAGACCCCTATCGCAACTTCCTGCCCTCGATCGGTCGTCTGACCCGCTATCGTCCGCCGGTCGAAGGCCCGACCGCCTCCGGCGGTGTGGTGCGCAACGATACCGGCGTCTATGAGGGCGGCGAGATCTCCATGTTCTATGACCCGATGATCGCCAAGCTCTGCACATGGGGAGAGACCCGCGACGCGGCCATCGAGGAAATGCGCGTGGCGCTTGACCGTTTCGAGGTCGAGGGTATTGGCCATAACCTGCCGTTCTGTGCGGCTGTGATGGATCATGCGCGCTTTACCTCGGGCAATATCACAACGGCTTTCATCGCCGAGGAATATCCCGAAGGGTTCCACGGTGTGGAGCTCGGGCCGGAGATGCTCAAGCGTGTGGCAGCGGCTGTAGCGGCAATGGAGCGGGTGGCCGAAATCCGGCGCACGCGCATTTCCGGCACGCTGGGCAATCACGAGCGGCTGGTGGGCGATGACTGGGTTGTGAGCCTGCAGGGCACGACCTATCCGGTGAAAATCTCGGCGGATAAGGCGGGCGCGGATGTCAGCTTCTCCGATGGCACGATGCATCGCGTCAGCTCGGACTGGACACCGGGCGACCAGCTTGCGGAACTGCTGATCGATGGTGCGCCGCTGGTGCTGAAGGTCGGCAAGATCTCGATGGGCTATCGCATCCGCCTGCGTGGTGCGGATCTGAAAGTGCTGGTGCAAACACCGCGCCAACACGAGCTGCATCTGCTGATGCCCGAGAAGCTGCCGCCGGATACCTCGAAATTCCTGCTCTGCCCGATGCCGGGTCTGGTGGTGAAAATCAACGTGGCCGAAGGCGACGAGGTGCAGGAAGGGCAGGCGCTGGCCACTGTCGAGGCGATGAAGATGGAGAACATTCTGCGGGCAGAGCGTCGCGGCGTTGTGAAATCCATCAATGCCGAGGCCGGGGCGTCGCTGAAGGTGGACGACATCATCATGGAGTTCGAATGACCCCATGACGGGCCGCGCCGATCATAACTTGGCAAATGTGCGGGGCGCTTTGCCCTGCACGGTTGCGCCGCGACGGAGTTCCTCGCGGCGCAGCGGCATCTTGTCGATCGAGCGGATGATTTCACGCCCGCTCCAGGGCAGCGGTTTGCGCAGCGCCACCGTGCCGTCCTTGGCAATGATCACCAGCGAAAATCCCGATGGGCGCAGCTTGCGGCGGATGGCGCTTGGCGTGGCGGGGTCGGTATCGGTGATCACCACCACGTCACGGGCGGCCAGTTCGGGCCAGCGTTCTTCCAGTGCGGCCATCTGGTCCGCGAAGGACGGATCGGCCGGGCTTTCGGCAAAAACCACGATCGGGCGTTTTTTCCAGACGAAATCATTCAAATTCGCTGTATCTGCGGGCAAAGGCGCGAAGCTTTCGGCGGGTTCAGTCGCTGGAACAGGGGGGTCGCCCTGCGGTTGTGTATGCCCTGCCGAGGCCCAGCAACCGACCGATATCGCAAATAAAAATGCGGCTCCGATGGGGGAGAGGATTGTTGCTTTTGATGGAACAGTTTGTTCGCGCGCCCCTGCGCTCCCCGAGTTTTGGGTAAAATACAATTCAATTCCTCCTGTTAAGCAGTTTTCCAGAGATCGCGGCGCATATTCGACGCTGAGGCAGGTCCTCGCGTGGAGTCATGGCATCATGCCAGACGCGCTTTCCGGAAAGAGCTTTCTCTTGGACGTTATACTACATTTGGGGGTGCACCGCACCGCCACGACATCGTTTCAGAACTGGATGCTGGCGAATTCCGAGATATTGTCGCGTCAGGGCATCGCTTTCTGGGGGCCGGAGCGCACGCGTGCGGGGTTGTTTGCGGGGCTGATCAAGCGCGCCGATCTGGTTTCGGCGCAGGATATCCTTTCGGCACGACGCTCTGCGACACGTATCCGGATGGAAATCGATCTGTTGGAAGATCAGGGCTTCCACACCCTGATTATCAGCGAAGAAAATCTGATCGGTTCTATTCCACATTGTCTTCAGCACGGAATTCTCTACCCTGATGCGCGGGGCAGGTTGGAACGGGTCGCAATGGTGCTGGGGCCGCATCTGACGGGCGTGGCGATGGGGATCCGGCGCTATGACGCGTGGTGGGCATCGATGCTGGCGGTTGAACGGGCGCGGGGCGGCGAAATGGTCAACCCGCAGCGGTTGCGGATGCTGGCGCAAAGCGGTCGTGGCTGGCCTTGTGTGATCGAGGCCGTCGAACAGGCCTTCGGGAAGCGTCCGCATGTCTGGACCCACGAGGCTATGGCCGGTCGGCACGAGGTTCTGCTGCGGCGTCTGGCACCGCGCGCGGCGCTGTATCCGGGCCAGACGGTGCCGGTTGCGCGTTTCAACGCCGCCGCTGCCGTGCAGGGGCAGCTTGGTCGCGGTTATATGCCTTTTAGCGTTGCTCAACGTGGTCAGATGACTGCGCGCTATCAAAACGAGCTGGAACGGCTGCGCCAAGGGCACCGGGATCTGGCAATCATGGAAACGGGAGGGGCTGCGCCGGGAGGATATTCGGCCATCCCTCTCACGGAGGAAGGATGGGTCGATGACCAGCAACACCGAGGCCGACAAGCAAGCGGCATGGGCTGAGCTTGCCACGAAAGAACTGCGTGGCAAGCCGTTAGACAGCCTGACCTGGGAGACATTGGAAGGGATCAAGGTCAAGCCGCTTTACACGGCGGAAGACACGGCAGGGCTGGACCATCTTGGCTCCATGCCGGGGATCGCGCCCTATACCCGTGGTCCGAAGGCGACCATGTATGCGGGCCGTCCGTGGACGATCCGCCAATATGCGGGTTTCTCGACAGCCGAGGAATCGAACGCGTTTTACCGTCGCGCTCTGGCTGCAGGCCAGCAGGGGATTTCGGTGGCCTTCGATCTTGCGACCCACCGTGGCTATGACAGCGACCACCCCCGCGTTGTGGGCGATGTCGGTAAGGCGGGCGTGGCCATCGATTCGGTCGAGGATATGAAGATCCTCTTTGACGGCATTCCGCTGGATAAGGTCTCCGTCTCGATGACCATGAACGGCGCGGTGATCCCGATTCTGGCGAATTTCATCGTGGTGGGGGAAGAGCAGGGCCATGACCGCGCCGTGCTGTCGGGCACCATCCAGAACGATATTCTCAAAGAATTCATGGTGCGGAACACCTATATCTATCCGCCCGAACCCTCGATGCGGATCATCGCGGATATCATCGAATATACCGCCAACGAGATGCCGAAATTCAACTCGATCTCGATCTCCGGCTATCACATGCAGGAAGCGGGCGCGAACCTCGTGCAGGAGCTGGCTTACACGCTGGCGGACGGGCGCGAATATGTGCGCACCGCGATTGCCGCCGGTATGGATGTGGATAAATTCGCCGGACGTCTGTCGTTCTTCTTCGCTATCGGCATGAATTTCTTCATGGAGGCCGCCAAACTGCGCGCCGCCCGTACGCTCTGGTCGCGGATCATGGCCGAATTCGAGCCGAAGAACCCCAAATCCAGCATGCTGCGCACCCACTGCCAGACCTCGGGCGTGTCCTTGCAGGAGCAAGACCCCTATAACAACGTCATCCGCACCGCCTATGAGGCGATGGCGGCGGCTTTGGGTGGCACGCAGTCGCTGCACACCAACGCGCTGGACGAGGCGATTGCCCTGCCCACCGATTTCTCGGCACGGATTGCACGTAATACCCAGCTGATCTTGCAGGAAGAAACCGGCATCACCAATGTCGTCGACCCGCTGGCGGGCAGCTATTATGTCGAAAGCCTGACCGCGAACCTGATCGAGGAAGCGTGGAAGCTGATCGAAGAGGTCGAGGAAATGGGCGGCATGACCAAGGCCGTGGCCTCCGGCATGCCCAAGCTGCGGATCGAGGAAACCGCCGCCCGTCGTCAGGCGCTGATCGACCGTGGGGAAGACGTGATTGTCGGGGTCAATAAATACCGCCTCGCCGAGGAAGAGCCGATCGACATTCTCGATATCGACAACGTCAAGGTGCGCCTGTCGCAAATCGCACGGCTTGAGAAAATGCGGGCCGAGCGTGATGAGGACGCCTGTCAGGCTGCGCTGGCCGAATTGGGCCGCCGCGCGAAAGAGGGCGGAAACCTGCTGGAAGCTGCCGTTGAAGCGGCGCGCGCGCGGGCCTCGGTAGGGGAGATCTCGATGGCGATGGAGAAGGAATTCGGGCGTCACCGCGCCGAGGTGAAGACTTTGGCAGGGGTCTATGGCTCGGCCTATGAGGGCGATGAGGGCTTTGCCCAGATCCAGCGCGATGTCGAGGCCTTTGCCGAAGCGGAAGGCCGTCGCCCGCGTATGCTGGTGGTCAAGATGGGGCAGGACGGCCATGACCGTGGTGCCAAGGTGATCGCGACCGCCTTTGCCGATATCGGTTTCGATGTCGATGTGGGGCCGCTGTTCCAGACGCCGGACGAGGCGGCGCAGGATGCGGTGGATAACGACGTCCATGTGGTGGGCATCTCGTCGCAGGCGGCAGGGCACAAGACCCTTGCGCCGCAGTTGATCGAGGCGCTGAAAGCCAAAGGGGCAGAGGATATCATCGTGATCTGCGGCGGCGTGATCCCGCATCAGGATTATGACTTCCTGAAAAAGGCCGGTGTGAAGGCTATTTTTGGTCCGGGCACCAATATCCCGACGGCCGCGAAAGAGATCCTGCAGATCCTCGAAGCGCAGCGCGACTAACGAAAAAGGGCCGCTTCTGCGGCCCTTAACATGCCCGCCATTGGTCGCCGTCTTGCCCGTAATCACGGGCAAGTGCCGCGATCAGCGCCATGTCGGTCGGGTCAAGTGGGCCTGTGTGCAAGGGGCGGAACCGCAGCCGGAAGGCCGACAGAACATGCTCGTGATCCGGCGAGGTATAGCCGAAAAGCTGCGCGAGGATCAGAAACTGCGCTTTGTCCGGTGCCCGTGGCAGCAGCGGGGCCTGCGGCAGGACAGCCAGTCCCTGACGTGCAAGCCGGGCCCAGTCGAAGCGCGGACCGGGGTCGAATTTACGCGCCGGGGCCATGTCGGAATGGGCGATCACATTCTGCGGGGCGATCCGCCAATCGTCGAGGATCCGCCGCAATAGCGTTTCCAGCGTCTCCATCTGCCGGTTGGAAAACGGCCTGTCGCCCGGGTTATCAAGCTCGATCCCGATGGAATGTGAATTCAGGTCGTTACATGCGCCCCACTGCCCGACACCGGCATGCCATGCGCGGCGCGCCTCATCGACCAGTTGCACCGCCGTGCCGTCATTGCCGATCAGCCAATGCGCCGAAACCTCGGCTGCCGGATCGCACAGGCGGTCGCGGGCCGAGGCCATGTCCTGCATCGCGGTGAAATGCAGAACCACATGGTCAGGCTCTGCCCCATTGCGCCGTTCCCCGTGATTGGGCGAGGGGAAAGCCGCCGCCATCAGTTGCGGGCGTTCTGGAAGGGGCGGGGGTCCCAACCACAGGCGAAACCGTCGCCATCGGGGTCAAGATTGCCCGGATCTTTCTCGGGGCCGCCATTGGCCAGAAAGGCGATCTGGGCCTGATCGGGCGAGACATATTTCGCGCAGGCTTTGGTGGTCGAGGTGAATTTGATCCCGCCACGCGGATAGGTCGCTTGCCCCGGCTGGTTGCTGACCGAAAGCGCATAGGCGGCCAGATTGGGGCCGCTGGCACCAGAGCCCGCGCTATAGGTGTCGCCCGAGGTCTTCTGGGCCGGTGCTGGCGTCTGGAACGTGTCCTCGGCCCGCTCTGCCGCTGTGGCCGTGCTGGAATAGGGCGAGGAGGCCGGTGCGTAATCGGTGACTTCCTGCGGGCTGGATTGCGCCGCTGTCGCATTCAGCGCCGCAAGCGTATCGGCCCCGAGCTGCGCATTGGGATCGTTGCTGGCGGGGGCCGCCGCATCGCCCATCGCCGACATTGGCTGCCCGCCGGTGACGGGAGTGGTGGTGGCGGCTGTGCCGCCCTGAAGTTGCGCCTCGCGCTGCGCCATGTAATCGCGATAGCTTTCGTTGCCCGCGATTGCGGGCGCACCGACGCCAGCGGCCGAATTCGGCACGCTGGGTTGGCAGGCGGCCAGCGCCAGCACCGAAAGGGTCAGGGAAAGTCCGAGAACTGGCGCGCGCATGTGTTTACTCCATTACCACCATTGGTTCGGCTTGGCATTGAAGCCTGCCGCACGTTCAAGCACAAGGGCGTGGTTCAGCAGTTCGCCTTCTTCCCACGGACGCCCGATCAGTTGCAGCCCCAGCGGAAGCCCTTGTTTGTCAAGGCCAACGGGTACCGCGACACCGGGCAGGCCCGCAAGGTTCAGGGTGACCGTGAACACGTCATTGAGATACATCTTGACCGGATCGGCATCCTTCATCTCGCCAAGGGCGAAGGCCGAAGAGGGCGTCGCGGGGGCCAGAATGGCGTCGATGCCAGCAGCAAAGGCCTGCTCGAAGTCGCGCTTGATGAGGGCACGGACCTTGCGGGCGCGGTTGTAATAGGCGTCATAGAAGCCCGCCGACAGCACATAGGTGCCGATCATGATGCGGCGCTGCACCTCGGGGCCGAAGCCCTCGGCGCGGGTTTTCGCATACATGTCGTCGATGCCATCGCCCTTACCCAAAGTCGCGCGGTGGCCGTAGCGCACCCCGTCATAGCGGGCGAGGTTGGACGACGCCTCGGCAGGCGCGATCACGTAATAGGCGGGCAGGGCGTATTTGGTATGGGGCAGCGAGATATCCACGATCTCGGCGCCCGCATCGCGCATCATCGCCATGCCGTTGTCCCAAAGGGCCGCGATCTCTTCGGGCATGCCGTCGAGGCGGTATTCCTTCGGGATGCCGATTTTCTTGCCACGGATGTCGCCGGTCAGCGCCGCTTCGAAATCCGGCACCGCGATCTCGGTCGAGGTCGAATCCTTCGGGTCATGCGAGCACATCGCCTGCAGCATGATCGCCGCATCGCGCACGTCCTTGGTCATCGGGCCGGCCTGATCGAGCGAGGAGGCATAGGCCACCACACCCCAACGCGAGCAACGCCCATAGGTCGGCTTGATGCCGGTGATGCCGGTGAAGGCTGCGGGCTGACGGATCGAGCCACCCGTATCGGTGCCGGTCGCTGCCAGACAGAGGTCGGCTGCAACAGCCGCCGCCGAACCGCCCGAAGACCCGCCCGGCGTGCGGGCTTTGTCATCGACCTTCCACGGGTTGATCGCGGGGCCGTAGCAGGCGGTCTCATTCGACGAACCCATCGCGAATTCATCCATCGAGAGCTTGCCCAGCATGACCGCGCCCGCATCCCAGAGGTTCTGGGTGACGGTGGATTCATATTCGGGTTTGAAGCCTTTGAGGATGTTCGACCCTGCTTGCGTGGGCACGCCCTTCACGGCGAAAAGATCCTTGATCCCCAGCGGGATGCCGCACATGGCGGGTGCATCGCCTGCCTTGATGCGGGCATCTGCCGCTTTCGCCATGTCCAAAGCCATCTCGGGGGTCTTGGCGCACCAAGCGTTCAGCGCATCCGCGCCCTCAATCGCCTTCAGGCAGCTTTCGGTCAGCTCGACCGACGTCGTCTCGCCCTTGCGCAGCGCGTCACGGGCTTCGGAGATTTTCAGCGTATTTAGGGTCATTCCACCACCTTCGGCACGGCAAAGAAGCCCTCGCGGGCATCGGGGGCGTTCTTGAGGATCTTGTCCTGATAATTGCCATCGGTCACCTTATCGACACGGCGCTTGAGGCGCTGCGGGCTGACCGAGGTCATGGGCTCTACGCCCTCGACGTCAACTTCGGTCAGCTGCTCCATGAGGTTGAGCATATTGGAAAGATCCGAGGCCAGCTCGGGCAGATTGTCTTCGGCCACTTTGATGCGGGCCAGATGCGCCACCTTGCGGGCGGTGTCGATGTCGATGGACATATGTTTCTCCGCTGGATTTGGGTTCGGGTTTAGCC
The DNA here is from genome assembly GCF_037949285.1 of Thioclava sp. GXIMD4216. Taxonomy (NCBI): domain Bacteria; kingdom Pseudomonadati; phylum Pseudomonadota; class Alphaproteobacteria; order Rhodobacterales; family Paracoccaceae; genus Thioclava; species Thioclava sp. GXIMD4216. The sequence goes on from NZ_CP149926.1 coordinate 1,272,976, forward strand.
GCAAGCCCCCGTGCTTTCAAGGTGAAGCGGGCATGGGACTTCCCTTTTCGGGCAAGACACCTACAGTCAGGAGGGAATTTCGGATTTTATAAAATGACGGGAGCGTTATTCATGAAACTCACCTGGCTTGGCCATTCCGGTTTCCGGCTTGAAATCGAAGACGCGGTGCTGCTGATCGACCCGTGGCTGTCGGGCAATCCGGTCTTCCCCGAGGGCCACCGTGCCGAGGCGATCTCGGGGGCGACGCATATCCTTCTCAGCCACGGTCATGGCGATCATTCCGCCGATACGGTGGCGATCGCGCGCGAGCTGGGCATTCCGGTGGTCTGCATCGCCGATATCGCAGGCTTCTGGGCCGAGGCCGAGGGGATCGAGACGCTGGGCTTCAACAAGGGCGGCACGGTTGATCTGGCGGGCGCCAAGGTGACGATGGTCAATGCCACCCATTCCTCAAGCTATGATGGCCCGAACGGCCCTGTCTATACCGGCACCGAATCGGGCTATATGATCAAGGGCGAAGGCCATTGCATCTATTTCTCGGGCGATACCGATATTATGGCCGATATGGCGTGGATGGGCGAATATCACGCCCCCGATATCGGCATTCTCTGTGCCGGTGGCCATTTCACGATGGATATGAAAGCGGCCACTTGGGCGGCCAAGAAGTATTTCGACTTCAAGACGGTGATCCCCTGCCACTACAAGACCTTCCCGCTGCTGGAGCAATCGGCGGAAGAGATGGTCAAAGGCCTGCCGGGTGTGGATGTGATCGAGCCCGAGGTGCTGAAACCTCTGACCCTTTAAAAAGGCGCAACAAAAAACCGCGGCGGGTTTCCCCTGCCGCGGTTTTTGACGGGTGGGGCCGGATCAGGCCGGCACCTCTATCCCTTTTTCGGCCGCCAATTCGCGCATGCGCTTTTGCAACTTTTCAAAGGCGCGCACCTCGATCTGGCGGATACGTTCGCGCGAGACGTCATATTTCGACGAAAGATCCTCAAGCGTGACGGGGTCATCGCGCAGGCGGCGCTCCATCAGAATGTCTTTCTCCCGGTCATTGAGCGTGTCCATCGCGGCCAGCAGCATCTCGCGGCGCATATTCAGCTCGTCGGATTCCGCATAGGCCTCGGCCTGATCGGCATCCTCGTCTTCCAGCCAGTCCTGCCATTGCGCGGCCCCGTCCTCGGACGCGCCCACCTGCGCATTCAGGGACGCATCCGACCCCGACAGACGCCGGTTCATCGAGATGACCTCATCCTCGGTCACATTAAGGTCATGCGCGATCTGGGCCACATTCTCGGGCCGCATATCGCCATCCTCATAGGCACCAATCCGCGATTTCGCCTTGCGCAGGTTGAAAAACAGCTTCTTCTGCGCCGAGGTCGTGCCCAGCTTCACCAGCGACCATGACCGCAGGATATATTCCTGAATGGCCGCACGGATCCACCACATCGCATAGGTCGCAAGGCGGAAGCCTTTCTCGGGATCAAAGCGTTTCACGGCCTGCATCAGACCGACATTCGCCTCCGAGATCACCTCGGCCTGCGGCAGACCATAGCCGCGATAGCCCATGGCGATCTTGGCGGCCAGACGCAGGTGCGATGTCACCATCTTATGCGCGGATTTCGCGTCCTGATGGTCCACCCAGCGTTTGGCCAGCATATATTCCTCTTCCGGCTCCAGCAGCGGGAACTTGCGGATTTCCTGAAGATAGCGGTTCAGCCCCTGTTCGGGACTTGGGGCTGGAAGGTTGGTGTAACTCGACATGTGAACCCCTTTCTTTTGGTGTGTGGCGGCCCGATATGGGAAGACGGGCCTTTCATTACAAGATGTCGTTTCAAACCCCTTAACGCATAAGGGCGGCGAGAGGTCCGAGATTGACCCTTTGGCTTGAACACAGAAAAGAGCATGCATCTCCTGCTTGCAAGCAAAAGACGCATCGGTTGACAGTTAAGTGAACCAATCAGTTCAGATTGAAACATTTCCGCGCAAGGCCGCCAGTAGCTCTTCCATATCCGCAGGCAGGGGCGAGGAAAATTCCAGTTCTTCGCCCGTCACCGGATGCACAAAGCCCAAAGTCGCCGCATGAAGCGCCTGACGCGGGAAATGCGCTGCTGTCTCGATGGCCGCCTCGCCCAGCGATTTCGGCAGCTTGCGCCGCCCGCCATAGACCGGATCGCCGATCAGCCCGTGACCGGCATGGGCCATATGCACGCGGATCTGATGGGTGCGCCCCGTTTCCAGCCAGCAGTCGATCAGCGCCGCCACTTCTTGCAGGTCTTCCACGGTGCGCGCCCGCGTCACCGCATGACGCCCGCCGTCAAAGCACACCGCCTGTTTCTGACGGTCGGTCTTATGGCGCGCCAGCTGCGAGGTGATCTTCAGCACGCCGCCCTGTTCGAAATTCACTCCCTTGGTGCCGCGCAGACGCGGATCGGCCGCCGAAGGCACCCCATGACACACCGCCATATAGTGACGATGTACCGTGTGTTTCTCGAACTGCTTGGCCAGCCCGTGATGTGCCGCATCCGATTTCGCCACGACCAGCAGCCCCGAGGTCTCCTTGTCGATCCGGTGCACGATGCCCGGACGCTTCTCGCCGCCGATGCCCGACAGATTGCCGCCGAAGTGATGCAGCAGCGCATTGACCAAAGTCCCGTCGGGTGTGCCGGGGGCGGGGTGCACCACCATACCTGCAGGCTTGTTGATCACGATCAGGTCGTCATCTTCCCACAGGATGTCCAGCGCGATCTGCTGCGCCACCGTCTCCACCTCGCGCGAGGCTTCCACGAGGATTTCATAGACCTCGCCCGCCGCCACCTTGGTCTTCTGCTCGGTCACGGCCACGCCCTCGCGGCTGACCGCCCCATCGGCAATCAGCTTCGCCAGCCGCGACCGCGACAGGTTTTCTTCGTCTGGCACAAGTGCGCTCAAGGCCTTATCAAGGCGGTCGGCAGGGGGCTCTTCCCCGATTTCGATGCGAAGGATACGCTGTTCCATGTCCGATCCGATCTCCGATCCCGACGCGCCCGTGCCAGAGCTGCGCTTTCTCAAATGGCTGGTGACCGCTCTGGCCGTCACCATGATTGCGGGCCTTCTAACCATCGTGACACTGCTTGTCATCCGCTTCAATCAGCCAAGCGGCAATAAGCTGACCCTGCCAGAGGCGATTTCCCTGCCCGACGGGCTGCAAGCACTGTCGCTCACCCAACAAGCCGACCGGATTATCATCGTCACCACCGACAATCAGGTGCTGCTGTTTTCGCCCGATGGCCGCCTGACCGCCCGCACGAAGCTTGCGCCATGACGCAGCCCCGTCTCGGCGTGCTGGCCGTCTGCCTGACCGATACCCATGCGCTTCTCGTCAAACGCAAAAATCCGCCGGATGCGGGGCTTTGGGGCTTTCCGGGCGGCAAGGTCGAATGGGGCGAGACCGTGGCCCAAGCCGCCCTGCGCGAACTGGCCGAGGAAACCGGCGTTCGGGCCACCGCAGGCGCAACCATCGACTCTGGCGACTTCCTGACCAAGGATGCGGCGGGCGGGACGCTCTGGCATTACTACCTCGTGGCCATTGCCTGCCATGCCGATGCCCCGCAACCACAGGCCGCAGATGACGCGTCTGACGCGCGCATGATCCCCTTTGAGGACATCGAAGCGGGCCGCCTTCCCATGAGCGCGGGCGTCAAAGACCTGCTGATCAAGGCCCGCGCCTGTTTTCCAGCTGCCCAAAATATCCTCGGGGGATGAATTCCATACGGGCCTGCCCGAATGGAAGAAGGGGGCAGACAGCCCCCTTTCACACACGCAAAAACGAAAGCCCGCTCAGGCCTTGCTTTCCAGCGCCTCCAGACGCGCCTTCAGTGCCTCGTTCTCTTCGCGCGCTTTGGCGGCCATCGCTTTCACGGCGTCGAACTCCTCGCGGGTCACAAAGTCCCGCTCGGCCAGCCAGCGATCCATCCACGATTTCATCGCGGTCTCGGCTTCGGTGCGGGCACCTTGCGCCACACCCATCGCATTGGTCATCAGCTTGGACATTTCGTCAAAGAGTTTGTTGGGCGCGGTCATAGCGGCTTCCGATCCTCGGGCTTTGGCTTGCAGTTAACGTCTATATGAGGCCTTCGCCCTGCGCTGACAAGGCCCGAGCGACAGCCGATGATGCGTGCCCCGTGCTGACAAGCCCGTGTCCGCTCGGCTCGGACCAGTCTCCTGCCTTGACTTCTTTCCTTCGGACGGGCTTTCTCCGCCCCGATAAAAGACGATTTTCCGGCCCGATAGAGACGGCCCTTCGAAGGAGACAGCCGATGCTGCCACTGGCGATTGATTTTCCGCAAATCGATCCGAATGCCTTTGTGATCCCGGGGCTGAACCTGCCGATCCGCTGGTATGCCTTGGCCTATATCGCAGGGCTTCTGGCGGGCTGGCAGATCATTGTGGCGCTGATGAAAGCTCCGCGCCTTTGGGGCGGGCAGGCACCCATGCCTGCCAAGCAGGTCGAGGATCTGCTGACATGGGTGATTGTCGGCGTCATTCTGGGCGGTCGGCTGGGCTTTGTGCTGTTTTACGACTTCGGCTGGTATCTCGCGCATCCGCTCGAGATCTTCATGGTCTGGAAAGGCGGTATGGCCTTTCATGGTGGTTTTCTGGGGGTCGTGGTGGCGGTCTGGCTGTATTGCCGCCGGCATGGGCTTGCGGTCTGGTCCATCGGGGATGCCGCAGCGCTTGTGGCGCCGATCGGGCTGTTGCTGGGGCGCATTGCCAATTTCATCAAGCCCGAGCTTTGGGGCCATCCGACCGATATGCCTTGGGGCGTGATCTTTCCGGGCGAGGCGGCGCAGACCTGCCTCGGTCTTGCGGGGCAGGTGGACGGTATGTGCGCCCGTCATCCGTCGCAACTCTATGAGGGTGGGCTGGAAGGGATCGTGCTGGGCATCCTGCTGTGGATACTTGTCTCGCGCGGGCTTTTGCGCCGTCCGGGGGGCGCATGCGGGATCTTCCTGATCGGTTATGGCTGTTCGCGCGCCTTTGTCGAACTCTTCCGTCAGGCCGACCCGCAATTTGTCACGCCGACCGACCCGATGGGCTATGTGGTGCAATTCGGCCAATATGGCCTGTCGATGGGCCAGCTTCTGTCGCTGCCGATGATCGCCATCGGTATCGTGCTTGTGCTGCGCGCCCTGCGTCGGCCCAAGGTCGGGGCGGCGGCGTGACCGGCGATCTGACCTCCCGTCTGCTTGCGGCAATCCGCAGCGAAGGCCCGATGCGGCTGGACCGCTATATGGCGCTTTGTCTGCTGGACCCCGAGGCCGGATATTATGCCACCCGCGACCCGTTCGGGCAGACGGGAGATTTTATCACCGCCCCCGAAATCAGCCAGCTTTTCGGCGAGATGGTGGGGCTGTGTCTTGCCCAGTCATGGATGGATCAGGGCTGCCCCGCACCTTTCCTGCTTGCCGAAGCCGGTCCGGGCCGTGGCACTTTAATGGCCGATATCCTGCGGGTCGTGGCCCGTGTGCCGGGCATGGCCGATGCTGCGCGGATTCATCTGGTGGAGGCCTCGGCCACGCTGCGCGGAATACAGGCTGAAACCCTTGCAGGTTACGAGGTGACATGGGCCGATGCTGTGGACGCCCTTCCACAGGACAGACCGCTGTTTTTTGTGGCCAATGAATTTATCGATGCGCTGCCCATCCGGCAGTTCACCCGTACCGAGACCGGCTGGGCGGAAACGCAGGTGGGGGCCGAGGGTGGCCAGCTCAGGGCAGGGCGTTCGCCTGCCACGCGGCTTGCGAGGCTCGAGCCGCGCTTTGCCGCAACCGCCCCCGGAGATATCGTCGAGATCTGCCCGCAAGCGGCCACGGTCGTCGAGGCGGTCGCGCAGCGTCTGGTGCGGGGCGGGATGGCGCTCTTTGTCGATTACGGGGACTGGCGCAGCCTTGGCGATACATTTCAGGCGCTGCGCGCGCATGTGCCTGTTGATCCTTTTGCCACGCCCGGCGAGGCGGATCTGACGGCCCATGTGGATTTCGAGGCGCTTGCTTGCGCTGCGCATGCCGCAGGTGTGGCTGCGAGCGCGATGACGCCGCAAGGGCTGTTTCTGGAGCGGCTGGGCATCACCGCGCGGGCGCAGGCGCTCGCCAAAAAGTTGAGCGGCGCGGCGCTTGAGGCGCATATCGCCGCACATCGCCGCTTGACCCATCCCGAAGAAATGGGTCAGCTATTCAAAGCCCTCGCGCTTTATCCCGAGGGCGCCCCATTGCCGCCGGGGCTTTCTCCGTCGGGGTGATCCTGTGCTCTTTACGTGTTGGCCCCTCTGCCGAGTATGGGCCGGTTTCCGATCCAATAGAAGCTGAAGAAGATGACAGATACTATGGCCACCACGCTTGAACTCCTGACTTCCCCGATGTTGCGCCCGATCCGGCACGGTTTCTTCACGCGAAAGGGCGGCGCGTCTTCGGGGATCTTTCAGGGCTTGAACTGCGGCGGGGCGTCGAGCGATCTGTCCTCGGCGGTCGAAGTCAACCGTGCGCGCGTGGCCGAGGCGATGGAGGCGACCCCCGCCCGTCTTGCGGGGATGCGTCAGGTCCATTCGGCGGTGGCAGCGGTGGTCGAGGACGCTGCGGCCCCTGCGCCCGAAGCCGATGCGCTTGTGACCAGAACGCCCGGCTTGGTGCTGTCGGTACTGACCGCAGATTGCCAGCCGGTGCTGTTTGCCGACCCCGAGGCAGGGGTGATCGGCGCGGCCCATGCAGGCTGGAAGGGCGCGTTGAACGGCGTGCTGGAGGCCACTTTGGACGCGATGGAAGGTCTGGGGGCGGCGCGGGCCAATATCCGTGCGGTGATCGGGCCGTGCATCTCTCAGGCAGCCTATGAGGTGGGCGAGGATTTCATGGAGACCTTCCTGATGGAAGATCCTGCCTATAGCCGTTTTTTTGCCGGTGGCCCCAATGGCCGCCCGATGTTCGATCTGCCGTCTTTCGGGCTGCACCGCTTGCGCGCGGCAGGGGTGGGGCAGGCCGAATGGATTGGCCGCTGCACCTATGCCGAGCCGGAATTCTTCTATTCCTACCGCCGCACCACCCATGCCAAAGAGGCCGATTACGGGCGGCTCATCTCAACCATCCGGTTGTGAGACGCCCGCTCGCTGCTTCGGAAGTGATAAAGCCGCCCCGAAGGGCGGCTTTTGTGTCAGGCTCAGTCTTCCATCGCTTCGAGTTCGTCGATGAAGCCCGCGATCATCGACAGGCCCTTGTCCCAGAAGGCGGGGTCCGAGGCGTCAAGGCCGAAGGGGGCCAGAAGCTCTTTGTGGTGTTTCGAGCCGCCCGCTTTGAGCATGTCGAAATACTTCTCCTGGAAGCCCTCAAGCCCGCCCTCATAGGTGGCGTAAAGCGCATTCACCAGCCCGTCACCGAAGGCATAGGCATAGACGTAGAAGGGCGAATGGACGAAATGCGGGATATAGGTCCAGAAGGTCTCGTAGCCGTCCATGAATTCGAACGCCGGACCAAGGGATTCGCCCTGCACCGACATCCATAGCGCGTTGATCTGATCCGGCGTCAGCTCGCCCTCGCGCCGCGCGGCATGCAGCTTGCACTCGAAGTCATAGAAGGCGATCTGGCGCACGACCGTGTTGATCATATCCTCGACCTTGCCCGCCAGAAGCACCTTGCGCTCGGCAGGGGTTTTGGCCTTTTCCAGCATCTTGCGGAAGGTCAGCATCTCGCCGAAGACCGACGCCGTTTCCGCCAGTGTCAGCGGGGTCGAGGCCAGCATCTCGCCCTGACCTGCGGCCAGACATTGGTGCACGCCGTGGCCCAGCTCGTGCGCCAGCGTCATCACATCACGCGGTTTGCCGAGGTAATTCAGCATCACATAGGGGTGCACGGTGGTCACCGTCGGATGCGCAAAGGCGCCCGGAGCCTTGCCCGGTTTCACCCCCGCATCGATCCAGCCACGGTCGAAGAAGGGCTTGGCGATCTCGGCCATGCGCGGATCGAAAGAGGCATAGGCCTCATCGACAATCGCGCGCGCCTCGGACCATTGCACATCGCGCGGCGCTTCAATGGGCAGGGGCGCATTGCGGTCCCAGACCTGCAGCGTTTCAAGGCCCATCCATTTGGCCTTCAGCTTGTAATAGCGGTGCGAAAGCTTTGGATAGGCCGCCACAACCGCATTGCGCAGCGCCTCGACGACCTCGGGTTCGACATGGTTCGACAGGTGGCGCGCGGCCTGCGCCGAGGGCATCTTGCGCCAGCGGTCCTCGATCTCTTTCTCTTTGGCCAAAGTATTATGCACGCGGGCAAAGAGCTTGATATTGGCCCCGAAGACTCGGGCCAGTTCGCGGGCGGCGGCCTCGCGGGTGGCGCGGTCGTGATCGGCCAGAAGGGTGGTGGTGGATTCGAGGTTTAGCACCTCGCCATTGACGGTGAACTCCAGCGCGGCGGTGGTTTCGTCAAACAGGCGGTTCCAAGCAGCAGACCCCACAACCGACTGGTCGTGCAGGAATTTTTGCAGCTCATCCGATAGTTGATAGGGTTTCATCGCGCGCATGCGGTCAAAGACCGGCTTGTAACGGGCAGCCGCCGCATCTGCGAATTGCGCCTTATAGGTGTCATCCTCGATGCGGTTGAATTCGAGGCTGAAGAACACCAGAGGCGTCGTGAAAGCGGTAATCTTGTCTTGCGCATCCGACATCATCTTGGCGCGCTCGGGGTCGACGGTGTTCTGGTAATAGCGCAGACCGACGTAGGACATGATGCGGCCCGCCGTGGTCTCTATTTCCTCATAGCGGCGGATGCATTCGGCCATTTCCGCGCCCGAAAGCGTGGCCAGCTTGCCTTCGTAATCGGCGGCAAAGCTTGCACAATCCTTTTCGACCTTGGCCATATCGGCGGCATATTCGGGGCTGTCGGGCGCCGGATAGAGGTCGCTCAGGTCCCATTCGGGCAGGGCGCCGAACTTGCCGGTGCCTGCGGTTGCGTTTGCATCCATGACGGGGGTTTTGAGATGAAGCGTCATCATATCCTCTTTGCCGTATCTCCCAAGAGATAGGATGCATGGCGGGCGAGGGGAAGGGGGCTGCGGTTTTGCAGGGCCGCGCCCTGCCGGTTTTTTGCGGGGTTTGATCAATTTGCCAAGCCCGAGCGATTTTTGTCAGGGAATTCTTGCCATTCGGCAAAACCGGACAAATTATTATCGTCATAATGATCAAAAAAAGCGTCCGGTCATCGGGCGGGCTCGGGGAGAAGAAGATGCGGGTTCAGCAAAGGATGCGCCCATTTGCAGGGATAGTTTGCCTAAAAAATAATCCTGCGACTAAATTTCATACGTTTTTTGCGGGTTCGATACCATGCAGGGCGCGGGTCAGCTTCCGTTCGCGAAATGCCTTGCCTAGGCTTTCCTTAAGTGGCGAAGGAGTCGAGGCACAATGACCCAGCATTTCAACGAGATGTATGATGGTGGCCGGGTGCGGGAGCCCTATGCGCGGCTGGAGGGCTGGACCAATGCCATGCCCGCCGAATTGCGCCAGATGAAACAGGCAGAGGCCGAGCAGCTGTTCCGTCGTATCGGCATTACCTTTGCCGTTTATGGCGAAGGGGGTGACCCTGACAGGCTGATCCCCTTTGACATGTTCCCCCGCGTGTTCACCCAGAAGGAATGGCGCAAGCTGGAAGCGGGGATCAAGCAGCGGGCGCGGGCGCTGAATGCCTTCCTAAAGGATGTCTATACCAAGGCGGAGATCGTGCAGGCCGGCAAGATCCCTGCAAAGCTGGTCTACCAGAACGAGGCGTTCGAGCGGGCTGTAATGGGGTTTGTGCCTGCGATGGGCATCTACAGCCATATCGTGGGCATCGATCTGGTGCGCACGGGGCCGGAGGATTTCTTCGTGCTGGAGGATAACTGCCGCACGCCCTCGGGTGTCAGCTATATGCTGGAGAACCGCGAGATCATGATGCGGATGTTCCCCAAGCTGTTCCATGAAAACCGGATCGAGCCGGTGGATGGCTATGCCGAGGCGCTGCGCCGGACGCTGGCCTCGGTCGCGCCTGCCAAATGCGACAAGGACCCGACGATTGCGATCCTGACGCCGGGCCATTTCAACTCGGCCTATTACGAACACAGCTTCCTTGCCGATCTGATGGGGGTCGAACTGGTCGAAGGGCCGGATCTCTTCTGCGAGGGCGGTTTTGTCTGGATGCGCACGACGGAAGGCCCGAAGAAGGTCGATGTGATCTATCGCCGGATCGATGACGCCTTCCTCGACCCGCTGTGTTTCCGCCCCGATTCCATGCTGGGCGTGCCGGGGCTGATGGATTGCTACCGCTCGGGCGGGGTCAGTATCTGTTCTGCGCCCGGTGCGGGTGTGGCCGATGACAAGGCCGTCTACACTTTCGTCCCCGAGATGATCCGCTTCTATCTGGGCGAAGAGCCGATCTTGCAGAACGTGCCTACTTGGCAATGCGCCAAGCCCGATGATCTGAAATATGTGCTGGCGAACCTGCCGGAGCTGGTGGTGAAGGAAGTGCATGGCTCGGGGGGCTATGGCATGCTGGTCGGCCCCAAATCGACCAAAGAGCAGATCGAGGCCTTCCGCCGCAAGATCGAGGATGATCCCGATAATTACATCGCCCAGCCGACGCTGGCGCTGTCGACCACGCCGACCTTCGTCAACGAGGGGGTGGCCCCGCGCCATGTGGATCTGCGGCCCTATTGTCTGGTGGGCGAGAAAATCGAACTTGTGCCCGGCGGTCTGACGCGGGTTGCGTTGACCGAAGGATCCCTGGTGGTGAATTCCTCGCAGGGCGGGGGCGTTAAAGATACTTGGGTTCTGGCGGAATGAGGGGGGAAAGGCCATGCCGAGAGACAGCTATACTGGAAATGCCACCCGTTTCGAGAGGAGAGGTGGCATGCTAAGTCGTACCGCTGAAAACCTGTTCTGGATCGCGCGCTATATCGAACGCGCCGAGACTATGGCGCGGCTGCTTGAGGTCGGCGCGCGGATCACCATGATCCCGCAGGCGCATGGCGATGGCTATCGCAGCGAGTGGGAGAGCCTGTTGCAGGCGTCGGGCACGGCCAAGGGCTTCGATGCCAAATATGGCGACCCCGTGCAGCGCAATATCGAAAGCTATCTGTTCTTTGACCGCGACAACCCGTCTTCGGTGATTTCCTGCATCGAGCGGGCGCGGGAAAACGCGCGTATCGTCAGAACCGCAATCTCCGGCCAGCTCTGGGATGTGCTGAACATGGCCTTTCAGGAGCTGCGCCAGCTTGAACGCCGTCCGCGTTCCGAACTGGAGCTGACCGATCTGACCGAATGGGTCTCGCGGCAGGCGACGATGGTGCGTGGCGCCATCGATTCCACGCTTTTGCATAATGACGGCTATCATTTCCTCAATATCGGCTTCGCGCTGGAACGGGCCGATAATACGGCGCGGCTGCTGGATGTGAAATATTATGTGCTGCTGCCCTCGCTGGATTTCGTGGGGTCCGAGCTGGACAGCTATCAGTGGCATACGCTGCTGCGCACGCTGCAATCGCATCGGGCCTTCCACTTTGCCTATGGGGGCGAGCTTTCGGCCCGTAAAATCGCGCATTTCCTGATTCTCAATCCGCAAAGCCCGCGGTCGCTGATCACGGCGACCGAGAAAGTCACCTATCATCTGGAATGCCTTGCCCGCGATTACCGCAAATCCGGCCTGCCGCAGATGCGGGCGCGCGCGCTTCTGGGCGAGTTGCAGAAGGCCACCGTCGAGGAGGTGTTCGACGAGGGGCTGCATGAATTTCTGACGCGGTTCATCGGGGAGGTCTCGGGCCTGACCTCGACCGTGTTCGAAACCTATCTTTCGGGCGAGGCGCGATGATACTGACGGTCGAACATGTGACGGTATACGACTATGACGCGCCGATGCGCAGCTCGGTGCAATCGCTCAGGCTTTTTGCCTCGCGCCATGACGGGCAGCGGGTGATTGACTGGGATGTCTCGGTGCAGGGCGGCATCTTGGGCGGTGCGTTCCGCGACGGCGCGGGCGACCGCATCGAGGGCTGGTCGGTGCGCGGGCCGATGGAACAGCTGCGCATTTCGGTGCGCGGGCGGGTCGAAACGAATGATACCGCCGGTATCCTGCGCGGCCATCGCGAAACGATCAACCCTCTGGCCTATCTGCGCGAGACCACGCTGACCCATGATGATGGCACCTTGTCGAGCCTCGCCCTGCGCGGTGTGAAAGGGGAGGAAGATCCGTTGGAGCAGGCGCATCGGCTCTGTGTACTGACCGCCGATGAGGTGGAATATCAGGCCGGAGCAACCGAGACCCGCACCACCGCAGCCGAGGCGCTGGCCCATAAGAAGGGCGTCTGTCAGGATCAGGCCCATGTGCTGATCACTATGGCACGTTCGATGGGGATTCCCGCCCGCTATGTCACCGGCTATCTTTTTGGCGAGGGAGACACCGCGCGCGAGGAAGCCAGCCACGCCTGGGCCGAGCTTTATGTGCGCAATTACGGTTGGGTCGGGTTCGATCCGGCAAACCGGTGCTGTCCCGATGCGCGCTATATCCGTATCGGGTCGGGCCTTGATGCGCAGGATGCCGCGCCCATTCGCGGCATTGCACAGGGGCTTGGCGAAGAGCGCATGAATGTTTCCGTTGCTCTGGAAAGCGTGCAGCAATAAATCGGCGCTGTAATGAGTGCTGACGAATCGCCCGGGGATCATCATGACCTATTGTGTCGGACTGCTGCTGGATGCCGGAATGGTGCTATTGTCCGATACGCGGACCAATGCCGGACTGGATAATATCTCGACCTACAAGAAGATGTTCACCTTCGAACGTCCGGGGGAGCGGGTGATCACCGTGATGACGGCGGGGTCGCTGTCGGTCACGCAGACCACCATCGCGCAGTTGCGCGAGGCGATCGATGATCCCGAAGCGACGGCGGACCAGTCGATCATGCTGGCTCCCACGATGCTGAAAGTGGCCGAGATCATCGGTGCGACGCTGGCGCGGGTGCGCAGTTCGATCAATGCCAAAATGGAGATGTCGCAAGTCTCGACCTCGGCCTCGATGATTGTGGCGGGGCAGCGTCAGGATGGTGCGATGCGGATGTTCCTTGTCTATCCCGAGGGCAATTTCATCGAGGCCACCGAAGACACGCCCTTCCTGCAGATCGGCGAGCATAAATATGGCAAGCCGATCCTTGACCGCGTCGTGCGCATGTCGACCTCGCTTGACGATGCCAAAAAGGCCGTGCTGCTGTCGATGGATTCCACCCTGCGGTCCAATCTGTCTGTGGGGATGCCGCTGGATCTGGCCGTTATCCGCAAAGGTGCGCTATGCCTGGGCGAGACCACGCGGATCGAGGCGCAGGACCCGCAATTCATGGCGATGTCGCAGGCATGGTCGGATGTGCTGCGCGACGGGTTCTCCGAGATCCAGATCTGAGGGTCAGAGCGCCTTTTCGAAAGCGGCGACGCACCCGTCAAAAAACTGTTTGCGTCGTGCGGCGCTGTCCATCATGACCTCGTGCTCTGCCCCGTCGATCCAGTCCAGAACGCCGCGGCGCCAGCCGCGCATGCGGTAATCGACCGCCGCGACATCGATGATGCGCTCGTCGGTGCCCACCGAGCAGTAGCAATGCATATCGGGGGCAGGGCGCATCGCCAGACGGTCGCATTCCAGTACGCTCTCGGCGGCCCAGCCCAATGTCGGCCCGCCAAGAGCCAGCTTGGGCACGCGGGTGACGTGATCGACAAGAAACGCCCACATCTCGCGGTCTTTGGTCAGCAGGTTATCCTCGAAACGGGTCTTGAGCACATAGCATTCCGGCCCCATGCCGGGCGGGAAAAGGCCGGTAAGGCGCATCTGCCGGATCAGCTTGGCAAGCGGTTTGCGGATCAGATGCAGGGGCGGGGGCAGTTTGAGGCCGAACATCGGGGCGGAAAAGGCACAGGCCGCAAAAGGGCTGCCATCCATGATCCGGCGCAGCGCGATGGCACCGCCCATCGAATGGCCGACCACAAACCAGGGGCGCGGCAAGCCGAGCAGGGCTGCGTTCTCGATCACTTCGTCAAGGTCGCTCTGGAAGGCGTCGAAATGGCTGACATGCCCTTTCATCCGGTCTTCCAACGCACGGTCGGCCAGCCCCTGCCCACGCCAGTCTATCGCCAGCGTGGCAAAGCCGCGGGCGGCAAAATCGGCGGCGGCAGGGCCATATTTCTCGACATATTCGGTGCGGCCCGGCAGAAGGAATACGGTGCCACGGGCGCTGGGCGGTGCTGGCCAGATACCCATGCGGATGCGCACCCCGTCTGCCGTGCGCAGCCAGAACGCCTGACCGCCATCGGGTCCGCGCGCCATGTCGGCATAAAAGGGGGCGGGGGTCATTTGGCCAGCGCCTGCCCCAACTGCATGGCCAGCCCCATCGGGCCGTCCAGTTTCAACTTGCCGGTCATATAGGCGCTCATCGGATTGACGGTGCCCCCCAGCATGCCCTCGAAGGTCTCGCGCGAGGCACTGAGCGTGACATCGGCGGGGGTTTCGGCGTCGCCTGCGCGCACGCCTTGCGGGTCCGCGATGATGGCGCCTTCGTCATGGATCACGAATTTCGCGACTTGCGGAAACCCTTCGGGCAGGCGTTTTTCGAGGGCTTCGACGGCGGCGGCGATAACTTTGCTCATGGGGTGCTCCGAAAAGTGATATCAGGGGGCTCGATTTCGAACTCGTTTCAGGTACTCTTTCACCATGAGCACGATCCAATGGACAGACAAATTTTTCGTTTCTTTTCGGCGGCTATGTGCCGTTTGTCTGTGTATGAGCCTGTGTTTACCAAAGGCATGGGCGGAGTCTGCGGCCACGCATGCCGATTCGGGGGTGGATAGTGCCTTCAGCGAGCTGGCCGATCCCGACAATGCGGCATGGGCGCGGGCGCAATCGGATATCGAAAGGGCATGGTCGCGTTCGGGGTCTGCAGCGATGGATCTTTTGCTCAAGCGTGGGGAGGATGCGCTGGATGCAGGCGATAGCGAGGCCGCCATCGAGCATCTGACGGCGCTTGTCGATCATGATCCCGACTTTGCGGCGGGGTGGAATGCGCGGGCGCAGGCCTATTATTCGGCAGGGCTTTATGGCCCCGCGATTGCAGATCTGGCGCAGACCCTGCGTCTGGAGCCGCGCCATTGGGTGGCGTTGGCAGGCATCGGAACGATCCTCGAGGAAACCGGAGACAATAAGCGCGCGCTGAAAGCCTATCAGGCGTCTTTCGGCTTGAATCCGCATCAGGAGGATGTGAAAGACGCGATTGACCGGCTTGAAAAGGAGCTTGGTGGCAAGGCGCTCTAGCCTGCCACGGGCACGAAAGGAACCATGTCTGGACGAGTGACAGCGGTCCTTGGGCCGACCAATACCGGCAAAACGCATTACGCCATCGAACGGATGCTGGGGCATCGGACGGGCATGATCGGCCTGCCGCTGCGTCTTCTGGCGCGCGAGGTCTATGACCGGATCGTGGCGATGCGCGGGCCTTCCGTGGTGGCTTTGGTGACGGGCGAGGAACGCATCGTCCCCGAGCGCACGCAATATTGGGTCTGCACCACCGAGGCGATGCCCGATAATATGGGCGTGGATTTTCTGGCACTGGACGAGATCCAGCTTTGTGGCGACCCCGAGCGCGGCCATGTCTTTACCGACCGTCTGCTGAATGCGCGCGGCCTGCACGAGACGCTGCTCTTGGGCTCCGAGACCATGAAGGGCGCGATTGCCGCGCTGGTGGATCGGGTGCAATTCACCCGCCGCGAGCGGTTTTCCAGCCTGAGTTATTCGGGATCAAAAAAGACCTCGCGGATGCCGCCGCGCTCGGCCATCGTCGGGTTCTCGGTGGATAACGTCTATGCCATTGCCGAACTTCTGCGCCGTCAGAAGGGCGGCTGTGCCGTGGTGATGGGGGCGCTCAGCCCGCGTACCCGCAACGCGCAGGTCGCCATGTATCAGAATGGCGATGTGGATTATCTGGTGGCGACCGATGCGATCGGCATGGGGTTGAACCTTGATATCGACCATGTGGCCTTTTCCTCGACGGTGAAATTCGATGGCCGCCGGATGCGGTCGCTGTTTCCCTATGAGATCGGCCAGATCGCAGGGCGGGCAGGGCGCTATAAGACGGATGGCACCTTTGGCGTGACCGGCGAGGCGCGGCCTTTCGAGGAGGGCGTTGTCGAGGCCGTGGAAAACCACCGTTTCGCGCCGCTGGACCGTTTGCAATGGCGTAATTCGAAACTGGAGTTCGGCACGACCGAACGGCTGATCGCCTCGCTCGAGATGCAGCCCCAGCATGAACGTCTGACGCGGGGGCGCGAGGCCGATGATCTGCGTGCGCTGAAGGCTCTGACCGCGATGCCCGAGGTGATCGACCGCCTCTCCAGCCCAAAAGATGTGCGGCTGTTGTGGGATGTGTGCCGCATTCCGGATTTCCGCTCGATTTCTGAAATGGAACATGCGACCCTGCTGGCGCGGATTTTCGAGTTCTTGCAGACCGGAAAAGGTGTGCCCGGCGATTGGCTGGCGCGTCAGGTCGAGAGAATTGATCGGGTGCATGGCGATATTGATGCCATTTCGCGCCGATTGGCGTTTATCCGCACATGGACCTATGTCGCTCAGCGCAAAGGCTGGGTAGAAGACGAAATGCATTGGCGTGAGGAGACTCGCGCTGTAGAAGACAGATTGTCAGATGCGTTGCATAGCGCGCTGACCCAACGATTTGTGGACCGGCGCACGAGTGTGTTGTTGCGGCGGCTCAAGCAGAAGGAGACCCTCGTGGCCGAGGTGAACGACAAGGGTGAAGTGACGGTTGAAGGCGAATTCGCTGGCCGTCTGGATGGATTCCGCTTCCAGCAGGACGGTACGTCCAGCCCCGACGAGGCGAAAATGCTGGCCCGTGCGGCCTATGAGGCGCTCAAGCCCGAATTCAGCCTGCGGGCGGATCGGTTCTATAATGCCCCCGACACAGAGATGGATTTCACCGAACAGGGTGGTCTGATGTGGGGCACGACGGCTGTCGGCAAGCTGGTGAAGGGCGATGATCCGCTCAAACCCTCCGTGCAGGCTTTCGTCGATGACGAGGCGGGCGCGGATGTGGCCGAGAAGGTCACGCGCCGCTTGCAGCATTTCATCGACCGTAAGGTTGCAGCCCTCTTCGAGCCGCTTCTGGCGATGTCGCGCGATGAGGGCGTGACG
The DNA here is from genome assembly GCF_037949285.1 of Thioclava sp. GXIMD4216. NCBI lineage: Bacteria > Pseudomonadati > Pseudomonadota > Alphaproteobacteria > Rhodobacterales > Paracoccaceae > Thioclava > Thioclava sp. GXIMD4216. The sequence continues at coordinate 1,290,198 of NZ_CP149926.1, forward strand.
GGGCTGGCACGCGGTTTTGCCTTCCGTCTGGTGGAAGGCATGGGCATCGTCCCGCGCGAGGATGTGGCCAATGAGGTCAAGGATCTGGATCAGGAATCGCGCGGCCTTCTGCGCAAGCATGGTGTGCGTTTTGGCCAATATACCATCTTCCAGACCCAACTGCTGAAGCCCGCGCCGACCCGTCTGCGTCTGGTTCTGGCCTCGCTTTACGACGGTCTCGATGACTTCCCCGAAAGCCCGCCTCCGGGTCTGGTGACCATCCCGAACGTCGAAACGGTCGACCGTACCGCCTATATCCGCGCGGGCTATCGCCCCGCAGGCAGCCGCGCAATCCGCATCGACATGCTGGAACGTCTGGCCGATCTGCTGCGCAGCCAGGACAGCCGTGGGGGCTTTGAAGCCAACCCCGATATGCTGTCGATCACCGGCATGACGCTCGAGCAATTTGCCGATCTGATGCAGGGTCTGGGCTATGAGGCCGAGAAGGGCGAGCGCGAGAAAGCCAAGCCTGTCGCGGTCCCCGCGCCGAAGGCTGAAGGCGAAGCCTCGAACCCGATCCCCGAAGAGCAGAGCGTTGTGGCCGAAGAGGCCGAGGCAGCCGCTGCCGAAGGCCCCGAGATGGAGGTCTTCTACACCTTCAAATGGGTGCCGCGTGCGCGCAACCGTGGTCCGCGTCGCGAGGCGGGCGAAGGTCAGGGCCGTGGCAATCAGGGTGGCAAGCGCCGTCCCGAGGGCAATCGCCGCAACGAGGGCGAACAGCGTCGCGGTGGCAAGCCGGGCAATAAGGGCAAAGGCGGCCCCAAGGGTGGCCAGAAATTCGAGGCGCGTCCGCCGAAGAAAGAAAAGCCCATGGATCCCGATAGCCCCTTCGCGATCCTCGCCCAGCTCAAGGACAAGAAATAGGTCCGATGGCCGGGGGTCCGCAGATCCGCATCGACAAATGGCTGTGGCAGGCACGGTTTGTAAAAACCCGCACGCTTGCCGTCAGTCTTGTGTCGGGTGGAAAGCTGCGGATCAATGGCCAGAAAATCACCAAGCCCGGGCGGTCCATCGGCCCGGGCGATATTCTGACCCTTTCCATGCAGGGCGGGGTGAAGGTGCTGGAAGTGCTTGCCTGCGGCGAGCGGCGCGGACCGGCACCGGAGGCGCGTCTTTTGTATCGCGACCTTGACGAAACAGGCGTTTCGCCCGACCCCGATGATGTAGAACAGCCCGTCTGATCCGTGTCGCTTTTGCGCAAGGCCCGTCTTATGCTGCGCGGCTGTCTTGCATCACGGGCGTCTTGAGGCTACGAAGCCTCAACATCCAATTATGACCGGATTCGTGCCATGACCTATGTCGTTACCGACAACTGCATCAACTGCAAATACACGGATTGCGTCGAGGTGTGCCCGGTGGATTGTTTCTACGAGGGCGAGAACACGCTGGTGATCCACCCCGACGAATGCATCGACTGCGGCGTTTGCGAGCCTGAATGCCCCGCAGATGCGATTCGCCCCGATACGGAACCGGGGATGGAAGACTGGGTCGAGATGAACCGTAAGTATTCGGAACTCTGGCCGGTTCTGACGCAGAAAAAAGATCCGATGCCCGATCACGAGAAATATGACGGTGAAACCGGCAAGCTGGAGAAATATTTCAGCGAAGCGCCGGGTGAGGGCGATCAATAACTCTTTAGAGTTGTTCAGGAATTCCTGAAAATGCCAAAGATGCCTTGTCGCGTCTTTGGCATTTTTCTGTTGGCGGGGCTGTTGCAGAGTGCCGGTTAACTAAAGGTTTTATTAATCTTGAGCTGTGCGGCTGTGACGCCGTGCTTTCCTGAGGCCCAATTTTATGGTATGCTCTTGGCACAATAGATCCGGACCTACCTGCTACGGACTGCTCACCGTATCAGTGATCTCACAGACCTACGGCACCTCAACGGCGCTTCGGCAGCCGAGGGTGTCTTTTGCTCTGTTTGTAAGGGCCAAACGGATTGGCTGCAAGGAAGCGACTGAATGACCAAGACCAAAAAATCGGAATTCCGCCCTGACGATTACGTTGTGTATCCCGCTCATGGTGTCGGCAAGATCATGTCGATTGAGGAACAAGAGATTGCCGGCCTGAAGCTTGAACTTTTTGTCATCTCCTTCGAAAAAGACAAGATGACCCTTCGCGTTCCCACCGCAAAAGCGACCGAAGCAGGTCTGCGCGGTCTGGCATCTGCAGATGAGGTGGCGCGTGCGCTCAACACTCTCAAGGGCAAGGCCAAGGTGAAACGTGCCATGTGGTCGCGTCGGGCGCAGGAATACGAACAGAAGATCAACTCGGGTGATCTGCTGTCCATCGCCGAAGTCGTGCGCGACCTGCACCGTGCCGATGACCAGCGCGAGCAATCCTATTCCGAGCGTCAGCTTTACGAAGCGGCCCTCGAGCGCCTGACCCGCGAAATCGCAGCCGTTTCGGGCACCGACGAGGCCGGTGCCGCGAAGAAAGTCGACGAGGTGCTCGATAGCCGCGCTGCGGCCTGATCGGGCGATCAATCATGAGAACAGGGCGGGTCCTTCGGGGCCCGCTTTTGCTTTTGGGCCCGTTTTTATTTTTGGGTAGGCCGGTTTTCGGGCTCTGGCTGTTTTGGCGGCCCCATGCGATGACGCATCCTCGGGCAAAACCTCATGGTCGCATGTCTCCCGCTTTGTGCAAGGCGCGTGCCTAAGAGGCGCGGCGAACAGGCCCAGCCGATATGCGGGCCGCGCTATGATTGATCCAGTTCGCCGACACTTGCCGGACGGTCGGTATCGACCTGCGGCGGGGGGGCGGTATCGCCCCGCATGGCAAAGCGCTGCGCGATCGCGGCCTGCAGACCCGCATTCAGCTCTTTGGTGCGCGCGATATATTCAAGGTTCTGCTCGATCGGCACACCGGGTTTCCAGACCTCGGCCAGCTCGCGGACCATCGCGCGATCCATCTTGAAGAAGATCCGTTCCAGCTCGGCCGCCTCATATTCGGACAGTCCCACATTTTCCAGCACGTAGCGGCCCACCCGCAGCGAGCTGTCATACATCTCGCGGACGATGTCATTGGCACCGGCCTTGTAAAGTTCGTAGACATGGACACGGTCGCGGGCACGGGCGACGATATGCAGATCTGGCCGCAGCTTGCGCGCATAGGTCACCAGACGGGTCACGGCATCCTTGTCATCAAGGGCGGCCACCAGCACCTGCGCTTTCATGATCCCTGCAGCGGCCAGAAGCTCGGGGCGGGTCGGGTCGCCGAAATAGCCTTTGTAGCCGAAAGCACGCATCAGCTGGATCATCTTCAGGTCATTATCCAGCATGGTGGTCCGGAAGCCCGACATGGTGACAAGCTGGTTCACCACCTGACCAAACCGCCCGATCCCCGCAATGATGATGGGCTGCTGCTCGTCGATCTCGTCGGGCTTCGGGGTCTCTTCGCGCTGGCGCGAGGCAAGGACGCCCTGTAGGATGAACAGTAGCGGCGTGATCAGCATTGACAGCGCGATGACCAGCAGCACTTTTTCGGCCAGCGCCGTGGGGAAAATCCGCTGTCCGACAGCGAAGGACACCAGCACAAAGCCGAATTCCCCCGCTTGCGCCAGACCCAGCGTGAAAAGCGAGTGGTCGCGCCCCTGCATTTTGAACAGATGGGCCAGCCCGTAAAGCACTGCGATCTTGATGGCGACAATGCCGACCACCATGCCGGTAATCTGTAGCGGGGCGCTGAGGAAGACGGCAAAGTTGATTCCGGCCCCGACAGTGATGAAGAACAGCCCCATCAGCAAGCCCTTGAACGGCTCGATCGAGGCTTCCAGCTCGTGGCGGAATTCGCTATCGGCCAGAACTACCCCCGCAAGGAAGGTCCCCAAAGCGGGGGAAAGCCCCACCATATTCATCAGCGTCGCGATGCCGACCACGATCAGAAGCGCAGTGGCCGTGTTCATTTCCGGCAGGCGGGTGCTTTGCACAAAGCGGAAAATCGGGCGGACAAGATAATGCCCCGCCAGCACGACAAAACCCACGGCAGCCAGCGTCAACAGCGTCACACCCCAGCCGGGCAGGGTGGCGATGAAGGTGGAGACGGGGTTATGGGCTTGCGCCTCGGCCTTGGCAAGCGCCCGTGCACCCGGTTGTGCCAGCAGGGGCAGGATGGCCAGCATTGGGATGACCGCGATATCCTGCGTTAACAGCACCGCAAATGTCGATCGTCCGCCCTGCGTCTGCATCAGCTTGCGCTCGTTCAGGGTTTGCAAGACGATCGCCGTCGAACTGAGCGAGAAAATCATCCCCAGCGCGAGCGCAATCGAGAGCGGCTGTCCCAAGATCATCGCGAACAGCGTGACCACGACAAGCGTGATCACCACCTGCAAACCGCCAAGGCCGACCAGCTTGTCCCGCATGGCCCAAAGAGCGCGCGGTTCCAGTTCCAGTCCGATCAGGAACAGCATCATCACCACACCGAATTCGGCGAAGTGCTGCAGGTCATCCATTTCCGAGCCGGTGAGCCCGAGAACGGGGCCGATCATCAGCCCCGCGATCAGATAGCCAAGCACCGATCCAAGCTTGGCACGGGTGGCCAGCGGCACGGCGATGATCATTGCCAGCAAATAGAGCGTTGCCTGAAGCAGAAAAGCTTCCATAGTCCGATCACGTCTTTCAATTCAGGGTGCCACGCACCGCCCGTCACCGTGCGGCGCGCAAGTCCCGCAGGGTTTTTGCAAGGCTAGTCCAGATAGCGGTCCGGAAAAACTGGATTTTCCGTGTAATGCGTCGCAATACCTGCTCACGCCCAAGCGATGGGCAAGGATCAGCCGTCGATCAGGTTGATCCGGTACGCTTTCGAGCCTTTCTGGTAGGTCAGCGACTTGTCATTAATGGCTGTGACCTGACCGTCATCGAAGCGATCCCCGATCTGCACTTTCACAAACCGCCCGTTGGGCATCCGCAACAGGGCACGGCGGTTGCTCTGGCTGCCATAGACGCCGATCAGGTTCACCTGATTGAGACGAATCGCATTATCATCCGTTGCCGCTTTGGCGACAGAGGCGGCCGTGGGCATGTTGGGCGCGGCTTTCGCCTCGGGCTCGTCATCCGCTTCAGGCGCAGTCGGGGCCGAGCGCGCGGTCTGCACGGGGGCGGGTTTGGGGGCGGCCTTGGGAGCTGCGGACGCTTTCGGGGCAGGGGCGGCTTCGGCAGGCCGGTTGGCCATAGCGGCGGCCAAAGCGGATTGCACCGCATTCGAGAAATTCTGCGGGCGTCCCATCGGTCGGCGCGAGACGGTGACCGCCTGATCGGTGGCCGATGCCATCGCAGCTTGCGCGTCCTGCGCGGCTTTTTCTTCGGCGGCGCGACGGTCGGCCTCGGCCTTGGCGGCATCGGCCACAGCCGCAGGGCGCGCCCTGAGCGGCGAGGCGCTGGACAGGCGCGGATCATTGACCACTGCGCGCGCCTGTTCGACAGGGGCCTCTTCGGCAGCTTTGGCGTCTTGCGATGCCTCGGCCTTTGTCTGCTCCTTTGCCTGCTCGGGCTTGGCAAGCGGTTTCGCATCGGGGGTCGTGGGGGTCGGGGGGGCGGTCTTGGTGTCCGCAACCGGCGCCGCGGTGGCTTCGGGCGCAGCAGCGGGAGCCGGTTTGTCCTGCGCCGCTTGCGCGGCTTTCTCGACCGCAGCGGGACGGGCTTTCGGTGTTTTGCCTTTGAGAGCCGGTGCCTGATAGGGCATCGGTTTGCCGGTCGCCTCGCTATAGGCGAATTTGACATCCTCCGGACGGGCGCGCGGCAGGCGGTCCGGCTTGCCTGCCACCAGCATGAATTTTCCGGGCATCAGCACCCCTTCGGGGGTCGGCGTGACCGTGCCATCTGCCTGCACGCGGGCAAGCTGGTTATAGGGCGGCGGCGCAGCGGGGGCTGTTGGCTCGGGGTCGCGTTTGGGCGGCGTGCTGAGCGTGTCGACATGCCCCGTCAAGGCCTGAGCGGCAGCCTCTTGCCCCGTGCCGGTCGGGGCCGTTTGGGGCTGTACCGCCGGAACGCCTTGTGCGGGCGTGTTCTCGGCTGTGGAGGTTTGTTCCGAGCCGGCTTGCGCAAGCGCCGTCGGTGATAGCGCCTGCTGTTCGGTGGCGCTGACATCGGTCTGCGCGGGGTCGGTCGTGTCTTCTCCGCCCATCAGCATGGCGATAATGGCCAGAACAAGGATCAACGCACCCGTCAGGATAAGGCCCAGATAGCGGGGCTTGCCGCCGATGGTGTCACCCAGATCGCGCGTCGGCGCGTCGGTTTCGTCCTCGGCGGAGGGGGGCGTGGTGCCGACACGCGCGGTGATCGAGATCCTGTCGCGCCCGTCGCGTGCCCCCGAGAGGGGCGGGGAATCCTCGGCCAGAGGTCGGCGCGACACTGCGGGCGTGTCGAACGCCGGATCGGCCACGGGCTTGCGCAGCGCGCCCTCTTTGCGGGCCGGTTTGTCCTTGCGCCCTGCGGCGCGGCTGTCGCGATGCTCTGACTGCGCCACAAGATCGGCTGCACTATGGCGGGGCTCTGCCGTTTCGCGTTCGGCATAAAGGGCGGGGCCGGCGGCCTGTCCCGAGACCGGCATATCACGGCGCGCCCCTGAGAGCTTGCGGGTCGGGCCTGCACCTGCCGCCGTGCCTTCGGACATATGCGCGGAAAGTGGGGCTTCGCTGCCCGGCAGCTCTTCCGGACGATCCACACCGAATTCCGCCCGCAGGCGGTCAAGGTCGCTTTCCGGAATCGAGATGCGGTCCGAGCCGTTATGATGCCACTGGTTTTGCGGTGCGGCGGGTGCGGACATCGAGGGCGTCTGCGCGAAACCGTCCTCGTCCTCGGCATAGGGGCCGGATTCGGTGCCGAAATCGCTATCGTCCCACTGACGGTCCTGCCAAGGCTCGTCTACCGGCTCCTGACCATATTCGGCCAGCTCCTCTGCCAGCGACGGTGGAGGAGGGCTGTCTTCGGGGGCGTCTTGCCATTGCGGCGCGGCGGGCGTGGTGAATTCGGATGGGGCAGGGCTCTCCGGTTCGGCTGGAGGAACCGGCAGCTCGGGCTGTGGTGGCGCGGGCTGTGGCAGCTCCTGTGGCGGATAGTCCGGTGCGGGCAGGTCCTCTGCCGGAGGAAGCTCGGGCGCGGGCAGGTCCGGCTCTGGCAGATCTGGCGTGGGCAGCTCCGGCTCTGGCTGTTCCGGCTCTGTCGGTTGCGGCGCAGGGTCTTGTGAGGGGGGGATATCCGCAGGGGTATAGGCCGCTTCTTCGGCTTCGCGGGCCGCTTGTTCGGCCATAAGCTGGTCATTCTGCGCCGCGCGCGCGGCTGCGGCGGCAAAGGCGGCCGCCCCGTCTTCGGGGGTGCAGATCACCATCGCATCGGTATCGGGCTGCACATGTTCGCCCTGTGCCAGATAGTCCGGCGCGAATGTTGTCATGCCGAACCACGGCTCGCCAACAAATTCCTCGCCCTTGGGGATCGCTACGAAAGACACGGGGCGCATCCCGTGAGTTTCGGCAAAATCCTCCGCCTCGCGCAGCGTGTCGCGGGCGATCACGGCCACATGCACGGTCTTTCCGGGGCCGGACCAGTCAAATACCAGATCGCTGACCGGATAAGGCGTCATGTCGATCAGCGCGGCTTCGATCTGGCGGCGGCGCTCGGCAATGGTGGGGCCGGGCGCATGCACCGCCGTATAGAGGATCTGCGTCGCGGGAATCGCAAGCTTGGTGGTGAAGCCCTGGCCGCCCAGCTGGACCGCTTTGGCGCGCAGCTTCGACATCTCGCTTTCCAGCGTTTCGGCGTCACCAATCGATACCTGACCATGCTCTGACCAGCCATATTGATGGCGTTCAAGGAGACTGACATTCTCTGCCGAGAAATTCAGGGCGAATTGAGGTTTCATGGTCTAGCTCGGTGCGTCTCATCGGTGCCTGTAAGCACCGTTTTGGTGTTTTGTTACTGGTAGCCGAGAACGGCCTTCAAGAAAAGCGGCGAACCACTGACAACGAAGAAATTGATCGCCATATCGGCGAGGCGCTGCCGGTTGGAGCAGCCAAGTCTGGCAGGGCGCGCGGCACTTTTCCCGCTAGGATTTAGCGCAGCCACAGGCCCTCGCGCTTGATCGCGTTACGGATCACTTTTTCGCGGCGGGGCAGGTCGTTCTGGTCGAAGAGCGCGCGGATCTTCTTGCCCTTGCCTTGCAGCACGAGCTTCTTGATCGGCTCATAGGCTTTCAGAATTTTTTTCACCTTGTTCGGTGTGCAGACCTCTTCGACCATCGCGATCGCGGCATCGCTTTCGCGGGCATAGAGCAGAGGCAGCGTGCGGTAATGGCAGGATGTCAGGCTGTCGAGGCCTGCCAGTTCCGGTCCGGGGCGGCCACCTCCCAAGGAGGCGATCACAAGCGGCAGGGCAATCTGGTCCAGCCACGGGTCAAGCGACTGGCAGGCCAGCTCGTCAGGGGTATTGTCGCGGATCGACAGGGCATAGCGCAGAAAGCGCGTGCCGAATTCCTGCGCATCCGCCCCCAGAAACCAGCCCGCATTGAAATAGAGGAACCGCTCCCAGTATTCTTCCGGCTGTCCGAGGTCGAGTGTCGGCTCGAAGGGGATCTCGAAGCGGTCATAGAGGCACTTCCAGATGTCATGGTAGCCCGGCCCGTACAGCGGAGGCTCGGGCCATGTGCCTTCGCGGCGCATGGAGGCCGTGGGATAGTCGAAATCGATCGCCAGATCGCTGAGCGGCCCCGTAAAGACGGTATCGGTGTCGAAAAAAAGAAAGGGCTCTGGGGGGAGTGCCAGCAGGGCCTCGATCTTGTTGCCATAGGGGTAGCTCTCGCCGAAATGCCGGTTCTCGAAGCTGATGATCTCGGCGCCTTCGGCCTCCAGCAGGGCGCGGGTTTCGGCAGAGATGGCCGTTGGCTGCGACCAGCGCGCGCCTGTCGGCTCGGCCACGATGAGCCGCCCCTTGAAATCGGGATTGCAGGCCCGGAACGAGCGCACGAAAATCACGGCCTCATGTTCCAGCCGCCCCTGCTGCGCGACGCAGAATACGATGAAGTCTTTCTGGGTCTTTGGCATCGACATGCAAAGGCGCTCCGGAATTATGGAATATTTATAATACGAGTCAGACTAGCACGGATAATGCCAGAATGTCTTTCGAATATTTCGCGGATTTTCAGGAGCTTACAGCGTCTCACCAAACCCTTGGAGGGTAGTGGTGGGTGACCCTGGAATCGAACCAGGCATGGGTCTCCCCGGCGGAGTTACAGTCCGCTGCCGCACCTTGCAGCACGTCACCCGACGCTGTGAGGGGGCTTTTACGGACAGTGATCGGGAGCGTCAAGCGCCTTTTTTCATTTTTCTTGCAACTCTTTCTCGGGCTTGCCAATCGTCGCGCAAATGCGCAGGAAGAAGATCAAGTATATAAGGGGAATCCGATGAAAAAGCCGGCTTGGGTTATCGATAAAGAACGCTCCAAACGCGCAGCGGCAGCCGAAACCGTCTGGTTGTTCGGTCTGCATGCGGTGCGGGATGCGCTTGTAAACCCTGATCGCACCCGTCTGCGCCTTGTCCTGTCGAAGAATGCGGCTGACAAACTGGCCGAGGCGATCGCGCAATCCGGTATGGAGCCGGAAATCGTCGATGTGCGCCGCTTTGCGAAAGATGTGCCCATTGCCGAGGATTCGGTCCATCAGGGGGCGGCTTTGGAAGTGAAGCCGCTTGATTGGGGTAAGGTGACGGATTTGTGCGAGCCGGGGCAGGCATCGCCGGTGGTGGTCCTGCTGGACCGTGTCACCGACCCGCATAATGTGGGGGCGATCTTGCGCTCTGCCGAGGTATTCGGGGCGCGTGCCGTGGTGGCACCGCATCGCCATTCGGCCCCCGAGACAGGGGCTCTGGCGAAAACCGCCTCGGGGGCGCTGGAGCGCCAGCCCTATCTGCGGGTGAAGAATCTGGGCGATGCGATCGAAGAGCTGCAGAAGATTGGCTATGTTGTCTATGGTCTGGCGGGCGAGGCCGAGATGACTTTGGCCGAAGGTCTGGCAAAATCGCCCGATCTGCCGATTGCTCTGGTGATGGGCGCCGAAGGGCCGGGGCTGCGCGAGCGCACGCGCGAGCTGTGCGATCATCTGGTGAAAATCCCGTTTGCGGCAGATTTCGGGTCGCTCAACGTGTCGAACGCGGCCGCCGTGGCGCTTTATGCGGCCCAGAATCGCGGCACCACCAAGGCGTGACCCAAGCGCCACATTCGAGGAAAAATAAGCTTCCGTCGTTCACATGCGCGCGATTTCAAGATTGTGGCCTTTTAATTGTCCGGATGCTTTCTAACTTGAATGACAGGAGGCGCAGTATCGGAACCACTGCGCTTCGAACACTGTCCCTCGTTCCGCACTCGCGCCCGGCCTTATGGTCTGGGCGCTTTTTTCTGGGGCAGGGCGTTACCGGAGGATATGATGGTTTCTGATGCCAAGCTACGCGAGATATTCGCAACCACCAAGACCATCGCCCTGGTCGGCTATTCCGCGCATCCCGACAGGCCGTCGCATATGGTGGCCCGTTTTCTACAGGCCAAAGGCTATCGGGTGATCCCCGTCAATCCCGGCCTTGCGGGGCAGACGGCCTTGGGCGAAACCGTATATGCCGATCTTGCCGCGATCCCGCCGGAGATCGAGGTGGATATGGTGGATATCTTCCGCCGGTCGGAGGCCATGCCGGACATCACCCGCGACGCCTTGGCCCATCTGCCGCATCTGCAGGTGGTCTGGATGCAGATCGGTGTCGGCAACGAGGAGGCCGAAGCTCTGGCACGACAGGCGGGCAAAACCGTGGTGGCTGATCGCTGTCCGAAGATCGAAATGCCGCGACTTGGCCTGTAAAAACCAATAGATCTTGCAGTGGCTGCTTAATATTTTTGCACTGACCGAATAAAATCACTGCAAATGCGTGAAATTGCGCGATTTTCTCGTCAAAATTCAAAAGCACTGCTATGAAAATGTGCCGGAAGTGAAAAGACAAACGGGACAGGCGATGGAATTTGATGTGGGTGCGAGATTGCGCGCGGTTCGTAAGGCGCGCAAGATGTCACAGCGGGAAATGGCGACAAAGTCGGGCATTACCAATGGGATGATCTCGTTGATCGAGGGCAATAAGACCAGTCCGTCGATCTCGTCCCTCAAGAAAATTCTTGAGGCGCTGGATCTGACATTGTCGGAATTCTTCGAGAGTGATGCGGCGGTGGTGGACAAGTTCGTGTTCCGCCACAACGAGTTGGAAAAAATCACCCCCGAGCAGGTGGACGGGGCGGGGATCAACCCGCTGTCCAGTGCGGCCACGCTGCGGCGATTGGGCTATAGTCAGGGCAGCTCCCTGCTGATGCTTTACGAGACCTATGAGCCCGGCGCCGATACGGGCGAGCCCTATACGCATGAGGGCGAGGAAGCGGGGTTCGTGGTCGAGGGAGAGCTGCTTTTGGAAGTCGATGGCGAGGTCGAGGTGCTGCAGGTCGGGGACGGGTATAAATTTGCCAGCACCAAGCCGCATCGTTTCCGCAATATCGGCTCGGAACGTTGTGTGGTGATCAGCGCCTGTACGCCGCCAACCTTCTGATCTGTCTGCTGCATGAAAAAACGCCCGAGGAATTCCTCGGGCGTTTTCATTTGTCGGATCCGGCGACAGTTTTACTGGATGCCCATCAACAGGCGCGGCAGCCAAAGCGACAGATCGGGGCAGAAGGTGACGATCATGGTCATCGGCAGGTGCCCGAAGATCAGGAATTTCATCGTCGGTTTGATATATTTATCAAGCGTCAGTTTCGAGACACCCCCCGCCATATAGAGCATCGGCGCACAGGGCGGCGAGACGTTGCCCAGACCCAGATTGGTGCCGACGATGGCGGCAAAGTGGATCGGGTGCACGCCCAGATGGTTGATGACCGGCAGGAAGATGATTGCGGCCAGAACCGAGCCCGAGATGTCATCCACGATCATCCCGATGAACAGCAGCACGACGTTGATCAGCAGCAAGATGACGATCTTGTTGTCCGACAGCGACAGCATGGCCTCGGCCACTTCTTTCGGGATCTGCTGCAAGATCATCGCGCGGCTCATCATGAACAGGAAGAACAGCACCGAGATGATGGATCCGGTGGTGATGGCCGAGCGCACGAAGGAGGTGGCGAAGCTGCGCACCGTCAGCCCCTTATAGATGAAGAAGCCCACCGGAATGGCGTAGACCAGCGCGATGGCGGCAGCTTCGGTCGGCGTGGCGATCCCCGAATAGATCACGCCAAGGATCAGAACCGGCATCAGCAAGGCCCAGAACGCCTTGAGGCCCGAACGGCCGATATTCTGCACCGATTGCTGGAAGTCGAGCTTTTCTTCGACCTTGATCGTGTCGACATTCCGCAAGAAGACGAAGTTCAGCACGACATAGATCAGTGCCAGAAGCAGGCCGGGCACGAGGGTCGACAGGAAGGCTGCCCCGACCGACAGGCCGCCGGTGATCGCGAAAACGATCATCGGGATCGAGGGCGGGATCATCAGCGCCAGCACCGAAGAACATGCCACAAGGGCTGTCGCATGTCCTGCGGGGTAGCCTTCGCGCACCATGCGCGGGATCATGATCTGGCCGATCGCGGCAATGGCTGCCGAAGACGACCCCGAGATCGCGCCAAACAAGGCGCAGGTGATCACGGTCACGGCCCCGAGGCCGCCTTTGACGCGCCCGACAAGCGAGTTCACGAAGTTCAGAAGGCGTTCGGAGATTCCGCCTTCGGCCATCAGCGTCCCCGCCAGAACAAAGAGCGGCAGTGCCAGAAGGGCGAAGCTGGAGGTGGTCTGATAGGCGTAAGGCAGCAGGAAGGATACATCCGAGCCGCTTGCCAGCCCGAAGATCAGCGCGCCCGTCCCGAAGGCCAGCGCAATCGGCATTTCCGCCAGCAGCAGGATGACGACAAGCGCCATAGAGAGGAAGAAGATGGTCATTGCTCGGACCCTTTCGACTGGCTCGCCGCCAACAGGACAGGATTGCGGAAGACGCAGATCTGGTTAACGAATTGCAGGGCCAGATAGAGAACCATGCCGCCGAAACCGAAAATCAGTGACGACGACCACAGCCAGCGCGGCCAGCGCATGTAGGAGCTCATGCGGTTCTTGTCGATTTCGAACATGGCATAGCGGATGGCGTAATAGGCGAAAACCGCCGCAGCGATCAGCGAAAGCACCGTCATCACGATACGCACAAGCTGGATGGCGCGCGGGTTCTTGACCACCAGCGTCAGGATGCCGCCGTGGATATGCTCGCCGTTGCGGGTCACATAGGCCATGCCCAGAAAATAGGTCCACACTCCGAAAAGAAGGGCGATCTCTTCAATGCCGACGAAGGGCGAATGGAAGACATAGCGCAGAAGCACCTGCGCGAACATCAGCCCGGCCAGAGCGAGGCCGAACACGAATAAGGCGGTAAAGATAATCCCCGCCAGAACTTTCTCTGCCGACAGGACGGCTTTGTAGAAGCCTGTGGGCTGCCATTCGGGAATGGCTGTCAGTTGATCGGGGATCTCGGTCGGGTCGATTTCAGCGACATAGATATAGGAATCCGCGCCGACCGGTTCGCGCGGATGCTGCTTGGATGAACGGGTCATGAAAGCCTTCGGAGGATCAGGAAAAAGAAACCCGGCGTTGTCAGACAACGCCGGGACGACACAGGCAGAGATTACTCGATGCCCGCAGCTTTACGCAGTTTGCCCATGATCTCGGGGCCAACCACTTTTTCCATTTCCGGCCATTCGGTATCGTAAACGATCTTCTTGGCAGCGGCCATCTGTTCGTCGTTCAGGTGAACAATCTCGACACCGGCATCTGCCGATTTCTGGATATATTCGTCGCTTTTCGCTTTGGCTTCGACCCATGCATGGTCGATGACCTTATCGGCAGCCGCCTGAATTTCGTTACGCTCGTCTTCGGGCAGGCCATCCCACCAGTCTTCGTTCACCAGCCAGAAGGCGGTTTCGAAATAGTCGTTGGTCAGGATGTTGGCATCCAGAACGTCGCGCATATTGTAGGTCTCGACAGCGGTCGAGAAGGCGCGGGCATCAACGGTGCCCAGCTGCAATGCGGTGTAGACTTCGGCCAGCGGGATCGGCACGGCCGAGAACCCGAGATTGGAGAAGCGGTCCACCGCGATTGCGACACCGGGGACGCGGATCTTCACGCCTGCCGCATCGGCAGGGAAGTTGACCGGACGCGCCTTGACGCCCTTACGGATGACCACAGACCCGAAATCGGTCGGGATCAGGCCGATGGCATGCAGGCCCATATCGTGCAGGATGTCGTTATAGACCGAAAGCATATCCGAGCCGGGGCCATAGACGCGCTTCGCGTCGTCCCAGTTGTCCACAACATAGCCGAGCCAGCTGAGATCGAGGCGCTGATCGAACTCGGATGCGCCCCAGGTCAGGCTCATCGGCACGACGCCTTGCATGGTTTGCTCGAACAGCGAGGTCCAGTCGCCCAGATCACCGGCGGGATGATAGTCGACATTGATGTCATCGCCCAAGTCGGCAATGAATTCCTCGGAGAGCGAGTGGAACACGTGTTCGGTGTTCATGGCATGCGCCAGAATGAACGTGTCTTTTGCGTGGGCGGGCGCGAAGCTGGCAAGCGCACAGAAAGCGGCTGCGCTGGTTGCGCGAAGAAGAGTCTTGATCGACATGTTAATTTTTTCCCCTGTTGTAGGTCCAAAGGACCGATAACCGGTTTTGGCTAACATGCACGGTCTTGTTACACAAATATATTAAACAACGATCCACTGTATCGGGGAAATATTCGTGCAAACTTCTGCCGAGGCCACAAATTTTATTACAAATATGCATATATATTAATCATCACGCGGCGGTGACTGGTGCGAATTTAAGCAAATATAGGTTAAGTTTTTTCCCTAAGCAGGCTTGTTTTGCAAACTGCCGAACATCGCGAAGGGCAATGCTCGGCAGTGTTTTATATATTGTGGTTTTTTCCGAGCCTTAGCGCAAAAGTATGGGCCGAATCTTCAATTTCGCGACTGCGCCCGGCATATGGCGGTTCAGGCGGCGATTGATGAGCCCGAAAATCGTGATCACGGTCAGCGTCAGGCAGATAAAATAGAACGCGGCAATCGGGTAGGCGACAAAGGGGTTGAACGTCTTGTCGGCCAGATAGCTGGCATAATAAAGCGCATCGCCCTGTTGCCGGAAGGCGGGGAAGCCGGAAAAGAAGACCAGCGCCGTCGAGTGGAACAGGAAGATCGCTTCGTTCGTATAGGACGGCCAAGCCAGACGCAGCATGGTCGGCCATGTGATCTTGCGGAATTTCTTCCACCCCGAGAACCCATAGGCATCCGCAGCTTCCAGATCTCCCTTGGGAATGGAGCGCAGCGCACCATAAAAGATCTCGGCGGCATAGGCCGAGGTGTTGAGAAACAGCACCAAGGTCGCTCCGGCCCAAGCACGGGTGATCCACGAGGTCTCGATGGTGATCCCCAGCACGTCGATGCCGCTTTTGGGCAGCGAGGTCAGCAGTTCGTAGGCCAGAAAGAACTGGATGAACAGCGGCGAACCACGGAACAGGAAGACAAACCAGTCTGCCGGTTTGCGGATCCATGCCTGTTCGGCGGTCTTGCCAACGGCCAGCGCGGTGGCGAACAGAAAGCCCAGAGCCAGAGCCAGCACACCAAAATAGATATTCCACAGCATCCCCGAGCCGATCAGGGTGAATTCGTGGCAGAGTGTTAAATCGGTGCGCGGCAGCATTCTTTCGCCAAGCCCGATCGAGCGCAGACCGTAATCATGGATGATCTGGAAGCAGCTATCGCTCATATCGAAGCCTTTCGCATCTTTTCTCCGGCCAGAGTGGCCTGCCCGCGCGAGAGCCGCGTATTGATCCGGTCGAAGACCCATTCCGAGACTTTGGTCATCAGCAGATAGAACACCAGCAGGGCAAGGAAGTACCAGATCCGCCAGTCGGGATGCGGGAAATCATAGATGCCGGATTTGGTGGCCCCCAGCTCGCGGGCCCAGTAGACGATATCCTCGACCCCCAGCAGGAACAGCAGCGGCGTGGCCTTGATCAGGATCATCCACAAATTCGACAGCCCCGGCATGGCATAGACCCACATCTGCGGGATCAGGATGCGTCGGGTGATCTGGCGCTGTGTCAGCCCGTAGGCTTCGGCGGTTTCAAGCTGCGCGCGCGGCACGGCATTCATCGCTCCGAACAGCACATTGGCCGCAAAAGCACCGAAAACCACCGAAAACGCCACAACTGCCAGAATGAACCCGTAGATTTCATGGACGATCTGGGGGGCGGAATTGGGCGGAAGTTTTGCAGCGGGGCAGACGAGGAAGTTCATGTTCTGGCGCACCGGCTCTGTCCAGTCGGGGCAGAGCGTGATGTGGCGCAGATATTCCAGCCCCTGATCCAAAGCGATCGGGACGAACAGGAAAAAGATGATGTCGGGAATGCCGCGAACCATCGCGGTATAGGCTTTGCCGAAAACCCGCAAGGGCCACAGCCGCGAACGCGCCGCCAAGGCCCCGCCGAAGCCGAAAGCCAGAGCGATAGGGGCAGTGATCACCAAAAGCGCCAGAACCGTGCCGAAGGAGGCATAGAAAAGCAGGTGCTTGCCGGTGGTCAGATAGCATAAGAGCCAGCCGAGGCCGGAGAGGGCTGAAGGGTCTGTGCAGCTTTCGAACATCTGGGGAATAAGGGGCGGGACAAGCCCGCCCGCCTGTCCTTAATAGGTTTGTGCGTCGTCGCCAAAATACTTGACGATGAGTTCGTTCAGGGTGCCGTCTTTCTTCATCGACTCGATGGCGGTATTGAATTTGGCTTTCAGCGCGGTATCCGATTTGCGCAGGCCCATGCCGACGCCATCGCCCAGTTGCACATCCTTGCCGACCCAATGCAGATCGCCCTGCTCGGCGAAGGGTTTCAGCGCGTCATAATCGGCAAAGACCGCATCTGCCTCGCCATTGCGCACGGCCGCAACCGAATCGTCCAGCGTGGCGAATTCCATCAGGGTCTGGCCCGCCGAGGCCACATATTCCGATTGCAAGGTGTTGACCTGTGCCGCCACCATCGCACCTTTCAGATCGGTCGTCTCGTCAAGGGCCAGATATTTCGAGGCCGCAGGCGGGGTGTAGTTTTCGGTGAAGTCGATCGTCTTGGCACGTTCTTCGGTGATATTCATACCCGCCATGATCGTGTCGTAATTGCCCGACAGAAGGTTCGGGATGATCGAATCCCAATCATTGGTGACCCATTCGCAGGTCAGTTCGGCACGGGCGCAAAGCTCGTCGCCCAGCTCGCGTTCAAAGCCCGCGACCTGACCGTTATCGTCGATGTAGTTATAGGGAGGGTAGGCGCCCTCGGTCCCCATACGTACGACATCCTGCGCCAGCGCCGCGCTGGCACAAAGCGTCAGGGCACTCGCGGCCAAAAGAAGTTTTTTCATCGGATTCCCCTGTAGGTTTTTGTGGTCTTTATGGATGAAGAACGGTGTGTCAGGCCGGTGCGGTGGCTGACAGGAATTGCTGCAGGCGCTCGGATTTCGGCGCACCGAAGACCTCTTCGGGCGGACCTTCTTCCAGAAGTTTCCCCTGATGCAGAAACACGACATGGTCCGAGACATCCCGCGCCAATCGCATGTCATGGGTCACAAGGATCATCGTGCGGTGCTCTTTGGCAAGATCCTTGATGACCTTGACCACCTCCTGCTGCAATTCGGGATCAAGCGCCGAGGTCGGCTCGTCCAGAAGCAGGGCTTCGGGCTGCATACACAGCGCCCGCGCGATGGCCGCCCGCTGTTGCTGGCCTCCCGAAAGCTGGGCAGGCCATGCATCGCATTTGTCCCCGATCCCCACCTTCGCCAGATAGTTGCGCGCCAGCGGCTCGACCTCTTTCGGGTCACGTCCCAGCACGGTCACCGGCGCTTCCATGACATTTTGCAGAATGGTCATATGCGACCATAGATTGAATTGCTGGAACACCATGGACAGATTTGTGCGCAGCCGCGTGACCTGCTTGCGATCTGCCGGACGGCGGCTCATTCCCGCGCCGCGCCACTGAACCTTTTCGCCCTTGAACAGGATCTCGCCGCCCTGACTGTCTTCCAGCAGGTTGCAGCAGCGTAAAAGGGTGGATTTTCCGGAACCGGACGAGCCGATCAGCGAGACGACCTCGCCGCGCTTCGCCTCGATCGAAACGCCGCGAAGCACCTCAAGCTGCCCGTAGCTCTTATAAAGATTACGGATTTCAATAACAGCATCCGTCGGGGCTGAGCGGGGGTCAACTGTCACGGGGAACCTTCTCTAAGTCGGCTTCTTTGCACCAAATTGCAGCAAAGAGCATATAAGAGGCAATCCCGGATACGGTATTTAGTTGAATTTTACGACTAAGTTGATTTCGTGCCTATTTTTTAATCGATAGGTCGCTGCGGTGCAGAGCCGGTGTCATGGCGTTTCTCGACCCTCTGGCGGGCAAGGGCGGAATCCACATCGGTGATGCCCAGCAGCTTCGAGGTCAGCCGGATCAGTGCATCCTCATCGGCATCGCGCGCGCCATCGGCCAGCGCCACTTCCCACAATGCCTCCAGAATGGCCGAGCGGTCGCCATAGGGCACCTTGTCTTTCAAGGCACGGGTAAAGCGCACGGTATCGGGGGCCTGTGCTTCCAGGTCTTCGGCCGCGTGGCGCAATTCGAGGGCGGCCTTTGCATCAAGGCCGCGCCCGATCAGAACGCGATGGATACGCTCGCGTTCGGCCTCGCTATAGGTTTCATCGGCCCGCGCAAGACGCACCAGAAGTGCGGCCAGCGCAAGCTCGCAATCTTCGGTATTCAGCGGATCAGGGTCAGGCGCGGACAGGGCCGCAAGAAGCGATTTGAACATGTAACAATCTTAATCCGGTTCCCTACGCGGGCAAATCACAGCGCCGTTTGGCGGGCGTTACTTCGGGCGTGCGGCTTTTTCGGCAATCCCCGAGATGCCCTCACGGCGTTCCAGCTCGGCCATCACCTGATCAAGCGTGACATCCCGTGCGGCCAGCATCACCATCAGATGGTAAAGCACATCCGCCGCCTCCGAGGTCAGACGCCCGCAATCCCCCTTCACCGCTTCGATGATCGCCTCAACGGCCTCTTCCCCGAATTTCTCGGCGCATTTCTCGGGGCCTTTCGCAAACAGCTTGGCCGTCCACGACGTTTCAGGGTCCGCCCCTTTGCGCGAGGCAACCGTCTCGTAAAGTTTCTCTAGTGTATTCATGACAGCCTCATCGGAATTCCGGCGCGCGCCATATGCTCTTTGGCCTCGCCAATCGTATAATCGCCAAAATGGAAGATCGACGCGGCCAGAACCGCGCTCGCCCCCCCCTTGGTCACACCTTCCACCAGATGGTCCAAGTTCCCCACACCGCCCGAGGCAATCACCGGCACATCCACCGCATCGGAAATCGCCTTCGTTAGGGGCAGGTTGAAACCGGCCCGTGTCCCGTCGCGATCCATTGAGGTCAGCAGGATCTCCCCCGCGCCCTTCGCCGCCACAGTGCGCGCAAATTCCACCGCATCAATCCCGGTCGATTTACGCCCGCCATGAGTGAAAATCTCCCAACGCCCGGGCTCGACGGTTTTGGCATCAATCGCACAGACGATGCATTGGCTGCCGAAACGATCGGCCGAAGCCGCAATCACATCGGGGTCATTCACCGCCGCCGAATTGAACGACACCTTATCCGCCCCCGCCAGAAGCAGTTTGCGCACATCCTCATGGCTGCGCACGCCGCCCCCCACGGTCAAAGGCATAAAGCACTGCTCGGCGGTGCGGCGCACCAGATCATACATGGTGCCACGATTCTCATGGGTCGCATGGATGTCCAGAAAACACA
Organism: Thioclava sp. GXIMD4216; assembly: GCF_037949285.1. Taxonomy (NCBI): domain Bacteria; kingdom Pseudomonadati; phylum Pseudomonadota; class Alphaproteobacteria; order Rhodobacterales; family Paracoccaceae; genus Thioclava; species Thioclava sp. GXIMD4216. The sequence continues at coordinate 1,310,102 of NZ_CP149926.1, forward strand.
GCTCATCCGCGCCCGCCGCATCATAAGCCTTGGCTGCCTCCACAGGGTCGCCCGCATCCACCAGATTGACGAAATTGACACCCTTCACGACACGGCCATCCGCCACGTCCAAACAGGGAATAATCCGCGTCTTCAGCATATCTCGCGCTCCTTTCGCGCTCCCCGGGCTTCCAGCTGCCCGAAATATCCCGGGGGTGAATTGGGCCGCAAGGCCCAAGAGGGGGCAGAGCCCCTTAGCCCTTCAGCGCGGTCAGCGCCGCGCCCAGATCCAGAGCGCCATCATAGATCGCCCGCCCCGAGATCGCCCCGGCAATCACGCCGGTATCGCGCAACGCCACCAGATCGGGCAAAGACGATACCCCACCCGAAGCAATCACCGGAATCGACACCGCCCGCGCCAAAGCCTCGGTCGCCTCGATATTCGGGCCGCCCATCGCACCATCACGCATGATATCGGTGTAGATGATTGCCGCCACACCGGCATCCTCGAAGGATTTTGCCAGATCGGTGACCATCACATCGGTCTCTTCCGCCCAGCCCTTGGTGGCCACGCGGCCATTGCGCGCATCAATCCCCACGGCCACCTTGCCCGGAAACGCCTTCGCCGCCTCGCGTACAAGGTCTGGGTTTTCCACTGCGACAGTGCCAAGGATCACACGGCTCAGCCCCTTATCCAGCCAGCGCTCGATCGTGGCCATATCGCGGATACCACCGCCCAGCTGCGCAGGCACCTTGATACGCGCCAGAATCGCCTCGACGGCGGCGGCATTCACCGGCTCGCCCGCGAAGGCCCCGTTGAGGTCCACCAGATGCACCCATTCGCAGCCAGCGGCCTCGAATTTCGCAGCCTGAGCGGCAGGGTCATCACCAAAGACGGTGGCCTTGTCCATGTCACCATGCAGAAGGCGCACGCATTGGCCGTCTTTAAGGTCGATGGCGGGATAAAGGATCATGATCGTCTCCGGTACTTACGGCTTCCAGCCGAGGAAATTGGCGATAATGCGCAGGCCAGTGGCCTGAGATTTCTCGGGGTGGAACTGGGTGCCGATGATATTGTCGCGCCCCACAATGGCGGTCACATCGCCTGCGTAATCCACATGGGCCAGCCGGTGCGCCGGATCCGCCACGCGGAAATGGTAGCTATGGACGAAATAGGCGTGATCGCCCGTCTTGACGCCCTCGAAGACCGGATGCGCATGGTCGATCACCAGATCGTTCCAGCCCATATGCGGCACCTTCAGCGCGCTATCCGCAGGGGTAATCTTCACCACCTCACCCGGAATCCAGCCAAAGCCCTTGGTTTCGGTGAATTCCAGCCCGCGGGTCGCCAGCATCTGCATGCCGATGCAGATCCCCATGAAGGGCTTGCCAGCGCTGACCCCCTCAGAGATTGCCTCATAAAGCCCCGTAAAATGCTCCAGCGCCGCTCGGCAGGACGGAAAGGCCCCATCGCCCGGCAACACGATACGGTCGGCCTTGGCCACCACATCTGGGTCCGAGGTCACCACGATCGTGCCGGCATTGGTCTCGTGGGCCATCCGCTCGAAGGCTTTCTGCGCCGAATGCAGGTTGCCGCTATCGTAATCGACAAGTGCCGTCAGGGTCATCACAGCGCCCCTTTGGTCGAGGGCAGCGAAGTCGCCATGCGCGGGTCGGTCTCGACCGCCATACGCAGGGCGCGGGCTACCGCTTTGAAGGCGGCCTCGGCAATATGGTGGCTGTTGATCCCATGCACCAGATCGACATGCAGGGTGATCCCGCCATGCGTCGAGAAGCCTTGGAAGAACTCGCGCACCAGCTCGGTGTCGAACATGCCGATCTTGTCGGTCGGGAAGGGCAGGTTCCATACCAGATAGGGCCGCGCCGAAAGATCCAGCGCCGCTCGCACCTGTGTATCATCCATCGCCAGCGCGAAATGGCCGTAGCGGTTGATGCCCTTCTTGTTGCCCAAAGCCTGTGTCAGCGCCTGACCCAGCGCAATGCCCACATCCTCGACCGTGTGGTGATCGTCGATATGGTAATCGCCCTCTGCGCGGATCGTCATATCGATCAGCGAGTGCCGCGAGAGCTGGTCCAGCATATGGTCAAAGAAGCCAACGCCGGTCTGGTTGTCATAGACACCGGTGCCGTCCAGATCGAGGGTGACCTCGATCGCGGTCTCATGGGTCTTGCGGGTGATGGTCGCCTTGCGCATGGGCCTATCCCTTGTTGTCTTGAGGGCCTTATAGGGCGGGGGATCAGGCCTTGCCAAGGGGAGCGCCGCCGATCACGGCGTAAAAGGCGCGATTGCGGCGGTAAATGCGGCATTGTCGCCCGTGGCGCGGGCCAGAACGATGCCGCCCTGTATCGCCGCCAGCATCTGTATGGCACGCGTCTGCGCTGTTTCGGGAGAGAGGCCGCTGCGTTCCAGACATTGGGCAAGGGCCGCCTGCCAGTCGCGGAAATAGCCCCGCACTTGGGCGGCGAACTGGTCGCGGGTCTGGTCCAGCGCGAAAGCCCCCACAAGGCAGATCCTCTGGCCGTCATGGAAATAGCGCGTCACCGCATGGAACATATGCGCAATCGCAGTCTCCGGCGGGTCATGCCGCAGCGGGGTAAAGATATGTGCCTCGAACCACTGGTCGATATCGGCCAGAACCGCACGGGCCATATCCGCTTTGCCGCCAGGGAAGAAATGGTACAGCGAGCTGCGCCCCGCGCCGGTCTTGTCTACAATGATGCCGATGCTGGCCCCCTCGTAGCCATAGGTCCGGAACAGTTCGGCAAGCTGGCGGATGAGGTCTGGCTTGTCGGGCATCGCTCAGCTCTTCCGTTGCGGGAGGGGGGTGGGGTAGGCGACGCCCTGCAGTTTGTGGAAGACGATCGCAATCCCCACAAGGCTGACCGCCCCCAGCAACACTGGCGTGAGCAGGAACATGAAGCCCGGATCGGTGGCAAAGACGATCAGCGGGTCGGCCCCTGCGGGCGGGTGGGTGACCCGCAAGGCGACCATAAGCGCGATGGCCAGCCCGACTGCAAGCGCCAGCGCCCACCAGCTTTCGGGCAGCGCCAGCCGCAGGCACAGGCCGGTCAGGCTGGCGACGAGATGGCCGCCGATCACGTTCATCGGCTGCGAGAGCGGGGCCGATGGCGCGGCGAAAAGTAGCACGCAGCTTGCCCCGAACGGGGCCATCAGCAGCAAAAGGCTGGTTTCATTGCTGCCCAGAGCCAGTGCGGCAATGGCCGCAAAGCCGCCGAGGCCGGAGAGGGCTATGGCTTTGAATGTGGGCTGTGGCAGATAGCGGTGAAAAACGGGCATGGGGCGTCCTGTAATGATCATTCCATTATGTGAAACGATCATTACATCGCGGTGTCGGCAGTGTCAAAGTGCAATTCCGGATCTGGGGTGAAGATGGCGATATGGGGAAAAACAAAAAGCCTCCCGCGAGGGAGGCCTTTTGATTGGAGCGGGCGAGGCGATTCGAACGCCCGACCCTAACCTTGGCAAGGTTATGCTCTACCCCTGAGCTACGCCCGCACCGAGCTATGTGTTGTCGTGGAGCGGGCGAGGCGATTCGAACGCCCGACCCTAACCTTGGCAAGGTTATGCTCTACCCCTGAGCTACGCCCGCACTTCACGACAAAACCTCTTTCGAGGCTGGGTTTTACCGAATTGGAGCGGGCGAGGCGATTCGAACGCCCGACCCTAACCTTGGCAAGGTTATGCTCTACCCCTGAGCTACGCCCGCACCGTTTCGGTGAGGGGCGATTTAAGGGATGGCGCGCGGACCTGCAAGGGGAAAAATCCGGAATTGCAAAAAATCTTTCCCATTCACTCCGTAGCCGAGCACTGTAAGCTGCGCAGAGCACGCAAACGACACGTAGGATTGGTTGGCTGGTTTCGCCTTATGTCTGAAGAAAGGGAGCAGCCGATAATGGCCAATTTGATTTTGTTGCATAAACCGAATTCTGTGTATGATGATCGGATTGAGGAAATCTACGACTTTCCAAAAACTTATCTAAAAACAATGAAGCAAGGTGTCGGGCAGGGTTTTATTTACTATGAGCCGTTATCTGCAGGCCAAAGAGGTTATTTCGCGCTGGGGGAGATATGGGATATTGTTTCACATCCCGAAAAAGCGGATCGGTTTATTGCGCATATTAAAGCGAACAGTTTGCGTATGTTTTCCCGACCAGTGCCACGTTTGCTGGGAGGGAAGCCGCTGGAATCTGCGCTTGCGGGACCTGATGGTCGTCCGAAAATGGGCGGGGCCGTTCAGCGGGCGGTCAGAGCCATTCCTGCCGATGAGTTTCGGAAAATAGTGGATTTGGGAAAGCCGGTGTGAAACCGGCGACGGAACTCAAGCGCAACTTGCGGGTTAGCACCGTGAACCGCGCTTGACGCGCTTTGCATGGAGGAAATGCGATGAATACCGATATGATCGAAGGCAAATGGAAAGAACTCACCGGCTCGGTCAAGGCGCAATGGGGCAAGCTGACCGATGACGAAATCGCCGAAGCCAATGGCAATCGCGAAAAGCTGGAAGGCCTGATCCAGCAGAAATATGGCAAGACGAAAGACGAGGCCAAGCACGAGGTCAACCGCTTCTTCGATAAGCTCTGAGCCTTCCGCTTCTGAAAAAGGCGCCCACCGGATCTGGTGGGCGCCTTTTTTGTTATTCCAGCTCGATCAGAAGATCTTTCGCATCGATCTGCGCGCCGGGGGTGACGTGGATCGCCTTCACCACCGCGTCGCGATCCGCCGAGAGGCCCGTCTCCATTTTCATCGCTTCGATGGTCAGAAGCAGGTCGCCTTGGCTGACCGTCTGTCCGACAGAGACCGCGATCGAGGCCACGACCCCCGGCATCGGCGCACCGATATGGTTGGGGTTGCCCGCATCCGCTTTGGGGGCCGCTTTCGTTGCGGCCTTGACGCTGCGATTGGGCACGCGCACGGCGCGCGGCTGGCCGTTGAGTTCGAAGAAGACCTTCACATCGCCCTTCTCGTCGGTCTCGCTGGCCGTCTGGTAGCGGATTTCCATCGTCTTGCCGGGGTCGATTTCCACCGCAATCTCGTCGGCAGGTTCCATCCCGTAGAAAAACACCGGCGTGGGCAGCGCACGCACCGGACCATAGGTCTCGTGGCGGCGGGCATAATCGGTGAAGACCTTCGGATACATGAGATAGGCGGCGAGATCCTCGTTATCGATCTCGGCCCCGTCCAGTTCTGCCGAAAGTTTCGCACGGGTCTCTTCCAGATCAACGGCAGGCAGGTGCAGGCCGGGACGTTCGGTCGAGGGGCGCTCGTCTTTCAGCACCTTCTTCGAGATCGCTTCCGGCCAGCCTCCGGGCGGTTGGCCCAGATTGCCGCGCAGCATATCCACCACCGAATCGGGGAAGGACATCTCGCGTTTGGGGTCGAGCACATCGGTCTTGGTCAGCCTCTGTGCCACCATCATCAGCGCCATATCGCCCACAACCTTGGATGAAGGGGTCACTTTGACGATATCGCCGAAGATCTGGTTGGCATCGGCATAGGCCTGCGCCACCTCGTGCCAGCGCTCTTCCAGCCCGAGCGAGCGGGCCTGAGCCTTGAGGTTGGTGAACTGCCCGCCGGGCATCTCATGCAGATAGACCTCCGATGCAGGGGCCTGCATGCCCGATTCAAAGGCCGCATACTGGCCGCGCACGGCCTCCCAATAGTTCGACATGCGGCGGATGGTTCCGATATCCAGTCCCGTGTCGCGCGGGGTATGGCGCAGAGCCTCGACGATCGAGCCAAGGCAGGGTTGCGAGGTGCCGCCCGAAAACGCATCCATCGCCGCATCGACCGCATCCACACCGGCTTCGGCGGCTGCCAGAATGGTCGCCCCCGCCACGCCCGAGGTGTCATGCGTGTGGAAATGGATCGGCAGGCCGACCTCTTCCTTCAAGGCGCGCACCAGCATTCCGGCCTGAGTGGGCTTCAGAAGCCCCGCCATATCCTTCAGGCCCAGAACATGGGCGCCTGCGGCCTCAAGCTCTTTCGCCATGCCGACATAGTATTTCAGGTCGTATTTCGACCGCGCCGGATCCAGAAGATCGCCGGTATAGCAGATCGTGCCTTCGCAGACCTTATTCGCCTCGATCACCGCATCCATCGCGACGCGCATATTCTCGACCCAGTTGAGGCTGTCGAAGACGCGGAACACATCTACGCCCGAGGTCGCGGCCTGTTTCACGAAGAACTGCACCACATTATCGGGGTAGTTGGTATAGCCCACACCATTCGAGGCGCGCAGCAGCATCTGCGTCATCACATTGGGCATCGCCGCGCGAATGTCACGTAGCCGCTGCCACGGGCATTCCTGCAAGAAGCGGTAAGCCACATCGAAGGTCGCACCGCCCCAGCACTCGACCGAGAAGAGATCGCCCAGATTGGCCGCATAGACCGGTGCGGCCTTGATCATATCGATCGACCGCATCCGCGTCGCCAGCAGCGACTGGTGGCCGTCGCGCATGGTGGTGTCGGTCAGCAGCAGCTTCGTCTGCGCCTTCATCCAGTCAGCTACGGCCTGCGGGCCTTTTTCTTCCAGCAGGTTGCGCGTGCCGGGTTTCACCGTGCCGCCGAGATCGGGCAGGACAGGCGGTTTGGCATCGGCCGCAGGCTTGGCACGACCTGTCGTTTCCGGATGCCCGTTCACGGTGATATCGGCGATGTAGTTCAGGATCTTCGTGCCGCGGTCCGCGCGGGTCTTGAAGTCGAATAGATCCGGCGTGGTATCGATAAATTTCGTCGTATAGCTCATATCCAGGAAGGTCGGATGCTTGAGCAGGTTGATGACGAAATCGATATTGGTCGACACCCCGCGCACGCGGAATTCGCGCAGCGCTCGATCCATGCGCGAGATCGCCTGTTCCGGTGTCGGCGCACGGGCCGTGACCTTGACCAGAAGGCTGTCATAATATCGGGTGATCACGCCGCCCGCATAGGCGGTGCCGCCATCCAGACGGATGCCATTACCCGTGGCCGAGCGATAGGCCTGAATGCGGCCATAATCGGGGATGAAGTTGTTCTGCGGATCTTCGGTGGTCACGCGGCATTGCATCGCATGACCCAGAAGATGCACATCCGCCTGACTGGCGACACCGGTCGCTTCGGCCAGAGTGGCGCCTTCCGCGATGCGGATCTGGCTTTGCACGATGTCGATGCCGGTCACCTCTTCGGTGACGGTATGTTCCACCTGCACGCGCGGATTGACCTCGATGAAGTAGAACTTCTCGGTGTCCATATCCATCAGGAATTCAACGGTGCCTGCGTTCTGATAGCCCACAGCCTGACCGATTTTCAGCGCCAGTGCACAGACCTCTTCGCGCTGCTCTGGCGAAAGATAGGGGGCAGGGGCGCGCTCGACGACCTTCTGGTTGCGGCGCTGCACGGTGCAGTCGCGTTCGTAAAGATGATAGAGATGGCCATGCGTATCGCCCAGAAGCTGCACCTCGACGTGGCGGGCGCGCAGGATCATCTTCTCCAGATAGCCCTCGCCATTGCCAAAGGCGGCCTCGGCCTCGCGGCGGCCTTCGCGGACCTTCTCCACCAGCTCCTCGGGGCCGTTGATCGGACGCATGCCGCGCCCGCCACCACCCCAAGAGGCCTTCAGCATCAGCGGATAGCCGATCTCGGCGGCCTCTGCCTTGATCGCGTCGAAATCATCGCCCAGCACTTCGGTCGCGGGGATCACCGGCACATCGGCCTTGATCGCCACACGCCGCGCCGAGGCCTTGTCGCCCAAAGCCCGCATCGTTTCGGCCTTGGGGCCGATGAAGGTGATGCCGTTCTTGGCACAGGCTTCCACGAAATCGGGGTTCTCCGACAGCAGACCGTAACCGGGATGGATCGCATCCGCACCCGAGAGCTTGGCCACGCGGATGATCTCGTCAATCGCCAGATAGGCGCCGACGGGGCTGAGCCCCTTGCCGATCTGATAGGCTTCGTCGGCCTTGAACCGGTGCAGGCCCAGCTTGTCTTCTTCGGCATAGACCGCAACGGTCTTCTTACCCAGTTCATTGGCGGCGCGCATCACGCGGATGGCAATCTCGCCTCGGTTGGCAACAAGGATCTTTTCGAACATCGAGCCATTCTCCTCCTACTCGTCCAGGCCGAAGCCTAGCGATGCCGCAGTGCAGCGCAAGTCTTCATGCTTTGAAAATATGCAAAACCGGAAAGTTTTTTTTACCAAAACTTCGCATTTTGCCCGAACGGCCCCGCGACGTCGATTTTTGCAGCGTTCGCGACCTGCCGCGGCACACCGATCCGGCAGGCTATTGACAGATGCCCCGCTTCGGGCAAAGCAGGGCCCATGACGGATTTCCGCCCGGTGGGCTATATCATTGGTCTTCTGATAACCGCGCTGGGCATTTTCATGCTGATTCCGGCGGCACTGGACCTGTATCGCGGGGACCCCAACTGGTATGCCTTTGCCGAAAGCGCGTTTATCTGCGTGGCAAGCGGCGGACTTCTGGCAATGGCGGCGCATGACAGTCTGGGCGCGGTGCTGACCCTGCGCCAGAGTTTCGTGCTGACCAGCGGCGTCTGGCTGGCCCTGCCTGCGATGGGGGCGCTGCCCTTTATCATCGGGGCGCCGCATCTGTCGTTCACCGATGCCTATTTCGAGGCGATGTCGGGCATGACAACCACCGGCACCACCGTGATCCCCAAGCTTGATGCCTTGCCGCATTCGGCCAATCTCTGGCGGGCCATCCTGCAATGGCTGGGGGGGCTGGGGATCATCATCGTTGCCATGATCTTCCTGCCGGTGATGAAAGTGGGCGGGATGCAGTTTTTCCGGTCCGAAGGGTTCGATACGCTTGGAAAGGTGCTGCCCCGTGCCCGCGAAATCTCGCGCGCCCTGATCCGTATCTATCTCGGGCTGTCGATTCTGTGCTGTGCGGCTTTCATGATGTCGGGGATGAACCTCTATGACGCGATCCTGCATGCGCTGACCACCATCTCCACCGGCGGTTTTTCCAGCGAGGACAAAAGCTTCGGCGCCTATCTGGGGGCCCCGGAATATGTGGCCTCGGTCTTCATGCTGCTGGCGGCCATGCCCTTTATCCGCTTCGTCCAGCTTGTGCAGGGGGATGCCCTGCCGCTCTGGCGCGATCCGCAGGTGCGCGCTTTCCTGCGCTGGCATCTTTATGCGATCGTTGCCATCGTCTTCTATCGCATGATGCGGAGCGAGGATCCGTTCTGGCCGACCCTGCGCGAGACCATCTTCAACGTGGTCTCCACCTTTACCGGCACCGGATATTCCTCGGTGGATGTCACGGCTTGGGGGCATATGGCCTTCGTGATCCTGATCGTAGTGGGGCTGATCGGGGGCTGCACGGCCTCGACGGGCTGTTCGGTCAAGGTGTTCCGCTACCTGATCCTGATCGAGTCGATCAAGGCGCAGGTCCGCCGCCTCTACAGCCCGCACCGCGTGACGCTGATCCGCTATGACGGGCATCCGGTGGCCGAAGATGTGGTGAACTCGGTCATGGCGTTTTTCTCGTTTTTCATTCTCAGCTTCGGCCTGCTGATCGTGGCCTTGGCGCTGACGGGGCTGGAAACCCGCACCGCGATCACGGCGGCATGGACTGCCATTGCCAATGTCGGCCCCTGCTGGGGGCCGGAGGTCTCGGCCAATGGGTCGATCGTGAACTTCCCCGAAACCGCGAAATGGCTGATGTCCTTCGGGATGTTCCTTGGGCGGCTCGAGCTACTTTCGGTGCTTGTGCTGTTTCTGCCGCGGTTCTGGCGCGGGTGAAGGCGGAATTTTTTCAAACGTCTGTCTGATCATACACCAGCTGGCAAACAGGGCGGTGATACCGAACAGGGCCATAAACGCGTCTGCCTCGTAGCGTGGGCGCGTATATCGTTTTAAGGCGATCTCGCGCGTGTTCAGGAAGGGATGGATTTCGGGGATTGTTCCTTCGACTTTATAGCCCTGTTGCAGGAGCATTCTTCTGGCGGCATTCGGGACCACGGGCCTCTGCGACAGGACGCCCTGTACCGTGACTGACCAATAGGCGCGCAGGGTGGTCATCTGTTGGGGGTGGGGAAGGCTGTTCCATCGCTCAAGTTCCCGCTCGTTCTTGAAGACGATAATCGCAGCGACCTGCCGGTCTGCAGCGTTGACGATTGTACCGAACACAGGTGTGATGATGCGCTTGCGTGTCACCCTGCTGCTGCGTTCTTCAACGCGGTAGGCGGCGCTTGACATGATGACTAAGGCATTAATTTCGTGAAAAATAGAGGTGTCTTCGGAAAGCTGTGCCGTGATGCTATCAAGGCGTGGCTCTGGCCGCGACAGTGCCTCGCGGGCGGTTTTTGCATAGCTGTGATGATCGTGGATTGTAGTTGGCAGGACGGCGAAGAATATGCCCACCCCGAACACAAACATTATGACGCTGCCGATTGCCCATAGCAGCCGGACGCCTGCATTCTTCAAATAGCTCATGAAAATCCTTGAAAAAGTAAGGCGCCCCGAAGGGCGCCCTTTGTCGTCAGCCAAGCGCATCGTTGCAGCGTTGGCAGGTATGGGGGTGCTTATGCGTGCCGACATCCGGCAGGATGCGCCAGCAGCGCTCGCATTTCTCGCCATCGGCCATCTCGAAGACCACAGCGACGCCCGTCACATCGGGCAGGCGGAAGGCTTCGGCGGGGGCCGGATCGGCGGTCAGCGTCAGGGCGGAGGTGATGCAGAGATCCTCGAAGGGCACAGTCTTCAGTAGATCCAGCAGAGCCGCATCTTCCACATGCACAACAGGGGCTGCTTCCAGCGAGGCACCGATCACCTTCTCGCGGCGCTGCACCTCGAGGGCTGCGGTCACCGCGCGGCGGGCACGGCGGATTGCTTCCCATTTCTGGGCCAGCGCCTCGTTGCGCCACTCGGCAGGCGTCTCGGGGAAGTCTTCCAGATGGACCGAAGCCTCTGCGCCATCAAAGCGCGACAGCCAGACATCTTCCATCGTGAAGGGCAGGATCGGCGCGAGCCATGTGGTCAGGCGGTGGAACAGGATATCCATCACCGTGCGCGCGGCACGGCGACGGATGCTATCTGCCGGATCACAGTAAAGCGCGTCCTTGCGGATATCGAAATGGAAGGCCGACAGCTCGATCGTGCAGAAGGTGAAGAGCTTCTGGAACACGGACTGGAAGTTGAAGGCGCGGTAATCGGCCTGGATTTCCGCGTCCAGCTCCGCCAGACGGTGCAGGATGAAGCGCTCGAGTTCGGGCATTTCCGAGACATCCAGGCGCTCGCTCTCGTCGAAATCCTTCAGCGCGCCGAGCATATAGCGCAGCGTGTTGCGCAGGCGGCGATAGCTATCTGCCACGCCTTTGAGGATTTTCGGGCCGATCCGCTGGTCCGCGGTGTAGTCCGATTGTGCCACCCAAAGACGCAGGATATCCGCGCCATATTCCGAGATAACCTCTTGCGGGGCCACGGTATTGCCGATGGATTTGGACATTTTCATGCCCTTCTCATCCAGCGTGAAGCCATGGGTGACCACATTGCGGTAAGGCGCGCGGCCCTTGGTGGCCGAAGCCTGCAGGAGCGAGGAATGGAACCAGCCGCGGTGCTGGTCGGTGCCTTCCAGATAGACATCCGCGATGCCATCCTTAGTGCCGTCCGCGCGGTCGCGCAGCACGAAAGCATGGGTGGACCCGCTATCGAACCACACGTCGAGCACGTCGAAGACCTGATCATAGTCCTCGGGGTTCACGATGCCGTCCAGAACGCGGGCCTTGAAGCCCTCCTCATACCAGACATCCGCGCCTTTTTCCTCGAAGGCGGCGGTGATGCGGGCGTTGACCTCTGCGTTGCGCAGCAGGAAATCCTCGGCATCGGGTTTCGCGCCCCGCTTGGTGAAGCAGGTCAGCGGCACGCCCCATGCGCGCTGGCGCGACAGAACCCAGTCGGGGCGCGTCTCGATCATCGAATGCAGGCGGTTCTTGCCGCGCTCGGGGGTGAAGGCCACCAGCTCTTCGATGGATTTCAGCGCGCGCTCGCGGATGGTATCGCCATAGGTGCCCATGCCATCGTCCATCTTCACATCGATCGCGGCAAACCATTGCGGCGTATTGCGATAGATCAGCGGCGCTTTGGAACGCCAGCTATGCGGATAGCTGTGCTTCAGTTTGCCTTTGGCCAGAAGCGCACCGGCATAGGCCAGTTGCTTGATGTTTTCCACATTGGCGGGGCCGTCCTTGCCATCATCGGCCACGATCTTCATGCCTGCAAAGAGCGGCAGATCGGCGCGATAGGACCCATCGGCCTCGATGTTATAGGTCATCTTGAGGCCGAATTTCAGGCCCAGCTGATAGTCGTCATCGCCGTGCGAGGGCGCGGTATGGACAAAGCCCGTACCGGCATCATCGGTCACATGATCGCCCGGCAGCATGGGGACATCGTAATCCCACTCGCCATTGGCGCCTTCGACACTCGCATAGGGGTGGTTGAGGATCACGCCTTCAAATTCCGAAGTCGCCACATCGCGCAGGCGCGAATAGCCCTCGACCTTGGCCGAGTTCATCACATCATCGGCCAGCTTGTCGGCCAGCACGATCAGCTCGCCCGCTTCCGCCGTGGATTTGTCCGCGGGAATATCCACACGGTAGAGGCCGTAGGACATGGAGGGACCATAGGCCACCGCGCGGTTTTGCGGGATGGTCCAAGGCGTGGTGGTCCAGATCACGACCGAAGCACCTTCCAGCACATCGGCCTTGGGCTTGAAGCGGACCCAGATCATATGGCTGGTGTGGTCGTGATATTCGACCTCGGCCTCGGCCAGAGCGGTTTTTTCAACCGGCGACCACATCACGGGTTTCGAGCCCTGATAGAGCGTGCCATTCATCAGGAAGGTCATGAACTCTTCCGCGATGACGCGCTCGGCGTGGAAGTTCATGGTCAGGTAGGGGTCGTCCCAGTTGCCATAGACGCCGAGGCGCTTGAATTCCTCGCGCTGGATATTCACCCAGCCTTCGGCAAACTTGCGGCATTCCTGACGGAAGTCGATGACAGGCACCTCGTCCTTGTCCTTGCCCGCCTTGCGGTATTGTTCTTCGATCTTCCATTCGATCGGCAGGCCGTGGCAATCCCAGCCCGGCACGTAACGGGCGTCATGGCCCATCATCTGATGCGAGCGGGTGATGATATCCTTGATGACCTTGTTCAGCGCGTGACCGATATGCAGGTGGCCATTGGCATAGGGAGGGCCGTCATGCAGCGTGAAAGGTGTGCGGCTGCCCGCTTTGGCCTTGTCGCGCAGGCGGTCATAGATGCCGATTTTCGCCCAGCGGTCGAGCCATTCGGGCTCGCGCATGGGCAGCCCTGCGCGCATCGGAAAGTCGGTTTCGGGCAGGAAGACGGTATCGTGGTAATCGACGGATTTGTCGGTTGTGTCGGCACACATAGGGGGAACATCCTTGGAAGGGGATCGGTCGGGCGGCGGCTTGCCTGCCCGTCATTCGGTACACATCACCCGGCTACCCTGACGCGTCAGAGCGCCGGGCCGGTAATTCGCAGGATGTGGTCACGCAATGTCATGAGGGCCTTATAGGCGGGGAGGCAGGTCTGGGCAAGCGCTTGCTTGCAGGAGATGGCAGGCAGGGGCGCTGCCCCTCTTGGGGCTTTGCCCCAATTCACCCCGGGATATTTGGGGCAGCTGGAGGCGGTCATGAAAAAGGCACCCCGAAGGGTGCCTTTCCTTGGATCTGGTCGGGCGCTTAGTTGCGCGATTTGTCGACCAGTTTGCCTTTGCCGATCCAGGGCATCATTTCGCGCAGTTTCGCGCCGACGCGCTCGATCTCGTGCTCGTCATTGGCACGGCGCGAGGCTTTGAGCGTCGGTTGGCCGACGGAGTTTTCCAGCATGAAGTCGCGGACGAATTTGCCGGTCTGGATGTCCGACAGGACGGCTTTCATGCGGGCTTTGGTTTCCTCGTAGGGAAGAACGCGCGGGCCGGACACGTATTGGCCGTATTCTGCGGTGTTCGAGATCGAATAATCCATGGTGGCGATGCCGCCTTCATAGATCAGGTCCACGATCAGTTTCATTTCGTGCAGGCACTCGAAATAGGCCATTTCCGGCTCGTAGCCCGCTTCGACGAGGGTTTCGAAGCCGCAACGGATCAGTTCGACCACGCCACCGCACAGAACGGCCTGTTCGCCGAAGAGGTCGGTTTCGCATTCCTGACGGAAGTTGGTCTCGATGATGCCCGAGCGGCCGCCACCGATGGCCGAGCAATAGGAGAGCGCGATATCCTGCGCGCGGCCCGATGCGTCGGTTTCAACGGCGAAGAGGCAGGGTACGCCGCCGCCTTTGACATATTCGCCACGCACGGTGTGGCCCGGGCCTTTGGGGGCCATCATGATGACGTCGACGCCTGCTTTCGGCTCGATCAGGCCGAAATGCACGTTCAGGCCGTGGGCGAATGCGATTGCCGCACCTTCGCGCAGGTTGTCATGGACGTATTTCTTGTAGGTTTCGGCCTGCAGCTCGTCGGGCATGGCGAACATGATGACATCTGCCCAAGCGGCGGCTTCGGCGATGCCCATGACTTTCAGGCCTTCGGCTTCGGCTTTCTTGGCCGAGGGCGACCCTTCGCGCAGCGCGATGGCAAGGTTTTTCGCGCCCGAATCGCGCAGGTTCAGCGCGTGGGCATGGCCTTGGCTGCCATAGCCGAGGATGGCAACCTTGAGGTCCTTGATCAGGTTCACATCGCAGTCGCGATCATAGAATACACGCATGTTCTTTCCTCCACTTGCGTTTGGTGCGCAGTTTACAGGCTGTGGTCGGAATTCCCATGACGTTTTGCATGAATTATGTATAATAATGAAATTCCAATTCGGAAATAATGCATATGGTGTAATAGTCATGCAAATTGATGATGTAGACCGGAGGATTTTGCGCCATCTGATGGCCGATCCCTCGCAAAGCAATGCCGATCTGGCCGAGCGGGCGGGGCTGACCACGGCCACCTGCTGGCGCCGGATCGAGAAGATGCAGGCCGAAGGGGTGTTGCAAGGGCGGCAGGCGATTATCAACTGGCGCGCTTTGGGCTGGGAGGTGGAGGTGTCTTTACGCTTCACGCTGGACAAGACCAACCCGCGGTCCTTCGACCAGTTTCTGGAGGCTGCGCGGCAGGTGCCCGAGGTGATCGAGATCCAGACCTTTCTGGGCCAGACCGATGTGCGGTTGAATGTGATTGCCCGCGATATGGCGCATTACCAGCAGATCTATCGCAGCCAGATCCTGTCCTTGCCGCATATCCAAGAGACAGACGCCCTGATGCTGATTTCCAAGGTGAAGGACAGTACGGAGCTGCCGCTATGATCGCGCTGGATGATACGGACCGCCAGATCCTGCGGGCTTTGGCCGAGGATGGCACGCTGAATGCCGGTGCTTTGGGGCGGCGGCTGGGGATGTCGCAGCCCTCGGCGTGGCGGCGGGTGAAGCGGTTGCAGGAGGCGGGCGTGCTGGCGGGGACGCGGGTGGTGATCGACCGCGCGGCGGTGGGCTTTGGGGTGACGGTCTTTCTGGGGATCAAGCTGGCGACCCGTGGCCGTGTCAGCCTTGAGGATTTCGAGCGCGCGGCAGGGGCGATCCCCGAGGTGCAGGTGATCCAGCACGTACTTGGACAGTTCGACTACCGGCTACAGGTGACGGCCCGTGACATCCCCGATTTCGAGCGCGTGCTGCGTCGGCGGATCATGACCCTTCCGGCTGTGGGCCATGTCGAGGCGAATGTGATGCTGTCGGAAGAGCGGCGGCTTGGGCCGCTTGGGTAATGGTCAAATATACGCCTTTTGGTTACTTTTTGGGCTATCCTTGGTAATGCTAGGTGAAATCAGGCCCTTGGCTTAGGGGCAGCATGGACCTTCGCGATATTTGCGGGGATCTATGCGGAAAGAGGAGAGCGTATGTTTGACCAGAAGGGCCTGCCGCAGATGCAGCGCAGTCATGGCGAGGCTGCCGTGCGCTTTCATGCGGGGCGGCTGAAAGGGTTGCGTCAGCGTGGCTCGGCCAAGGCGCAACTGCCGCGGGTGGGTGATGTGCCGGAGGTGGTGTTTCTGAACACCTCGGGCGGGCTGACCTCGGGCGATACGCTGTCCTATGCGCTGGAGATCGAGGGCGGGCGGGTCGTGGCGACCACGCAGGCCGCCGAGCGCGCCTATCGCGCCGATCAGGGCGCGGCGCTTGTGCGGGTAAGCCATCAGGTGGGCGCGGGCGGCTGGCTGGATTGGCTGCCGCAGGAGACGATCCTGTTTGATCGGTCCAATATCGACCGTCACACGGCGATCGAACTGGCCCCTGATGCGGGCTGTCTGATGCTGGAGGCCGTGGTGCTGGGGCGGCATGCGATGGGCGAGACGGTGGAAACGCTCGCGCTGCGCGACCGCCGCGAGATCCGCCGCGCGGGGCGGCCCGTGATGATCGAACCCTTCGCCATGGGCTCGCGCGAACTGGGGCAGAGGGGCGCGATCCTGGGCGATGCCCGTGCCTTTGCTACCGTGGTGATGTGCTGTCAGGGGGCGGAGGACGCGCTTGGCCGCCTGCGCGATGTGCTTGACGAAGAGGGGGTCGAGGCGGCAGCTTCGGGCTTTGACGGTAAGGTGATTATGCGGTGTATCGCCAAGGACGGCTGGCCGCTTCGGAAACAATTATTGCGGGCGATGGCGGTCTTGCGGGGCAATAGGCCCGCGCCGCGTGTCTGGCAGATCTGAAGAAGAGGGATAAGATGAACCTGACCCCGAGGGAAAAGGAAAAGCTGATGGTCAGCCTTGCCGCCATGGTGGCGCGCGGGCGGCTGGAACGCGGTGTGAAGCTCAACCACCCCGAGGCGATTGCGATCATCTCCGATTTCGTGGTCGAAGGCGCGCGGGCAGGCCGGTCTGTGGCCGAGCTGATGGAAACCGGCGCCGAGGTGATCACCCGCGAACAATGTATGGAGGGCATCCCCGAGATGATCCATTCCATTCAGGTCGAGGCCACTTTCCCCGATGGCACGAAACTCGTGACCGTCCACCATCCCATTCGTTGATACCCCCCCATTCGCTGATACCAAGGACATCCCATGAAACATCTCAAGAAAACCATTGCTGCCGCCGCTTTGCTGCCCAGCGTTGCTATGGCGCATCCGGGCCATGAGGCAGGCACTGTTTTGGCCGGTATGGCGCATCCGCTGTCTGGCGCGGACCATATTCTGGCGATGGTCGCCATTGGCCTGATGGCCGTGCAACTGGGTGGCCGCGCGCTTTGGGCGGTGCCTGCGGGCTTTGTGGGCGCGATGCTGGTGGGTGCGGCGATGGGCGCACATGGCGTGCCGTTCTTCTCGGTCGAGCCGCTGATCCTTGCCTCGATCATCGTGCTGGGCGCGGTGGTGGCGCTGTCGGCGCGCCTGCCGGTGACGGCTCTGGTGCCGATGGTGGCGCTTTTCGGCATGGCGCATGGCTGGGCGCATGGGGCGGAAGGTCCGGCCCATGGGATGGCGGGCTATTTCGCGGGCTTCGCGCTGGCCACGGCTGCTCTGCATCTGGCGGGCATGGTCTTTGGCCGTGTGATCCACCGTTTCGCTTTGCGCGGCTTGGGCCTTGCCACGGCGGCGGCGGGTCTTGCTTTGGCCTTTGCGGGGTAAGCGCATGATCCCCGGTGAAATCCTCCCCGCTGCAGGCGAGATCACGCTGAACGAAGGGCTGACCCCTATTACCCTTCTGGTCGCCAATACCGGAGACCGGCCTATTCAGGTCGGGAGCCACTACCATTTTGCCGAAACCAACCCCGGTCTGCAGTTCGACCGCGAGGCCGCGCGGGGCTATCGTCTGGATATAGCCGCAGGCACCGCCGTGCGCTTCGAGCCGGGCCAGTCGCGCGAGGTCACTTTGGTGCCCTATCGCGGCACCCGCGAGGTCTGGGGCTTCAACCAGAAGGTCATGGGGAAGCTGTAACCCCGAGGGAGCATATCATGTCGCCAGTGACGGCCTATCGTTTATGGTTTGAATATGCCCGTATGATGGGCGAGGCGCAGATGGTGATTGCCATGCGTGTCGCCGGAATGGCCGGTTTCTGGTCGATAGCGCCCTCTGAGATGACGCGGATGGTCGCGGAAAAACAGAAGGCCGCTGTGGAAAGCTGGACCAAAGCCTCGCAGGCGGCGGTCTCGGGCAAGCCGCCGGAGACGGTTGCTCGGGCGGCGCTGCGGCCTGTGGCGCGGCGGACACACGCCAATGTGAAACGGCTGGGCAAGCGTGGCCCTGCCGTTCCGGGGCGCAAATGAGGGCGGCCGTGGTTGTAGCGCTTTTGTGGGGCGCACCCCTCTGGGCGCAAGACTGCGCGGACCCGCAGACGCAGGCCGATATGACGGGCTGCGCGGCGCTTGATTTCGCGCAAGCCGATGCCGCTCTGAACGCGGAATATGCTGCGACCCGCGACCGTGCCAAGGCGCGGGGCGCAGCTCAGGCCGATGCGCTCTTGCAGGCACAGCGGGCATGGATCGCCTATCGTGATGCCGCCTGCAAGGCGCAGGGGCTCGAATTCGAGGGTGGCTCCCTAGAGCCCATGGTCGTGGCTATGTGCAAGACCGAGCTAACACAGCGGCGCAGCGAGGATCTGCGCCGCCTCTACGAAAACCAGTGAGTGGAGGCTTAGATGCCCGCCAAGATTTCCCGCGCCACCTATGCCGATATGTTCGGCCCCACCACCGGCGATCGTCTGCGCCTTGCCGATACCGATCTGATCATCGAGGTCGAACGTGACCTGACCACCTATGGCGAAGAGGTCAAATTCGGCGGCGGTAAGGTGATCCGCGATGGTATGGGCCAGAGCCAGATCACCCGTGCAGGCGGGGCAGTGGATACGGTCATCACCAATGCGCTGATCGTCGATCATTCGGGCATTTATAAGGCCGATGTGGCTTTGCGCGACGGGCGGATACATGCGATTGGCAAGGCGGGCAACCCCGATACCCAGCCGGGCGTGGATATCATCATCGGGCCGGGCACCGAGGTGATCGCGGGCGAGGGCAAGATCCTGACCGCAGGCGGGATGGATGCGCATATCCATTTCATCTGTCCCCAGCAGATCGAGGATGCGCTGGCCTCGGGCATCACCACCATGCTGGGCGGCGGCACCGGCCCCGCGCATGGGACGCTGGCCACCACCTGCACGCCCGGTCCGTGGCATATCTCGCGGATGCTGCAGTCTTTTGACGCCTTCCCGATGAACCTCGCGCTGTCGGGCAAGGGCAATGCCTCGCGCCCCGAGGCGCTGGTCGAGATGGTCAATGCCGGTGCCTGTGCTATGAAGCTGCATGAGGACTGGGGCACCACGCCCGCCGCTATCGACTGCTGCCTCTCGGTGGCCGACGATATGGATGTGCAGGTGATGATACATACCGATACGCTCAATGAATCGGGCTTTGTCGAGAATACTCTGGCCGCGATCAATGGCCGCACGATCCACGCTTTCCATACCGAGGGCGCAGGCGGTGGCCATGCGCCCGACATTCTGCGCGTGGTGGGCGAGGAAAACGTGATCCCGTCCTCCACCAACCCGACCCGCCCCTATACCGGCAATACGGTGGAAGAGCATCTGGATATGCTGATGGTCTGCCACCACCTCGATAACAAGGTCCCCGAAGATGTGGCCTTCGCCGAAAGCCGCATCCGCAAGGAGACCATCGCTGCCGAGGATATCTTGCATGATATGGGGGCCATGTCGATCATCAGTTCGGACAGTCAGGCGATGGGCCGCGTGGGCGAGGTCATCATCCGCTGCTGGCAGACCGCCGATAAGATGAAGAAACAGCGCGGCCGTCTGGCCGAGGAAACCGGCGAGAATGACAACGCCCGCGTCAAACGCTTCATTGCGAAATACACGATCAATCCGGCGATCTGCCACGGGATCTCGCAGCATATCGGCTCGGTCGAGGTGGGTAAGCGCGCCGATCTGGTGCTCTGGAACCCTGCCTTCTTTGGCGCCAAGCCCGAGATGGTGCTGATGGGGGGGATGATCGTCTCGGCGCAGATGGGCGATCCGAATGGCTCGATCCCCGCGCAGCCCTTCTATACCCGCAATATGTTCGGCGCCTATGGCGGGGCGCTCGGGGCTTCGGCTGTGACCTTTGTCTCTCAGGCGGCCGAGGCCGATGGGGTCGCGGCCAAGCTGGGGCTGCAGAAACAGGTGCTGGCGGTGAAAGGCACGCGCGGCATCGGCAAGGCGGATATGATCCATAATGCCGCGCGCCCCAAGATCGAGGTGCATCCCGAAACCTATGAGGTGCGCGCCAATGGCGAGCTATTGACCTGTGAACCCGCCACCGAACTGCCGCTTGCGCAGCGCTACTTCCTGTTCTGAGAGGATGTGGCGCAGGCCCTCAACTGGCTCTGATCCGGCGGAACAGCGTTTTGCGCGGCGGCGGGCCATCGATCTTGGCGATCTCGGGCAGATGCGCCAGCACGTCGGCCTGTGTCTTGCGGCGCAGGCGGATGGTGCGGGTGATCTTTTCGCGCGAATAGGACGGGTTCTTACGGATGTCGTCGGGCAGAAGACGCGGGTCGAAAATTCGCTCGCGGCTGGTGACAAGCTCGACCTTATGCCATTGGCCGATGCGCGGCATCTCGGCTTCGGTCAGCCATGCTTCGCGCAACTCTGCCTCTCGCTGGCGCAGCCGCATGATCTCCGAACGGATCTGCGCAAGTTCATCGGCGGGGGTAAGACCTGACATATGCCTCTTCTCCTATGCATCCTCGGGGCGAATATTCCGCAAGAATGTTAAAGACATATCTAACAATGAGGCCATTATGAGCGAAAAAATCGTATCATCTGCAGTTGAATCCGCTGGACAGTGGCATTCCGCCGATGGCGCGGTCGCGCTGGATTACGAAGGGCGCTTTCTGCGGCGCAAACGGTTGACCATGCTGTCGGGGGAAAGCTTCCTTGTGGATCTGCCCGAGGTCACCAATCTGCGCGGCGGCGAGGCGTTTGTGCTGTCCGATGGGCGTCGGGTCGAGGTCACCTGTGCCGAGGAGCCCGTGCTGGTGATCACCGGAGATCTGGCGCGGCTGGCATGGCATATCGGCAACCGCCATACGCCTTGCCAGATCGACGCCGACAGGCTGGTGATCCGCGAAGACCATGTGCTTGAGGCGATGCTCAAGCAACTTGGCGCAACCGTCAGCCATGCGGATGCGCCCTTCGCCCCCGAGAGCGGCGCCTATGGCATGGGCCGCACGATGGGCCATGACCACGGGCCCGATCACACCCATGCCCACCATGATCATGATCACGGGCATGACCACGGGCATGACCACGGGCATGACCACGGGCATGACCACGGGCACAGCCATGATCATGGGCATCATCACCATCACGACCATTCGCACGGGTAAGGCGATGGCAGCGGCACTTCTGTCTTTGGTGCAATGGATGTCTCCGGCCTTCCCGACCGGAGCCTTCGCCTATAGCCACGGGTTGGAGCAGGCGATAGCTACGGGCGAGGTCTCGGATGAGGCGGGGCTGTCGCAATGGCTGCGCGATATCCTGCATCACGGGGCGGGATGGAATGATGCGGTTCTTCTAGGCCTCGGGCTTCAGGGCCATGCCCTTGACGATCTGGATGCTCATGCCCGTGCGCTCTCCGCCAGTGCCGAGCGCCTGCGCGAAACGCTCGAGCAGGGCACGGCCTTCGCCAAAGCGCAGGCGCAGATGAATGGCACGGATGAGCCCGCCGAGGTCGCGCTGCCGGTGGCGGTGGCACAGGCCGCGCGGGGCATGGATCTGCCGCGCGAAGAGATTATCGCCCTGTTTTTGCATAGCTTTGCGTCAAACCTTGTGTCCTGTGCGGTGCGCTTTGTGCCTTTGGGGCAGGCGCAGGGGCAAAGGGTGCTGGCGGGGCTGCACCCCGATATTGCGCAGATTGCCGCGAAAGCGAGCCACGCGGGTTTGGATGACCTCGCAGCGGCGGCCTTTCGTGCCGATCTGGGATCGATGCTGCATGAAACTCTGGATGTGCGCATCTTCAAGACATAGGGGTAAGCGGCCCCGCAAGAAGGAGACAGAAATGGCAAACGGACCTTTGCGCGTCGGTATCGGCGGCCCCGTTGGCGTAGGCAAGACGACCCTGACCGAACAGCTGTGCCGCGCTTTGGCTGGTCGGTGTTCGATGGCGGTGGTGACCAATGACATCTACACCCGCGAGGATGCCGAGGCCCTGATGCGGGCGCAGGTGCTGCCTGCCGACCGCATCCGGGGCGTCGAGACCGGTGGCTGCCCGCATACCGCAATCCGCGAGGATGCCTCGATCAATCTGGCGGCGATTGCCGATCTGAATAAGGCCTTCCCCGATCTTGATCTGGTGCTGATCGAATCGGGCGGCGATAATCTGGCGGCAACCTTCAGCCCCGAGCTGGCCGATCTGACGATCTATGTCATCGACACGGCGGCAGGGCAGGACATCCCGCGCAAGCGGGGGCCGGGGGTGACGCGCTCGGATCTGCTGGTGGTCAATAAGACCGATCTTGCGCCCTATGTCGGAGTGGATACCGACCTCCTGCAAAGCGATACGGCCAAGGCGCGCGGCACGCGGCCCTATGTGCTGGCGCAGCTGAAAGCGGGCAAAGGCGTGCCCGAGATCGTGGCTTTTCTGGAAGAGGAAGGCGGGCTGGCTCTGCGGGAGCCTGCCTGATCACTTCATCCCCAACCCCGCGCGCATCATCAGCTGGCGCACGGGTTTCAGCCCGTAGATCGCCCCCAAAGCGCCCGCCCGCAGATCGCGCAGCGGGCGCGGGGCGATCATCGAGACACGGTTGAGCATATCGATCCCCGCAATCCGTGCACGGACCTCGGGCCAGCGGGCGCGGTGATAGGCGGTCAGCATCTGCGCTGATCCCAGATCCTCGGCATGTTTGCGCGAAAGCTCCAGCAGGCAACCGATATCGGCAAGGCTCATGTTCAGCCCCTGCGCGCCAATCGGCGGGATCACATGGGCGGCCTCGGCAATCAGCGCGACCCGCTCGCCGTTCAAAGCCTGTGCATGCTGTACCCGCATCGGCCAGACCGCGCGGCGGGTGGCCAGCGTCAGCGGGCCGAGGATGCCGGTCGAGCGTTCCAGCATGGCGGCTTCAAAGGCCTCTTTGTCCAGCGCGGCCAGACGGTCGGCTTCGGCGCCGCGCTCCATCCAGACGATAGCGGAACAATGCGCCCCATCGCGGTCGGGCAGGGGGACGAGGGTGAAAGGCCCGCCCGTGCGGTGGACCTCGGTCGAGACATTCTCATGCGGGACCGGATGGGTGACGGCGAAGGCCAGTGCCTTCTGGCCGTAGTGATGCAGCTTGGCCCCGATGCCCGCCGCCTGACGGATGAAACTGTCGCGCCCGTCGGCGCCGATCACCAGCTTGGCCTGAACAAGCGTGCCATCCGACAGCGTCACCCGCGCCTCGGCCCGCCGCGTCACCAGCCCCGTGGTGGCCACGCCCGCGCGGAAATCGACATTGGGCAGCTCGGCCAGACGGGCAACCATCTCGCGCCGCAACAGCCAGTTGGGGAGGTTCCAGCCAAAGGGCTGATCCGAAATGTCGGAGGCGTCAAAATCACGGGTCAGCCGCGCCTCGGGCTTTTCGCCGCCCGCATCAATGATCCGCATGATCTGCAGGGCCGCCGCAAAAGGCACCAGCCGTTGCCACAGCCCCGCCGCCTCAAGGATTTTCACGGAGGGCTGCAGGAAGGCCGTGGTGCGCATATCGGCCCCTTCGGCCTGCGCATCGGTGACAGGGGGCATCGGGTCCACGCAGATCACCTTGAAACCGGCCGTGCCGAAGGCTGCCGCTGCCGTTAGCCCCGCCACGCCACCGCCCGAAATCAGGATGTCGGTCTGGATCGGATCTATGCTCATGGCGGCGGTCTTTCCTTGCTGTGTCTTGACCCTATCATAGCGCGGCTTGCGGCGAAGGCCAGATCATCCGGCCTTGATCAGCTGCGCCAGAAAGCCGCTTAGGTCATTGGTATGATGGCCGATATGATCTGCCTCAAGCGCCAGAGGCGCGACATGCACGGTCTGCATCCCCAATTTATGCGGCACCTCCAGATTGCGGGCGTCATCTTCGAACATCGCGCCCTCCTGCGGGCGGATGCCTGCCTTGCGGAAGACCATGTCAAAGGCTTCGGCCCGCGGTTTAGGGTGGAAATCGGCATGTTCGATGCCGTAGACCCCGTCAAACAGCCCCGACAGCCCCCGCGCCGCCAGCACCTGTTCGGCATAGGGGGCCGAGCCATTGGTATAGACGATCTTGCGCCCCGGCAGCGCGCGGATGCCCTGCGCCAGCATGGGGTCGGGCGTGAGCGCGTCAAAAGAGATATCATGCACCTCATGCAGGAAGGGCAGCGGGTCGATCTGATGTTCATGCATCAGCCCCGCCAAAGTCGTGCCATAGAGCTTCCAGTAGTGGCTGCGCAGATGATGGGCGCGGGTCGCATCCACCTTCAGCTCGCGCATCACGTAATCTGCCATCTTCACCTCGATCTGTGAAAACAGCGCCACCTCGGGCGGATAGAGCGTATTATCAAGGTCGAAGACCCAGTCCGACACATGGTCGAAGCCGGAAAGCGGGGGGAGGTTCGGGGTACGCATACTATGGTCCATAGCGCGTTCGGGGGAATGGTGTAAATGTCGCACTTCTTCCGCTTGTCATATCCGGCGCTGGCTCCTAGGGTCGTCCGATGCAAAATGCGAGCCTGACAGGCGAGAGGGACAATGCAAAAAGACGCCTATACGCTGATCCTCGAAGCGATTGATGCCGGAACCTATAAACCCGGTGACCGTCTTGTTGAATCCGAACTGGCCGAGAGGCTGGGGGTGTCGCGCACGCCGGTGCGTGAGGCGCTGCAACGCCTCGAGACGCAATCCATGCTGGCGCGTGACGGACGCTCGCTGATTGTCGCGTCGCTCGACCATAACCAGTTGGCGGAACTCTATACCGTGCGTGCCGAACTCGAGGCGCTGGCGGCACGGCTGGCGGCGCGGCATGCGGCCCCCGAGGAAGTGCGCGTGATGCAGGCGATGATCGAGGAAGACCATCAGAAACTCGGAGATCCGATCGCGCTCAGCCGCGCCAATAAGCGGTTCCACCGGCAGATCCATCTGGCCTCGCATAACCGCTATCTGGTGCAACAGCTGGATCTTGTGCATCGGTCGATGGCGCTGCTGGCGACGACCTCGCTTGCGGCGGAGGGCCGTGGCGAGATCGCGCTTGCCGAACACCAGCGGATTGTCGATGCGATTGCGGCAGGTGACGAGGACGAGGCAGGGGCCGCGTTGCGCGCACATATCTCGGAGGCCTTCGTGACCCGCCTCAAAAGCGATGCGCGTGCTCATGGCGGGCAGCCGCAGTGATCAACTGATCCAGGGCGCCCGTTGGGGCCGTGGCGGGGCGGCAATCGGCACCTGTTCCGTCTGGCTGGCGGGCAGGGTGATGTGCAGGTCGAAGATCCCATGCGTGGTCTTGTCCCAGTAGAAGGGCTTCTGGACCAGTTCATAGATCGCTTTCCATCCTGCAATCGCTCCCAGCGGAAAATACAGATGCATGCTGGGCACCCAAGGGATCAGAAACCGGTGGCTTTCGCCGCGGACCGCCCACGCCGCAAGACAGATATTGAGAAGCTCTGCGGTGACGAAAACGGCCACAAGCAGGGTGATCTGGGTGTCCGAAAGCAGGCTCTGGACGGGATGGGGCAGGCCGAAGACCATCAGCCAGAAGCTCCATAGCAGCGGGGCCAGCACGTATTGCGAAAGCGAGCCGAAGAACATCACCTGAAACGCCCAGAAACGGCGCGGCCCGAGATCTTCCATCAGCTTGCGGGGCGAGCGCATATGCACGGCCCAGGTGATCGCATAGCCCTTCAGCCAGCGCGAACGTTGTTTGACCCAGGGCACCATGCGGCAATTCGCTTCTTCCTGCGTGACGGTCGGCACCAGTTCGGTGCGATATCCCTTGCGGGCCAGACGCACCCCGAGATCGGCATCCTCGGTCACATTATGCGCATCCCAGCAGCCAAGCTCTTCCAGCACCTTGCGCCGGAAAAACAGGGTTGTGCCGCCCAAGGGGACCACAAAGCCAAGCTTGGCAATACCGGGCAGGACCATGCGGAACCATGTCGCATATTCGATGGTAAAACAGCGTGACAGCCAGTTCGTGCGCGGGTTGTAATAATCGAGAATGCCCTGCAGGCAGACGACTTCCGGCGGCGCTTTGGCAAAGCGGCGCGCAATCATGTGCAGCTGGTCGGGATGGGGCGCATCTTCGGCATCATAGACACCGATGATGCTGCCACGGCAGAAATTCAGCGCATAATTGAGCGCACGGGGTTTTGTGCGGATGGGCCCGTCGGGCACGGGCAGAACCCGCATCCAGCGCGGCAGATCGGCCTTGGCCAGTGCATCGCGGGTCACATGATCGTCTTCCTCGACGACAAGCAGCATATCGAGCAGCTCGCGCGGATAATGCAGCCGCGACATGCGCGCCACCAGTCGCGCGGCAATATCGGGCTCGCGGAACATCGGGACCATGATGGAAATCACCGGGAGGCGGGCGGCAGGAGCTGGCGTGGTCTGGGGCATGTAGCGCGCGCTCCGTGCCTGCGTGATGCCTGCCCAGAGCTTCAGGGCGGAAGTCAGAACCAAGGTCAGGATGGCCCAGCCCGAGAGCAGCGCGAAGACAGCCAGAGGCATCAATGTCAGCCCTAATGCGCCCGCAAACAACACGCCGAACAGCCAGGTTGCCGCACGTCGTTCATCGCGCTCGCGGCAGCTCATCTCGGAGGCAACGCGGGATTCCGCCCGACGAATCATCTGTGTCTTGCGGCGGGCCAGAAGACTGTCGGTAATGGCGCGTTCGGTCGCGATGGCCATGCGATAGGGGCCGTATTCCTTGGGCAGATCTTTCTGGATGCTGGCAAAGAGGTCGGGATGGGCGCAGGCCAAAAGCGTCACCCCGCCGACGCGCCGTATCGGAGCGATGACTTTGGTGCAGCAGAATTCCGCCCCGAGCGCATCAATCAGGCGCGGATCTGGTGAGTCGCGCGTCAGATCAATCGGGCTGGCGCCCCATTGCTGGGCAAGCGCGTGCATCAGCTGGGTCTCCGTGATCCAGCCATGCGCGATCAGGATATCGCCAAGCCGTGCATCCTCGCGCCCCCGTAGCGAGACGGCTTTCAGCAGGTCGCCCGGGCTGAGATAGCCCAGATCGACAAGGATCTGCTCCAGCGGCGCGCGGCCCGCCCGTGCCCGCCTTGGCGGCGGTACGCGGCGCTTCTGGGCCGGTCGCAACAGTCTGAGATCGGACAGGTTGTCCGAAGTGACGGCCTTCTGGCCGTGCAAGGTCGTCTCCATGATTTCGCCCCCAGGCTAAAACTGGTGACAAGATTTCGCCCAAAAGTTGAATCAATCGTTAACTACAAATAAAAAGGGCGCTTTCTGTTTCCAGAAGGCGCCCCAGAAGCTGTGGATAACTCTGTGGGAATTATTTCATCGCGGCGATGAAGCGGTCGAACAGATAGTAGCTGTCCATCGGACCCGGGCTGGCTTCGGGGTGGTATTGCACGGAGAAGACCGGACGATCTTCCATTGCAATCCCGCAATTCGACCCGTCGAACAGCGACACATGGGTTTCCTTCACGCCGGCAGGCAGCGTCTGGCTGTCCACAGCGAAACCGTGGTTCATCGAGGTAATCTCGACCTTGTTGGTGGTCAGGTCTTTCACGGGGTGGTTCGCGCCGTGATGGCCGTGGTTCATCTTGATGGTTTTGGCACCCAAAGCAAGTGCAAGCATCTGGTGACCAAGGCAAATTCCGAATACCGGCAGATCCTTTTTCAGGATTTCCTGAATCATCGGCACGGCATATTTGCCGGTCGCCGCAGGGTCGCCCGGTCCGTTCGACAGGAAGACACCATCGGGGTTGAGCGCCAGAACGTCTTCCGCCGTCGCCGTCGCCGGAAGCACCGTTACATCGGCCCCGGCCGAGGCGAGGCAGCGCAGGATATTGCGCTTGGCGCCGAAATCGATGGCAACCACTTTCTTGCCTTCTTCGCTGCGCGGCTTGTAGCCGTCGGGCCATGCCCAACGCATTTCGTTCCAGCGATAGGATTGTGCACAAGTCACATCCTTGGCCAGATCCAGACCGACCAGACCGGACCACTCGCGGGCCTTTTTGATCAGCGCTTCAATGTCGAATTCACCGTTCGGGTTATGGGCAATCGCCACATTCGGGGCGCCCAGCTGGCGAATCGCACGGGTCAGGCGGCGGGTATCGATGCCGCCCACGCCAATGCGGTTGCGCTTTTCGAGCCATTCGACAAGGTTCGAGGTGGCGCGCCAGCTTGACGGCTCGGTGGGGTCCCATTTGACGACCATACCGGCAGCAACCGGATCTTGGGTTTCGTCATCTTCGGGGTTCACCCCCACATTGCCGACATGCGGGAAAGTAAAGGTAACGACCTGACCGGCGTAAGAAGGGTCGGTCATGATTTCTTGATAACCGGTCATGGCGGTGTTGAACACCAGTTCCGCGACGGTCTCGCCGGTGGCACCGAAGCCTTTCCCGTAGAACAATTGTCCGTCCGCCAGCGCGATCAGCGCGGTGGGTTTTTCGGATGACTGGTGGCTTGCAGGCATGGCGCGACTCCCCGGGGCAAAATCTGCCGGAACCTACGAGGGTAGGCGGCAATGGTCAAGGCCCGATATTGAAAACATTATTTCCAACAAATACAGAGGTTTAGTGATGTTGTGCCTTGGCCGGAGACGGAGTATCCTATGCTCTTCCATTAACGAGGGGTTTCACCGTGGATATGCGCGCAAAAATCAACGCAGCCTTGAAAGAGGCCATGCGCGAGAAGGATCAGGGGCGGCTTTCGACGCTCCGTCTGGTGAATGCGGCCATCAAGGATCGTGAAATTGCGATGCGGGGCAGCAATGAAGAACATGAGATCAACGACAGCGATGTCATGCAGATTCTCGGCAAGATGGTGAAGCAACGCCATGAAAGCGCGCGGGCCTATGAAGAGGGCGGGCGGCTGGAACTGGCCGAGCAGGAACTGTCCGAGATCAAGATATTGGAAACGTTCCTGCCGCGCCA
Organism: Thioclava sp. GXIMD4216; assembly: GCF_037949285.1. Taxonomy (NCBI): domain Bacteria; kingdom Pseudomonadati; phylum Pseudomonadota; class Alphaproteobacteria; order Rhodobacterales; family Paracoccaceae; genus Thioclava; species Thioclava sp. GXIMD4216. Next base: position 1,339,228 of record NZ_CP149926.1, read on the forward strand.
GTTGACCGATGACGAGGTCAAGGCGGCGATCGATGCCGCGATTGCCGCGATTGATGCGCAGTCGATCCGCGACATGGGCCGTGTGATGGCGGTTCTGAAAGAAAAATATACCGGCCAGATGGATTTCGCCTCTGTCGGTCCGCGTGTCAAAGATCGCCTTTCGATCTGAGACGTGACAGGGCATAGCGAAAGATGGCGGCCTGGCCGCCATTTTTTATGCGCTGGCGACCTGTGTCCGGCAAGAAATGGCCTATCCTTGCGGTTGAGCGGGAACGCATCTTTAATCCTTTCATTGGCATTCTTTAATCGGAATCCGAAAGGGGTGAAGAATGGAAAAGCTCTCTGTTTCGCATGCGCGCGCGGCATCGGCTGCTTTGGCGGCACGGCGTGGTCAGCGTCAGGTTCATGACCTGCGCGGTATTTCACGCGATATGTATGACCAACTGACATTGGGCGAGCTGGAAGAGATGGCACAATCCGTCTCGGTGCGGGGGATGTCCGATATCTAGAGCGTCGTAATGGGCGGAAATCCACAAAGCGAAAGGTGACTTTCGAAGCCGTAATTTGCCTTCGGCGCGCGCGCTGCCCACATCCATGTCTTTGTTCATTACGAGATATGGGGTGCTATGACCGGCTTTGGACATCTGAAAACCGGAATTTTCTGTCTGGCAGGGCTGATCGTTTCGGGCTGTAACACGTCGCTCGGGCAGGTCAAACAGGCAATGCCGGAGCGCGAGTTCCTGTCTTTTGCCAGCCAGTCGGGCGGTGCGTTCACCTATGCCTGTGCGCGCGGCGCAACCGAGGCCGATACAAGATCGCGCGGGCAGAAGGCGCATCTGGCCTATGAGCACAAGATGGCTTCTTACGGGCCGACATTCGCCAAAACACTGGTTTCGGTTCTGGATTCTGGCGTATCGGATGCGGCGACATTGGAGGCAACCGTGAACGGCACATCAGACCGCTGGGCACGTTCGGCGGCATTGGAAGTGGAACGCCAATATAGATGTCTGCCGGTCGGGCCGAACCGGAGCAGCTCTTAAACCGGCCGTTCGAAGTTATGCGGCGGCGGCGGAGAGGGGAGCGTCCATTCGGCGGTCATGCCCTCCTGCACGCCCTCCTGCATGGCAGCAGGGACGCGCCGCCCTGCCAGAACCGTCCACAGGATGATGCCCAGGAACAGCAAGAAGGAAAAGAACGACAGGAACGCTCCGATCGACGAGAGCTGGTTGAGCAGGGCGAACTGGTCCGGATAATCCAGAATGCGGCGGGGCATACCCTCTTGGCCCAGGATTTGCTGCGGGAAGAATGTCAGGTTCGTTCCCAGAAACATCAGCCAGAAATGCAGTTGTCCGGCCCATTCCGGATAGTTGCGGCCCGACATTTTTCCGATCCAGAAATAGAGGCCGCCGAAAAGGGCGAAAATCGCCCCGAGGCTCATGACATAATGCGAATGCGCGACCACGAAATAGGTGCCCGCATGGTTGATATCGACCGGAGCGCCGCTGATCAGCAGCCCGCTCAGTCCGCCCATGACAAAGAGGAAGATGAAGCCAAGCGCCCAGAGAAGCGGGGTCCGCCAATGCGGGCGCGCCTGCGCCAGTGTCATGATCCATGAAAACAGGATGACCAGTGTTGGCAGGCCGACAATGGTGGCGGCCAGTGTGAAGCCGCTATCCTTGCCTGCCATCAGCCCACGGGTGAACATGTAATGCGCCCATGTGGCAAAACCGAGCAGGCCGATAGCCAGCATCGCATAAATCGTGACTTTCTGGGCGTAAAGCGGGCGCCCCGAGAAGGTGGAGATGATCTGCGAGATAATCCCGAAGCCCGGTAGAATGATGATGTAGATCTCGGGATGGCTGAAAAACCACAGGATCTGCCGGTAGAATTCGGGGTCATCCTCGTGGATCGCATGCCGGTAGCTCGGGTCGAGCATCATGGTTATCGCTCCGGCCAGCACGGGCAGCGTGCACAGCACGAGGGCGGCTGTCACAAGGATCGACCATGCAAAAGGCGATGCGTCATGCAGCGTCACGCCGGGGCCGCGCATATTGAGAAAGCTGGTAATCATGTTGATCGCGGTCAGGATCGTCGAGATCCCCATCACGAACAGCGCCGCAATGGCCACCGGCACGGTATGGGCCGAAAACAGCGCGCCGATGCCCATGATGCAGGCCAGAACATATAGCTGGTAGGCGCTGCGGTTCAGGCGCGGAAACGCCAGTTCGGGTGCGCGCAGATGCAGCGGCAAGAGATAGGAGCCGAAACCGGCAAAAAGGCCCGGGATGGCGACAAAGAACATCATCAGCACCCCATGCGAGGCGGTCAGCACATCCCAAAGCGCACTGTTGGCGGAACAGGGGGCCTGCGTCGGCCAGAGCCGCGCGCCCTCGGCGCACAGATATTGCACGCCCGGTTCCATTAGCTCGAGCCGCATATAAACGGTCACCACCACCGAAATCAGCCCGACAAGAGCCGCAGTCACCAGATAGAGCAGACCGATCGTCTTGTGGTCGCTTGATCCGCCGGTCTGCGTGCCCTTCTGGCCATCTGTCGCGGGCAGGCTGCTGGCATCGGGTCGGGGCATGGCGTCTCTCCTCTGGGCCGTGCGGGGCCGGATCGCGCCCCGCATACAATCAATCCCTGCCAAAGGAAATGCCCGCCAAAGGCTGGCGGGCATGTTCATCGGCTGACATCTCTGTGGCGGGCTTATTTGGCCACGGATTCCAGATAGGCGGCAATATCGCCCTGACCTTTCTTGGCTTTGAAGGTCATGCCCGAACGCGCGGCCTTGTCGCCGGTTTTCTCCTCAAGCCAGGCATTGGGGTCGGTGATATAGGCTTCGAGCTCTTCCTTGGTCCAGACAGCGCCGGTCGCGCCGACGGCCTTGATCGAATCCTTGTATTTGAACCCTTCAAGGCTGCCCACCTGACGTCCGATCACGCCATAGAGGTTGGGGCCGACCTTGCCCCCCTTGACGATGGCTGTGCCGTCGGGGGCCACGATGGCGTGGCAGGCTTTGCAGGCACGGAACTCTTTTTCGCCTTTGGCGGCATCCTGCGCGAAAGCAGGGGCGGCAAGGGTGACTGCGGTGAGTGTGGCAAACAGGCTAATCTTCATCGCTATTTCCTCGTTCGAACAGGTGGTTCTTTCCCGAACCGATCCGGACCTGCCTCCCGCAGGCCCAAATGCGCTTGGGGCGACTGTATCATGCCTGTAAAAAGGCTGTTACGGGATTTTAGTCCTGCTCCACAGGACTTTCGTCGAAAATCTCGTTGAAATGGGCCATGAGCGCGGCGTCCAGATCGCCCATTTCCACCGGCAGCCCCAGATCGACAAGGCTGGTCACCCCGTGATCCTTGATCCCGCAGGGCACGATTCCGGTGAAATGCTCCAGATCGGGTTCGACATTGATCGAGATGCCGTGAAAGCTGACCCATTTGCGCAGCTTGACCCCGATGGCGGCGATCTTGTCCTCGGCCAGCGCGCCGTCGATGCCGCGCGGGCGGTCGGGGCGCTCGACCCAGACGCCGACCCGGCCTTCGCGAATCTCGCCCTTGACGTTGAAATCCGCCAGCGCCGAGATCACCCAGTCTTCCAGCTTCTTGACAAAGCCGCGCACGTCGCGCCCGCGTTTGTTAAGGTCCAGCATGACATAGGCGATGCGTTGGCCCGGCCCGTGATAGGTATATTGCCCGCCACGTCCTGCCTCGAAAACCGGAAAGCGGTCGGGGTCCACCAGATCTTTCCGCTGCGCGGATGTGCCTGCCGTATAAAGGGGCGGGTGCTCGAGAAGCCAGATCGCTTCCTCTGCCTCACCGGCATGAATCGCGGCGACCCGCGCTTCCATGAAGGCAAGGGCCTCTTCATAGGGAACGGGCTGATCTGCGTGAATCCATTCGACCATGGCATCCTCCGATATTTCCCCTGATGTCGCGCTTTCGGGCCTTGGATGCAAGGGCAGAACGCCTTGCGCAAAAGGCCCATCGCGCAGGGATCAAAGAAAAAATCCGGCAAACGCATTTTTCCTCTTTTCAAGCTCGCAGACAGCCGCTAGATAGCCCTCACCAAGCCAGAGACAGTGCGGTCGTGGCGGAATTGGTAGACGCGCAGCGTTGAGGTCGCTGTGGGGTAACTCCCGTGGAAGTTCGAGTCTTCTCGACCGCACCATTCTCCGGATGGAGAGCAAAGCCCCTAGCGGGGCTTTTTGCTTTTGGGGTCTTGGAGTTTTTCGGGCTTTCGAGTTTCCAGAGTTTCCAACCCCATGCGGCATGAAAAACGCGGCCCTTGGGCCGCGCTGTGTCAGGCTAGATTGGCGCGCAGGCCTGTTCCATCCACTCAGCCGTGGGGGCAGAGACATGCGGCCCGATCTCGGCCAGACAGGTCGCGTGGTATTGGTTCAGCCAGTCGCGTTCTGCTTGGCTGAGCAGTTCAACCAGCACCGGACGGGTGTCGATGGGCACCCATGTCAGCGTCTCGAAATGCAGCATCTCGCGCTGGGAATCGGCCTCGGGGCCTTTGTCTGCCGCAACCGCCAGCACCAGATTCTCGATGCGGATACCGAAGGCGCCGTCACGGTAGTAGCCCGGCTCGTTCGACAGGATCATGCCTTCTTCAATCGGCAGGGTCGAGGCGCGCGAAATCCGCACCGGCCCCTCATGGACACAAAGCGCCGCCCCCACGCCATGCCCCGTGCCGTGGTCGTAATCCTGACCGGCCCGCCATAGCGGCATCCGCGCCAGCGCGTCCAGATCCCGCCCAGAGATCCCTTGCGGCCATTGCGCCATCGACAGCGCGATCATCCCCTTTAGCACGCGGGTATAGGGCGCGCGGGCCTCTTCGGGCACGGGGCCAATCGCGATGGTGCGGGTGATATCGGTGGTGCCATCCACATATTGCCCGCCCGAATCCACCAAAAGCAATTCGCCCGCATTTACGGGACGGTCGGTCTTTTCGGTGACGCGGTAATGGACAATCGCCCCGTCAGGGCCCGCGCCGCAGATCGTGTCAAAGCTGATCTCGGTCAGCGCATTGGTCGCGCGGCGAAAGTCCTCAAGCGCGGTCACCACCGAAATCTCGGTCAGACCGCCCTTCGGGGCTTCGGCATCCAGCCAAGCCAGAAACTCGGCCATGGCGCAGGCATCGCGGTGATGGGCCGCTTTCATGCCCTCCACTTCGGCGGCATTCTTGCGCGCTTTGGGCAGCACACAGGGGTCGGTCGCATAATGCGGCGTGGCACCTGCCTCCGACAGGATCGGACCCACCGCATAGGGTGCGCTTGCCGGATCCACCAGAACCGAGCCCGAAAGCGCGCAAAGCCCTGCGCCAAAACTATCGGGCGGGCACAGGGTCACATCCGGCCCCAAAGCCGCCAAGAGGTCGGGCGAAAACTTCGCGCCCTCGGCGAACAGATCGACCGAGCCATCGGCATGGAGAATGGCAAGGCTTTGCACCAGCGGATTGCGGGCAATGTCATCGCCACGGATATTCAGAAGCCAGCAGATGGAATCCGGCTGGGTCAGCACGGCAGCGCTATCTCCGGCCAGAGCGGCCGCCAGTCGGGCGCGTTTCGACGCCGAAGCCTCGCCGGCAAGTTCCGGCGGATGCAGGCGGGCGGGGGCAAGCGGCGGGGCAGGGCGGTCCGTCCAGATTTCGTCGATCGGGTTGTCGCAGGGCACCAGTGTGACAGCGGTCTTGGCCAGCGCGGCTCGGATCGCCTCGATCTCGCTATGGGTGTGCAGCCAAGGGTCAAAACCGATCTGCCCATCGGGCAGATGTTCGGCAATCCAGGGGCCCGCCTGCGTCTGCGGCCAGTTGACCGGCGTGTAGGCTGCCAGATCCACCTCGGAGCGCACCTGCACGCGGTAGCGCCCGTCGATGAACACCCCCGCCACTTCCGGCAGCACCACGCAAAAGCCCGCCGAGCCGGTAAACCCCGTCAGCCAGCCCAGCCGCGCATCGCGGTCAGCCACATATTCGCCCTGATGGATATCGGCGCGCGGCACGATAAACCCCGCCAGCCCGCGCTTGGCCAGAACCTCGCGCAGGGCGGCCAGACGGGGCGCGCCGGTTTCGGGGTTCGTCTTGACCGAGAAATCCTGAAACATCAGCCGGCTCTCCGCATGCCCAGCACACGGGCGCGTTTGCGCGGGTCGGCATCAAAGAGGCCCGCCAGTTGCTCGGTCATGGCGCCCGCCAGTTCCTCGGCATCCGAGATCTTCACAGCGCGGTTGTAATATTTGGTCACATCATGGCCGATGCCGATGGCCAGCAATTCCACCGCACGGCGTTTCTCGATCATGGCGATCACATCATGCAGGTGCTTGTCGAGGAAATTCGCGGGGTTCACCGACAAAGTGGAATCATCCACAGGCGCGCCATCGGAAATCACCATCAGGATCTTGCGCGCTTCCGAGCGTTTGGTGATCCGGCGGTGTGCCCATTCCAGCGCCTCGCCGTCGATGTTTTCCTTCAGCAGGCCTTCTTTCATCATCAGACCCAGATTGGGCCGCGCACGACGCCACGGCGTATCGGCGCGTTTATAGATGATATGGCGCAGGTCGTTCAAACGGCCCGGTTGCTGCGGACGCCCCGCATTGAGCCATTCCTCACGGCTTTGGCCGCCCTTCCACGCACGGGTGGTAAAGCCCAGAATCTCGACCTTCACATTGCAGCGCTCCAGCGTGCGCGCCAGAACATCGGCACAGATCGCCGCAATCGAGATCGGACGCCCGCGCATCGACCCCGAGTTGTCCAGAAGCAGCGTCACCACCGTATCGCGGAATTCGGTGTCATGTTCGATCTTGAAGGACAGTGGCGTGGTGGGGTTGGCCACAACCCGCGCCAAGCGGCCCGCATCCAGCATGCCTTCCTCGCGGTCGAATTCCCACGACCGGTTCTGCTGCGCCTGAAGTCGGCGTTGCAGCTTGTTGGCCAGCCGCGACACGGCGCCCTTCAGCGGTTCAAGCTGCTGGTCAAGATAGGCGCGCAGACGTTCGAGCTCGGCCACTTCGGCCAGTTCTTCGGCCATGATCTCTTCGTCGAATTCCGTGCGGAAGACGGTGTAATTGGGGTCGGCATCCGAGGCGGCAGGCGGCGGAGGCGGCTCCATCGCGGCCTCGGGGTCGGGCATCTCGACCTCGTCGCCATCGGCGGGGTCAGCCAGTTCCTCGGTCGAGGTGGCGGCCTGCTGCTGGTCCTGCGTCTGCTCCTGCGCGCGCTCGGGAGAGGCATCGGCCTCTTCCTGCTCCTGTTGCTCCTGCTCTTCCATCTCGCCGCGATCATTCTCGGGGGCGGCCTCTTCGGCATCCTCCCCGTCATCGCCCATCTCGTCATCGGGATCATCGCCCAGCTGGTCGCCATAGCCCAGATCGGAGATCAACTGCCGCGAGAATTTGGCGAATGCCGTCTGGTCGGAGAGCACATCCTGCAGACGCTCGAGATTGATGCCCTGCTGTTCCATGAACGGGCGCCACAGGTCGAGCACATGCTCTGCCCCTTCGGGCAGTTTGCGGCCCGTGGCCATTTCGCGGATCATATAGCCCGCCGCCACCGGCAGGGGGGCCTCGGCCTGATTGCGGATCTGGGCATAGCCCTTGCGTGCGGCCTCATGGGCGATCTTCACATCGATATTCGACAGCGTGCCCGGCATGTCGCGCGCGCCCAGAGCCTCGCAACGGGCATATTCCATTTCTTCATAAAGCGCGGCGGCCATATCGCCTGCGGGACGATACCGCCCGTGGGTGCCCGCATCATGGTGGCGTAGACGCAGCGCCAGCTGGTCTGCGGTGCCGCGCGCCAGCAGAACCTCGTCGCGCGTCATCCGCCGCGAGACCTGCGGCAGGCGCATCGTATCGCCTGTCGAGCCGGACGGATCGACCGTATAGCTGACCGTCAACTCCGGCCGGTCGGCCATAGTTTTGGTCGCCTCGGCGAGGGCTTTTTTAAACGGATCGGCGGGGTTATCGATGGGTTTGCTCATGCCCAAGATAAAGCACCACGCCCGTGCCTTCGCAAGAGGGGATCCGCGTGTTCGGCTGTCCCGCCAGACGGGCCAAGGCGGGCTGTGCAGACGCTTCGTGCAGCTTTGCACCAAACTGGGGGTTGTCGCCACATTTCTGCACTGTACCTTGAGGCCAAACGGGCAGCAGACCGGTTGCCCTGTGCAGAAGCGAAGGAGACCCCCATGACAGAACCGCTTAAAATTGGCGTTATCATCGGCACCACGCGCGAAGGCCGCTTTGCCGATGTGGTGACGGAATGGTTCATGGACAAAACCGCCAGCCGTTCGGCTTTCAAATTCGATGTGATCGATCTGCGCGATCATGTCCTGCCGCATTTCGAAGAGGCGATGGCGCCCGCCTATGCCGAGCCCTCCGAAGGGGCCAAGGGCAAATGGAATGATCTGCTGAAAAGCTATGACGGGTTTATCGTGGTGACGCCGGAATATAACCACTCGATCCCCGGTGTGCTGAAAAATGCGTTCGATTACGCTTATACCGGCTGGCGTCGCAAACCGCTGGGGATTGTGGGCTATGGTCCCTCGGGGGCGATGCGCGCCGCCGAACATCTGCGGGTGATCGCCATCAATTTCGGCATGGTGCCGGTGCGCGGGGCGGTGCATATCGCGGGCGCGGATTTCTTTGCCAATATGACCGAGCGCGACCCGAAAGCCTTCCCCGAACATATCGATCCCACGCTGGACGAGCTGCTGGGCGATATGGAGTTCTGGGGCAATCTGACAAAGCCCGCGCTCAAGGCGTAAGCTTCGCGCGCTTTCCAGAGCCATAATTTGCGGCGGCAGGTCTGTCGCTTTTATTGTGTAGGCCGGAAGGGGCCTCCGGTTTTTCGGGGGCCCGTTTTTATGGGGGCGGCCCTACTTCGGTCGGCGGCCTTACTCCGGCAGGCGCCGGTCAAGGATGAGGATGTCATCGCAATCCTCGACCTTGCGTGGCTTCTGCGCCTTTTGCGGCACCAATATGGCCGTCATTGAGGGTACATGCGGCCCGCGATAGCCCATCAGGGCTTCGGAGGCCAGATTGGCATCCGTCAACCGGTCTGCCTCGGCATAGAGCGTGCGGCATTCCAGCAAGGCATCGCGCGCCGAATAGTTTGGCTCGCAGGCCATCAGAAGGCCGGTTGTGCAGAAAAGAAGGGCAAGGCGATAGGGGCTTAGCATCATAGGCACAGCCTCGCCGTTTTTGCTTTCCAAATCGTAAAGAAAAGGCCGGGAACGCGTCCCGGCCTTCACTTTATTCGACTGGATCGCGTGATCACATCGCGATGGAGGCCGCGCTTTCGGGCAGTTCTTCGTCAAACAGGCGCTGGTAGAACTCGGCCACGGTCTGACGTTCAAGCTCGTCACATTTGTTGAGGAAGGTCAGGCGGAAGGCATAGCCCACATCGTTGAAGATGCGTGCATTCTGCGCCCATGCGATGACGGTCCGCGGGCTCATGACGGTGGACAGATCGCCGTTCATGAAGGCCGTGCGCGTCAGATCGGCCACATGCACCATCTGGCTGATGACCTTGCGACCTGCCTCGTTATTGTAGTTGGGGTTCTTCGCCAGCACGATGGCGGCTTCGGCATCATGGCTGAGATAGTTCAGCGTGGCCACCAGCGACCAGCGGTCCATCTGGCCCTGGTTGATCTGCTGGGTGCCGTGATAGAGGCCGGTGGTATCGCCCAGACCCACGGTGTTTGCGGTCGCAAACAGGCGGAAATAGGGGTTCGGGGTGATCACCTCGTTCTGGTCCAGAAGGGTCAGCTTGCCCTCGGCTTCCAGCACACGCTGGATCACGAACATCACATCGGCGCGGCCTGCGTCATATTCGTCGAAGATGATCGCGGTGGGGTTGCGCAGCGACCACGGCAGGATGCCTTCATGGAAGACGGTGACCTGCTTGCCATCCACCAGCTTGATCGCATCCTTCCCGATCAGGTCGATCCGGCTGACATGGCTGTCGAGGTTCACCCGCACACAGGGCCAGTTCAGGCGCGCGGCGATCTGTTCGATATGGGTGGATTTGCCGGTGCCGTGATAGCCCTGGATCATCACGCGGCGGTTATAGGCAAACCCCGCCAGAATCGCCAGCGTGGTGTCGCGATCGAACTTGTAGGTCGGGTCGATTTCCGGCACGCGTTCGGTGCGCTCGGCAAATCCCTTGACCTTCATATCACTGTCAATGCCGAAGACCTCGCGGACATCGATCTCTTCGGTGGGTTTTGCATTCATATCGAGCATTTCGGGCACCTTTCTCTTGGTCGCCGCAGCCGTCATCGAAATCGGACGCAGGGCGTGTCTGACCGAGTTGTGGAGCATATCGCGGGGCGCTGCAAGGGCAAGCGGCCATTTGGGGAACCGCAATCGGGGGATGGTGCGTTGCGCCTGCAAGACGGAGCAAGTAGCCTGCAGGACGCATATCCCGCACGCGCGTGCGCAAACATGCGAATATTGTGAACGGAGATTGGTATGAGCGGCCTTCTGGCGCTTTTGGATGATGTGGCGGGAATCGCCAAGATCGCGGCGGCTTCGGTCGATGATGTGGCAGGGCAGGCAGCCAAGGCCGGGGCCAAAGCGGCGGGGGCGGTGATTGATGATGCGGCGGTCACGCCCAAATATGTGCATGGTTTTGCCGCTGCCCGTGAATTGCCCATTGTGGGCAAGATCGCGCTGGGGTCGATCCGCAACAAGCTGGTCTTCCTGCTGCCATTGGCGCTGCTGCTGTCCAGCTTCGCGCCTTGGGCCATTACGCCGCTTCTGATGCTGGGCGGGGCCTATCTGTGTTTCGAAGGGGCCGAGAAAGTGTGGCATGTGCTGCACCCCGCCGCCGCCCATCCTGCAGAAGACGCGGCTCCCAAGGCCAAAGAGAACGCGGCCCTGCTTGAGGAGAAAAAGGTCAGAGGTGCGGTAAAAACCGATTTCATCCTCTCGGCAGAGATCATGACCATCGCGCTTTCCGCCTTGCCGGAAGGGGATGCGCTATGGATCGAGGCCCTGACGCTGGCGATTGTCGGTATCGGGATCACGGCGGTGGTCTATGGGGGTGTCGCGATTATCGTGAAAGCCGATGATGTGGGGCTGTGGCTGGCGGAAAATGCCAGGCTTGCGGCCACACGCGCCTTTGGCCGCGCGATCGTGCATTTCATGCCGCTTTTCATGAAGATCCTGATGATCGTGGGCACCGCTGCGATGATCTGGGTGGGGGGCAATATCATCCTGCATGGTCTGGCCGAACTCGGCTTCGGGGCGCCCTATGACTGGATCCACCATCAGTCCGAAGCGGTCGCGGCGAAGGTGGGCGAGGCGTGGAAGCCCGCACTTGGCTGGGCGGTTACCGCCTGCTGTGACGGAATCTTCGGGGTACTGTTCGGCTTCGTGCTGATTCCTGTCGTGACATTCGTGATCTCGCCGGTCCTCGGGATGTTTGCCAAGAAAGAGGCGGCATGACACAGGCGCTGCGCCCGCATCATGTGGCGATCATCGCTTCGGATTACCAAAGCTCCAAGCACTTTTACACAGAGGTGCTCGGGCTGAAGGTGATCGCGGAAACCTATCGCGCGGCGCGCGACAGCTGGAAACTGGATCTGGAGATGGCGGGAGGGGTGCAGATCGAACTCTTCACCTTCCCGAATGCCCCCAAGCGCCCGACCCGTCCCGAGGCGCAGGGGCTGCGGCATCTGGCCTTTGCGGTGGGCGATATCGATGCATGGTGCGCAAGGCTTGCGTATCATGGGGTGGAGGTCGAGCCGATCCGCGTGGATGCGCTGACCAACGCCCGTTTCACCTTTTTCCAAGACCCCGATGGCCTGCCGCTAGAGCTTTACGAGACGTAATTCTCCTTGCCAATCCTGACCGGTCATGTGTTCCTTGCGGTATTTCGCCCAAGAATTTCAATGAGGAATATATGACCATCCAGACATCAGAGGCCTTCGAGGTCATCGGCCTTTCGGAGATTGTCCAGAATACAGACCCCGTGAAGATTGGCGCGCTTTGGGCGCGGTTTCAGTCACAAGATGTCAGGGGCGCTTTGGGAGAGGCGGCCTCTGCCGAGCTTTACAGCGTCTATCATGACTATAGCGGAGGGTTTCTCGACCCCTATCGGGTGACCCTCGGCTACCGCGTGCCGCAGGGCACAGCCATTCCCGAGGGCTTTCATAGCGCGCAGGTGCCTGCGCAGAAATATGAGGTTCTGCCCACCCAAGGGCCGCAGCCCCAAAGCCTGATCGCGCAATGGCAATCCATCTGGCAAAAGGACATCCCGCGCGCGTTTCAGGCGGATTTCGATCTCTATGATACGCAGGACCCGACGAAGATAACCGTCTATCTTGGCCTAAGCGCCTAGGCTCTGCGCTCGGCTCCGGGTCAAGCCCGCAAGGGAAAGAACCAGCGGGCAGCTTTGGCGCATGGGAAAGCGAAAAAAGGGAGGCCAATGGCCTCCCTTGGTGTCCGGTGCTTAGCCGTGGCTGGCCAGTAGCTCGCGCAGCTGCGAGGGGAAAAGCTGCAAAATCAGCGTTTCGCTCATCGCATCGCCTTTATGGTCCAGATACATGCGGATATCGATCGGATCGTTATTGTCCGTGGCCACGGCCGAAAAATCCAGATCGAAGATCGCGCGCCAGTAATCGGCCCCGACAACGGGGAAGGCGCTTGTAAGAGAGGTCGTGCCCACCGAGGCGGTAACAACCGGCTCCAGCCCGTCCGCACGGCTCAGCCCCTGAAGGCCGGTGCTGTCGAGATCGCAAACGATCTTCACGGTGTTGGCCGGACGGTCCTGCCCCGGAATGCCGCCCGTGCCGATACGGATCGCGGTAAACTGCGCTTTCTGGCGCGGCACCGGCACATCCTTCACCCAGCTCAGCCGATAGTTCACGCTGAATTCCGAGCCTGTCGCGGACGGGTCGGAGGGGGTCCAGAAGGCCACGATATTGTCCATCGTTTCGTCATCGGTGGGGATCTCGATCAGGGTCACAGCCCCTTCGCCCCAGCCCTCTTTCGGCTCGATCCAGGCGGTGGCGCGTTTTTCATAGAAAACGCCATCATCTTGATATTGCTTGAAGTCACGCTCGCGCTGCGCAAGGCCGAAGCCTTTGACATTGGGCGAGTGGAAGCTGTTCGCCATCACCCGTGGCGGATTGTTCAGCGGACGCCAGATCTTTTCGCCGGTGCCGGTATGGATCTCCAGCCCGTCGCTGTCATGGACCTCGGGGCGCCAGTCGGGGGATACCTGCCGGTCATGCTTGCCAAACCAGTACATCGAGGTCAGCGGCGCGATGCCAAGCCGGTTCACATCGCCGCGCAGGAAGATATCTGCCGAGACATCCTGCACCACGCCGCCGCCCAGACGCGAAACGATCTTATAGGCACCGGTCGCGCGCGGGCTTTCCAGAAGCGCATAGGTGACAAAGCTGCCATCTTCGGGTTCTTCCAGCCAGAAGCGGGTGAAGCGCGGAAATTCCTCCGGCCCTTCGGCCACAGCCGTGTCCAGCGCCAGCCCGCGCACCGACAGCCCGAACTGGCCCGAATAGCCCGCAGTCCGCCAGTAAGACGCCCCCAGAAAGGCCATCCAGTCGGCATTATGTTTGCGGTCCTGCACCGAAAACCCTGCAAAGCCTTCGGTCCCATGCAGGTTCTGGGCGGGGCTGTCGGCGGGAATATCGAAATAGTTTTTCGAGAACGGCACCTCGCGCGCCATCCCGCCATTCACGGCGTAGATATGCACCGGATCGGGGAAATACCGGCCCGGAAAGAAGAAATGCACGGGGTAGTCGTCGCCATTGCCCCAAAGCGCGTGATCCTTGCGGAATTTGATCGCACCGTGGGCGTCGTAATCGATCTGCTGGATGATCTCGGGATCGGCGACTTTCATCGCATTATAGGGGCCGTTGGCCAGCGTGCGTGCCATGTCGCGCAGCATATCGAACGAGAACGGCTCCGCTTGGCCCAAAGGCATGCCATGCGCGATCTCGTCGGCTTGGGCGCGCGCCATTTGCGGCAGCAGGAAGAAGGCGCCGGTTCCGAGGGCGGAGGCAAGGACCTGACGGCGGGAGGGGTGAGAATCTGTCATCAAATGCTCCGGATATCGTGCTAATTCCAGATAAGTGCGGGGATTGTGGCAAAGCGCAACAGAAGATCCTGTGAATGGGCAGGAAGATGCTGAAAAACTCGAGTTTTTATGTCGAGTAAGCGGATTTTTAGCCCCCTGCGGCTTTGGCAAGCGCCAGAAAGGCGGCTTCGGCACGGGTAAAGGGACGTTCGCGGTGGCGCAGCAGCGAGAAGGGGCGCTGCGGCAGGGTCGCCTCCAGCACGCTCAGCCGTCCGCTTTCAAGCGAATGGGCGACCACCAGTTCGGAAAGGATGCTAGCCCCTGCACCGGCCTCGACCGCCGCGCGCACGGCTTCGTTGGAGGGCAGTTCCAGCACAGGGGGCAGGTCGCCCGGGGCCAGTCCCTGTGCGGCAAGCCAGTGGTCGAAGATCGCGCGGGTTCCCGACCCCGGTTCGCGCAGCACCCAGCTTTGTGTCGCTGGATCGAATGGCAGGCTGGCCAGTCCGGCCGCGCGCACCAGTTTCATATGGTCGCTGGCCAGCGGGTGGACCTCCAGAAGGTCGTCATGGCAGCGGTCCTCGATCACCGCCAGATCGGCCTCCAGCTCATGCACCTTTTGCGCGGCCTCTTCGGAATTGCCGATCCGCAGCTGCAACTCGATGCCGGGATAGCTTTGCCGGTAGCGCGCCAGAACAGGGGGTAGCCAGTAATTGGCGACAGTCTGACTGGCCGCGATGCGCAGATGTCCGCGGGTCAGACCGGCGAGATCTTCCAGCATCCGTTCCGCCTGCTCGGCCTGCGCCAGCAGCTTGCGCGCTTCGGTGCGGAAGCTGCGCCCCGCATCGCTCAGGACGATCCGGCGTCCGATCCGGTCGAACAGCCGGACACCGTGGCGCTGTTCGAGCGCCGAGATCGCGGCGCTTGTCGCACTGGGCGTCAGATGCAGGGCTTCGGCGGCACGGGTGACATGTTCGCGCTCGGCCACCGCCAGAAAGATACGAAGCTGGTCTAGGGTCATCAGGGCCGCCTTTGCGCGGAGTTACTGCGTCAGACATACCAATAGCAGGCTGAGGCCGGAGATGAAGCCCCAAGCCGCCGCCCCCAGAATAGCGGGGCGGAGGCCCGCCGCGACAAGCTTGCGCAGGTCGGTGGACAGGCCCATAGCCGCCAGAGCCACGGTCAGCAGGATCTGGGTCAGGGTCGTGCTGGTATCGCGCATAGGGGCGGGCACCAGCCCTGTCGATGCAAGCCCGACCATCGCGATGAAGCCGAAGACAAACCACGGCAGGGGCGCACGGCCAAGGCTTTCGCCCTTTTTCGGGCGGTTGCGGGAGGACAGGCCCAGAAGCAGCACCATCGGGGCCAGCATCATCACGCGGGTGAGTTTGGCGATGGTGCCGAAATGTCCCGCCTGATCTCCTTGCTGGAACGCGGCAGCCACCACCTGCGCGACTTCGTGGATAGAGGCCCCCGTCCAGAGGCCATAGGCTTTTGGCCCCAGCGACAGCAGCGGTGCCGCCAGCGGCATCAGCGCCATCGAGGCCGAGCCGAAGATCGTCACACAGGCAATCGCATAGGCGACATCCTCGTCACGGGCGCGCGTCACGGTATTGGCGGCGATCACGGCGGAGGCCCCGCAGATGGAGCTGCCTGCCGCGATCAGATCGGTCAGCCCCGCCGGAAGCCCCATGCGCCGCCCCAGCCAGCGGGTGAAGGCGAAGGTGGCCAGCAGGGTCACGAGGATGAGGGCCAGACCGCTCACTCCGACCGAGAGCACCTGCCCGAATGTCAGTTGCAGCCCCAAAAGCACGATGCCGCCCCGCAGGACATAGCGCAGGCTGAAGGCGATCCCCGGGGCGAAACAGGGCGGCAGAGGGTGCATGGTATTCAACGCCATGCCCAGCAGGATGGCCAGAATAAGCGGCGAGAGCGCCGAAATCCCCGCAAGGTGATGGGCGGCAAAGGCCAGTGCCGCAAGGGCGGCACAAAGCGCAAGGCCGGGGAACGCCGTGCGAAGGGTCAAGACGCGGCGGCGCAGAAGGGCGGGAATATGCGTTCGGGGGGCGGGAGCCATCATGGGACACCTTTCTGATCCGGTGTCCCGAAGATGGCGGCAGGGCCTTTGTAAGTCCAACTGAACGTATTGGACGTTTTATTCGATTGGGTCGAACAATGGGTGCCCGCAGGTCCGAAAGGGCTGTCAGGGCAACCGGTGGGTCAGAGGATCTCCAGCACCTGTTCGGGCGGGCGCCCGATACGGGCGGCGGTGTCATGGATCAGGATCGGTCGCTCGATCAGCTTCGGAGTCCGGGCCAGATGGTCGAGGATTTCCTCGGCGCTGGCTGTTGCATCGAGGCTGTCCTTGGCCTCTTTCCAGCGGATCAGGGCGCGGGCGGGCTGGTCGAGCTTGTCCACAAGCGCCTCTAGTTCCGCCCGACTGGGCGGGTCGTTCAGATAGAGCCGCAGCTCGGGGGTGATCCCCCGCGCCTGTAACAGGGCCAATGTTTCACGTGATTTCGAGCAGCGCGGATTGTGCCACAAGATCAAAGCCATTGATCGCGCCCTTTGCCAACGGCATCGGAAATATGGGCATAGCCGTTTTCCGCAAGAAGCGCGTCCAGTTCATGGGCGATGCGGTCGGCCAGCGACAACCCGTGATAGACGAGCGCCGAATAGAGCTGCACCGCCGAGGCCCCTGCGAGAATCTTCTGATAGGCCTGCGCACCGGAGGAAATGCCGCCCACGCCGATCAATGGCAGCTGGCCTTCGGTCGCGCGGGAGAGTTTGGCCAGAACCCGTGTCGATTTCTCGAAAAGCGGCGCGCCGGACATGCCGCCTTTTTCCGCGGCATGGGCACTGTGCAGCCCGTCGCGCGACAGGGTTGTGTTGGTGGCGATGATCGCGTCGATACCGCTGTGGCGGGCCACCTGCGCGATGTCGATAATTTCGTCATCGGTCAGATCGGGCGCGATCTTGAGGAAGATCGGGATCGGGCGGGCCAATGTGTTACGGGTGCGGATCACATCCGCCAGAAGCGCGCCCAAGGCCTCGGGGCCCTGTAGGTCGCGCAGCTTTTCCGTATTGGGCGACGAGACATTGACGGTGGCAAAATCAAGCCACGGTCCGGCATGGGCCAGCACCTTGGCAAAATCCGCCGCGCGATCCACGCTGTCCTTATTGGCCCCCAGATTAAGCCCCACCGGAATGCCGGCAGGCCGTCCCGCAAGGCGGTGGGCGATGGGTTCCATGCCTTCGTTATTGAAGCCGAAGCGGTTGATGACGGCACGGTCCTCGGTCAGGCGGAACAGGCGCGGTTTGGGGTTTCCGGGCTGGGCGCGCGGCGTGGCGGCCCCGACTTCCAGAAAGCCGAACCCCGCCCGCATCAGCGGGGCGACCGCTTCGGCATTCTTGTCGAACCCTGCCGCCAGTCCGACCGGATTGGGCAGGGCAAGACCGGCGATTTCGGTGGCGATGCGCGGGCTTGTCCAGACGCCTTTCATCGGCACCAGACCAGCAGCCAGAGCGCGGATCGACAGACCATGCGCGCGTTCCGGATTGAAGTAATGCAGGGCGCGCAGGCCAAGGGACTCGATCAGGGGCATCACAGGGTCTCCGGAAAGATATGGCCCTCGGGGCCTTGGGGAAGCGGATGGGTGGCGTGGACCTCGTGCAGGGCCAGCGCGCGGTAGAGATGCGGGAAGAGCGCCCCGCCGCGCGAGACCTCCCATCTGAGCGCCGCACCCAACGCATCGGCGTCGACGCTGGCCAGCACCAGATCACCGGCACCGGCGAAGTGCTTTGCCGCGGTTTCGCGCATCTGCTCTGCCGTGGAAAAATGGATAAACCCGTCGGCCAGATCGACCGGCGCGCCCGATGTGGTGCCCTGCGCCTGAAGCGCCTGCCATTCGGCGGGGCGAAAGATCTTGTAAATCAGCATGGCGTTCACATGCCCAATGACGCGGAAATAATCAATCTCTTTCGGAAAAACCGAAAGAATCCGTCTTGCGGGCAGGGGCTGTCACACAGAGTTTTGACAGACTGGTCAAATTCTGGATCACTGGGACGCATCTGAGCGGAGGAATTTCATGACAACCCGAATTTCAAACGCCCCCTTGGCAGGGCTTGCGCTGGTGGCGGGGCTTTTTGCGGCGGATATGGCGCGTGCCGAGTTTACGCTGAATGTGCTGCATACCAATGATTTCCATGCGCGCTTCGAACCGATCAACAAATATGACGCGACCTGCTCTGCCGAGGAGGATGCCGAGGGGCAGTGTTTTGGTGGCTCGGCGCGTCTGGTCACGGCGGTCCGGCAGGCCCGCGCCAAGGCGGCGCATTCGATCCTGCTGGATGCCGGTGACCAGTTTCAGGGCTCGCTGTTTTACACCTATTACAAAGGGCGGGCGGCGGCTGAGTTCATGACCGTGTTGGGGTATCAGGCGATGACGGTGGGCAATCACGAATTCGATGACGGGCCCGAGACATTGCGCGCCTTTATCGACCGGCTCGATTTTCCGGTGCTGATGGCCAATGCCGACCTAACGCGGTCGCCGGAGCTGTCGGGGGTGGTCAGGCGCTCGACGGTGCTGGAGGTCGGAGGGGAGAAAATCGGCATTATCGGCCTGACGCCGCAAGACAATGCCGAACTGTCGAGCCCCGGTCCGACGATCACCTTCCTTGATCCGGTGCCGGTCGTGAAGGCCGAACTGGCCAAATTGCAGGCCAGCGGCGTCAACAAGATCATCGTGCTGTCGCATTCGGGCTATGAGGTCGACCGGAAGATCGCGCAAGCCGTGCCGGATGTGGATGTGATCGTGGGGGGGCATAGCCATACGCTATTGGGTAATATGGCGGGGGCCAAGGGGCCGTATCCCACGATGATCGGCAAGACCGCGATCGTGCAGGCCTTCGCCTATAGCAAATATCTGGGTGATCTGGAGGTGACCTTTGACGATGCGGGCACTGTGCTGTCCGCCAAGGGGCAGCCGATTTTGCTGGATGCTTCGGTGCCCGAAGACGGGGCGGCCAAAGCTCGTATTGCCGAGCTTGCCAAACCCCTTGACGAGATCCGTAACAAGGTGGTGGCGCAGGCGCACGGAGCGATCGATGGCGCGCGCGAGATCTGTCGTTTCGAGGAGTGTCCGATGGGCGACCTGCTGGCCGATGCCATGCTGGCGCGGGTCAGGGATCAGGGCGTCGATATTGCCCTGACCAACGGGGGCGGGCTGCGGGCTTCGTTGCCTGCAGGGGATGTGACGATGGGCGATGTGCTGACGGTCCTGCCGTTCCAGAATACGCTCTCGACCTTCGAGACACAGGGGGCGGTGATTCTGGCGGCACTGGAAAACGGGGCCAGCCAGATGGAAGAGGGGGCGGGCCGGTTTGCGCAGGTTGCGGGGCTGACCTATCGGGTGACCCCCGGCGCAGCAGTTGGTGCGCGGATTTCCGATGTGATGGTCTCGCAGAACGGGGCATGGGTCCCGCTTGATCCGCAGGCGCGCTATGGTGTGGTCACCAACAACTATCTGCGGGCGGGCGGCGACGGCTATGCCATGTTCCAGACCGGTGCCGAGAATGCCTATGATTACGGGCCCGATCTGGCGGATGTGCTGGCCGAGTATATGACCGCGCGAACACCTGTTACGCCTTACACCGATAGCCGTATAACTGTTGTGAAATAAGTGCTTGCTTGGGGGCTGTCTGAGGCCCCCAGTCCAGACCGGAGGTCCCCCCTTGTCCCGAGAGCCTATTCTGCCCGATCCTGCCGCCTTTCTGGTCCGCCTTTTCAAAGCGGCGGTGGCGGCTGCCGATCCGATGATCTGTATTCCGCGCGCCTTGGGCCCGAAGCCCGAGGGACGGGTGGTGGTTGTCGGGGCGGGAAAAGCCTCTGCCCGTATGGCGGAGGCGGTAGAATCGGTCTGGGGGCCGTGTGAGGGGCTGGTGATCACCCGCTATGGCTACGGGCGCCCGACCAAAGGGATCGAGATCGTCGAGGCCGCCCATCCCGTACCCGATCAGGCGGGGGTCACGGCCACGCGCCGGATGCTGGAGCTGCTTGCGGGGCTGGGGGCGCAGGACACGGTGATCGCGCTGATCTCCGGTGGTGGCTCGGCGCTTTTGTGTGCGCCTGCAGGAGACATCACCTTGGCCGAGAAACAGGCGGTCAATGCCATGTTGCTGGCATCGGGGGCGAGCATTGACCGGATGAATGTGCTGCGCAAACATCTGAGCGCGGTCAAGGGCGGGCAACTGGCGGCGGCGGCCTATCCGGCGCAGCTTCGGGCTTTGCTGATTTCGGATGTGCCCGGCGATGACCCGGCCTTTATCGCCTCTGGCCCGACCGTGGGCGATGCCACCCGTGCCGAAGAGGCGCTGTCCATTGCGCAGCGGTTCGGGCTGGAGCTTCCGGCCTCGGTGCTTGCGGTCCTGCACGGGACGACGGGGGTCGTGCCGCCGCAAGATCCCCGTCTGTCGCGGGCGCGGACCGAGGTGATTGCCGCCCCCGCACAATCGCTAGAGGTCGCCGCCGATCTGGCACGCCAGCAGGGGATGGAGGTACGCATTCTGGGCGAGGCGCTGGAAGGAGAGGCCCGTGAGCTGGCGGCTGCGCATGCGCGCCTTGCCTTGGAGATCGCGGCCAAAGAGGCGCGCTCGCGCCCTCTGTTGCTGCTATCGGGGGGCGAATGCACCGTGACGCAGCGTGGGGCGGCGGCGGAGGCCAAAGGAGGGCCGAATGCGGAATATGTGCTGGCCGTCTGCCAGACCCTCGCGGGGGCACCGCGCATCTGGGCGCTGGCTTGCGATACGGATGGGGTGGATGGCTCGGACGAGGTTGCAGGCGCATGGATCGGGCCGGAAACTGCGGGGCTGGCGCATCGTCTGGGTCTGTCCGCCTCCAAGGCGCTGGAGCAGCATGACAGTCACGGTTTCTTCGCGCGTTTGGGGCAGCAGGTGGTGCCCGGTCCGACATTGACCAATGTCAATGATTTCCGCGCCATCCTGATCCTTTAGTTGGAAAATTCGGAACAGCTTGCGCAGCGCCGCGTTGGTCGGGAAACCGATACCGGATAACGCAAGGAGAAAGCTATGATCGTCAAACGCGGCTCTGCCCATTGGGACGGCAGCATCAAAGAGGGGAAGGGCACCGTCTCGACCCAGTCGAAGGCGCTGGACGGCCAGCCCTATGGCTTCAATACCCGCTTCGAAGACAAGCCCGGCACCAATCCCGAAGAGCTGATCGCCGCGGCCCATGCGGCCTGTTTCTCGATGGCTTTGTCGGGGCAGTTGACGGGGGCCGGTATCACCGATGCGGCCATTGATACGACGGCAAAAATCTCGATGGAGAAAGACGGGGACGGCTTTAGCGTGACCTCTTCCGCGCTCAGTTGCACGGTGACGGCATCCGGCGAGGCCGAGACGATCCGCAAGGCGGCGGAAACGGCAAAGGCGAATTGTCCGATCTCGAAACTTCTGGATTGCGAGATCTCGCTGGATCTGACGGTCAACTAAGCTGCACGTGCTCTTCGCAGGGCAAGAGGGCTTGAGAGAGCCCTTGAGAAAATGAAAACGCCCGCCGGATACTGGCGGGCGTTTCCGATTGGCCTATCAGGCTTTTTTGCGACGGCGCAGGGCTGCGGCACCCGCGAAGGCGCCGGCCAGCAGCAGGCCGGTTGCCGGAAGCGGAACTGCCGGAACATCGAAATCTGCCGGAAGCTGGCTGAACAGGCCGATAGCACCCGCACCGGTCCCGTAGGGCGAGAGCGATGCCAGACCGGTCACCGAATAGCTGCCTGCGTTCAGCAGGACGCCCAGCGAGGAGAAGTCTTCCGACAGCCATGCGGTGTCGTAATCGCCTTCCCACGCACCTTCGGTATCGACAGAGCTGGTGATCATGGAGAAGAGATTGTTCAGGGTGACCGTGAACACATCCCCAGGTTGGTAAGCGTCAGTCACCAGCAGCCAGGAAGAGCTGCTCAGGGTGAAGTCGTAGCTATCACTAAAGCTCGAGCCGGTCTCGCCGAATTCGAAGCTCGTCCAGCCCCCGTCCACGGTGAGCGTGGTCGCAGAAGCCGAACCTGCAGCGACGGTGAGCATAACTGCCGCTGCCGCGATTTTGTTTTTGATATTAAACATTTGTGGGTTCCGTCAAAAAGGGGAGTCGAAATGTCAGAAGGGAGTGGCCGCGAGCGGTTACCCTTGGTCAACATGACGTGAAAAGAGTTAACTTTACAAGCCCTAATTGTAAATTTTTTTGATAACTATGCTTACTTTAAGCAGAGTTGTCTGATGGGGGAAGGGGGCCGCCGGTTGTAATGCCGCGCCGCATGGCCGTTGCGCGTGCCTGCGCGATCCGCTCGTAAACAGGGGTCAATGCGGGGTCGGTGGTCTGGGGGAATTCGATGCCGGTCAGCACGAATCGGAACCGTGCAGAGCTCTCGGCCAAGGCCTCGATCCGGTCGATCATGATCAGACCGGAGCTGTTGACGAGATCTTCCACGGGGCCGGCGGCCAAGAGAACCGCCTCCATCGGGCTGGACAGGCGAGGCAAAGCGCAGGTGATGAATTCCCATGCCCAATCAGGCACTTCGGTGATGACATAGGCGCAGGCCTGCGCCCATGTCACGGGGCCATCCAGCGGCGCGCGCAGCCAGTGCGCCGCCAGATCGTCGAGTGTCACGGGGCCTGCGGGGCAGTCCGGATCGTCCTGAAACCGGCTCAGAAGGTCCGGCGGCAGGACGGTCGGGCCGGTCACTGCATCAGTTCCTTGGTGGCCGAGAGTGTAACCTCGGGATAGTCGCGCACCACGCGGTCGATGTCCCATTGCAAGCGCGTCAGGAAGACGGGATCGCCGTCATTATCTGTCGCCATATGTTGCTTGTTGGCATTGATCAGCTTTTCTTTCGCGTCGCCATTGCCCAGAACCCAGCGGGCCGAAGTGAATTGCGACGGCTCGAATCGCACCGGAATGCCGTATTCCAGTTCGATTCGGCTGGCCAGAACCTCGAATTGCAGCGCGCCCACAACGCCCACGATAAAGCCCGAGCCGATCATCGGCTTGAAGACTTTCGCAGCCCCTTCCTCGGCGAATTGCATCAGCGCCTTTTCAAGGTGCTTGCCCTTCATCGGGTCGGTCGCGCGGACCGCCTGCAGCAGTTCCGGCGCGAAGGACGGGATGCCGGTGATATGCAGCATCTCGCCCTCGGTCAGCGCATCCCCAATGCGCAACTGGCCGTGGTTCGGGATACCGATGATATCGCCGCCCCATGCCTCGTCCGCCAGTTCCCGGTCGGCGGCAAGGAACAGCACGGGGCTGGAGATCGCCATCGGCTTTTTCGAGCGCACATGCATCAGCTTCATACCGCGTTCGAAATGGCCCGAAATCAGGCGCACGAAGGCCACGCGGTCGCGGTGCTTGGGGTCCATATTGGCCTGCACTTTGAAAACAAAGCCCTGCACTTTCTTTTCGTCGGGCGCGATCTGGCGTTCGGCGGCATTGGCGGGCTGCGGCTCGGGGCCGTAATTGCCGATCCCGTCCATCAGCTCCTTCACCCCAAAGCTGTTGATCGCCGAGCCGAACCAGATGGGGGTCATATGGCCCTCAAGGAAGGACTGACGGTCGAAGGCGGGCAGAAGCTCGCGGGCCATCTCGACCTCTTCGCGCAGCTTGGCCAGCAGGTCTTCGGGAATATGCTCTTCAAGTTTGGGGTCATCAAGCCCCTCCAGCTTGATCGATTCCGCCACCTTGTTGCGGTCGGCACGGTCCATCAGTTCCAGCCGGTCGTTGAGCATGTCATAGGCGCCAAGGAAATCGCGCCCGATGCCAATGGGCCACGAAGCCGGTGAGACGTCGATGGCAAGGTTTTCCTGAATCTCGTCGATGATCTCGAAGACATCGCGGGATTCGCGGTCCATCTTGTTACAGAAGGTCAGAATGGGCAGGTCGCGCAACCGGCAGACCTCGAAGAGCTTCTGGGTCTGGCTTTCCACACCCTTCGCCCCGTCGATCACCATGATCGCCGCATCTACCGCTGTCAGCGTCCGGTAGGTGTCTTCCGAGAAATCCGAGTGGCCGGGCGTATCGACCAGATTATAGCGGAAGGTCTTGTAATCGAAGGACATTGCCGATGCCGAGACCGAGATCCCGCGGTCTTTTTCCATCTGCATGAAGTCCGAGCGCGTCCGGCGTGCCTCGCCCTTGGCGCGGACCTGTCCGGCCATCTGGATGGCGCCGCCGAAAAGCAGGAACTTTTCGGTGAGTGTGGTCTTGCCAGCGTCGGGGTGCGAAATGATCGCGAAGGTCCGGCGGCGGGCGATTTCAGGCGGGAGTTCGGGACGGTTGCTCATGGATCGCCTCATACAATGGCCCGTGCGACATGGCAATTATGAAGCGTGTCCCTTCCTGCCGGAACGCCTCGCAGCGCAGGGTTCGAAAGGTCTTTGACCTCTTGCATCTTTTCGGTAACGTGCCCGTGATCGTTATTGGAGATTCTGCTGTGAAGAATGGTTTGGCATTGATTTGTGTGATTGGCCTTGTGGCCGGCTGCGGTGGCGGCAGCGGTGGCGGATCCGGCGCGTCGGGCACTCAGGCAATGGCGCTGAATGCAGCGGCGGCCGCTGAGCGCCTCGATACGCTCGAGCAGACCGAAGGTCTGACCGATTACGACAATCTGCCGAGCTCGGGCCGCGCGACCTATAACGGCTATGGTGTTCTGGTGAATGACGCGGAAGAAAACGGGTTCATCGGCAAAGCGACGCTGACGGCGGATTTCGGTGATGACAGTCTGAGCGGACATGTGGAGCAGTTCGGATATGCCGAGGCGGCGGATGGTGCCACCAAGCTGTCTTCTGCCAGCGGTCGTCTGGATATCACCAACGGCACCATCACGGATCTGGCCGGAACGGCGCAGATTGACGCGGATGTCTCGGGCAATGTGACGGGAGGTGGCAAGACCGTGGTGGTGGACGGTCAGGCGACGGGGACCTTTGTCGGGGATGATTACGATGGCATCGGTCTGGCGGCCTCGCCCGACACGATGACCGCAACCGAAAACGGGGTGCAGAGCGATTACTATCTGGCGGTGATCGGCGAACGCTAAGACGGAACCGGAGGGCGGGTCATGATGTTTTGCCGCAAACGGAGGACATCATCATGGCCCAGTCCGGTCACCGGACCCCGCATCGGCGGACCCCCGGGAAAACCGCCAGCCAGAACAATCCCGCTTTGAAAGACGCGGACCTTTACGACACCCTGCGTAGCAAGGGGATGTCGAAGGAGAAGGCGGCGCGCATTTCCAATGCCCATGCCAATCCCCATCTGCATCCCTCCGAAAAGGGCGGCAAGGCCCCCCGTTACGAGGAATGGACCAAGCACGCGCTCTATCGTCATGCGCAGGAGATTGGGCTCGACGGGCGCTCCGGCATGACAAAGCCACAGCTGATCAAGGCGCTCCGGCGCCATTGATCCCGTCTCTCAGCGGCGCTTGCTGAACAGCGTGTCGCGCCCGATACGCTCCAGCATCTCGCGGCCTGCCTCGGTGCCGAAATGCGGCTTATGTGCCAGATCCGGCATGCGGGCACGGATTTCGGCGGTCAGCTGTTCGGGCATTTGCGACAGGCTTGCCTCCGTCACCATCAGGCTTTCGATGGGGATGCCCTCGGCATAGATGATTTCGTGACGATCGAAAATCAGCGCGTAATAATCGACATATCCGCCCTCGCGGCGCCAGACATGTTCGTCATCAACCAGATGCTTGGCCTGCACCAGCAACTCTGCCGTATGGCCGATGCGGGCGGGGCCGCGCCGATACAGGAACAGCCGGTGATGCGGGCTGACCACAAGGTCGCCCTCATTGCCCAATGTGCCACTGGAAATCACCACCGGCGCGAAGCTGCCGAAGGCGCGCATGGTGGATTTCGTGATCAGGCGCAACGGCTGCGGGCCGTTATCGCGGGTCAGGATACGGTCGCCCGGTTGCAGGGTTTCGATAGGACGCTGCGCACCGCCTGCAATGGTGATCATGGTGCCGGTGGTAAAGGCCACGCAGATCAGGTCGGTCAGTCGTGCCGATCCGGGGTCTTCATGCGCTTCGAGCAAGGTATAATCGACCCGCGCGGCGATCGGGGACATCGGCAGCACAAACAGCGTGTCATCCGCACTATTGCGCAGCAACAGCATATCCACGCTATCGCCTTCGGGGGCCATCAGCACATGGCGCGAGACCACCTCGATCGGTTGGCCGCTCTGCCCGATATCCGACCCTTCCGCGATGCGCTGACTGTCCCCGTCGACCTCGAACATCAGCCGCAGCGGGCGGGCGTCGCGATCGAGTTGATAGACATCGCCGGGCACGCAGAAGGCGGCCAGATCCAACCCGTCGCCCTGATTGGCACCGGCGGTGACCCAGAACAGGTTGGCATCGAAAACATGGACAGTCTGCGTGGTTTGCAAGGTTGCTAGGCTCATGAGGACAGGACTATCGTGGCGTGAATATCTGGTATTAACCTATATTTCCTGACGATGGCTTAAGAAAGGCATGACTGTGTCAATCTTAGGCTTGCGACCCAAGAGCAGAGTGATAGCTGTTGGGATGATTGAAATTTAGGAGGGTCGCATGGATTTGGGTATTCGCGGAAAACGGGCCATTGTTTGTGCCGGATCTAAAGGTCTGGGGCGTGGCTGCGCCGAGGCACTGGCCGAGGCAGGGGTCGATCTGATCCTCAATGCGCGCTCGGCGGATGTTCTGGACGCGGCTGCACAGGAGATCGCCAAGACCTACGGTGTCAGCGTCACGCCGGTGGCCGCAGATATCACCACCGAGGAAGGCCGCGCCAAGGTGATGGCGGCGGCAGGCGAGGGGATCGACATTCTTGTCAATAATGCGGGCGGACCGCCTCCGGGGCTGTGGTCTGACTGGAATCGCGATGATTTCATCAAGGCGCTTGATGCCAATATGCTGGCGCCGATTGCGATGATGCAGGCGGTGCTGCCCGCGATGATGGAACGCGGCTGGGGGCGTGTCGTCAATATCACCTCGCAATCCGTCCGTGCGCCGATTGCCCAGCTTGGCCTGTCGAACTCGGCCCGTTCGGGGCTGACGGGCTTCGTGGCGGGCACGTCGCGGCAGGTTGCAGGCAGTGGTGTGACCATCAACAACATGCTGCCCGGCATCCATGCGACAGATCGCGCCGTGTCTTTGGACAGCAATGTGGTCAAGGCGGAAGGCATCAGCATGGAGGAAGCCAAAGCCCGCCGTGCCAAGACCATTCCTGCGGGCCGCTATGGCACAACGACCGAATTCGGGGCCATGTGTGCCTTCCTGTGTTCGCAGCATGCGGGGTTCATCGTCGGGCAGAATATCATGCTGGATGGCGGGGCCGCGAATATCTCGGTGTAATCCCCAAGACGGAAGGGGCGCGTATTGCGCCCTTTTCGCCGCAGGTGATGATTGGCAAAACGCCTGTTTTTCTCTAAGGACGGCGCAGTCGTTTTCCATCCGCCCCGCCGAGAACAGGACCGCCATGAGCCCCACCGCCCAGATCCCGCCGCGCCTAGAAGTTCAGGGGCTGTTTCGCAGCTTCGAGGGGCGTATGGCGGTGGAGGATGTGTCCTTCAGTATCCGGGCGGGGCAGGTGACCTGTCTGCTTGGCCCGTCCGGCTGCGGGAAGTCCACGACATTGCGGATGATCGCGGGCGTCGAGATGCAGGATCGTGGCCGGATTCTGGTGGATGGCACCCTGATCTGCGACACCGTGTTCCGCGTGCCGCCAGAGCGCCGCGCGATTGGCCTCATGTTTCAGGATTTCGCGCTTTTTCCGCATCTTTCTGTGGCAGAGAATGTCGCCTTCGGTCTTTCGGGGCCGTCACGGGTCAAGCGCCAGCGGGTCGAGGAATTGCTGGGCCGTGTGCATCTGGCCCATCATATCGACGATTTTCCCCACCAGTTGTCGGGCGGCGAACAGCAGCGCGTGGCTCTGGCCCGCGCATTGGCGCCGCGCCCGCGTATCCTGTTGATGGACGAGCCTTTTTCGGGGCTGGATGAGCGTCTGCGCGACGATATCCGCGACGAGACGCTGGCGCTTCTGAAAGAGGAAGGTACCGCCGTTCTGCTGGTGACACACGAACCCCAAGAGGCCATGCGGATGGCCGACGAGATCCTGCTGATGCGCGGTGGGCGTATTGTTCAGGGGGGCGCGCCCTATAATCTGTATAACGCGCCTGTGGATCGCGCGGCGGCCAGTTTCTTCTCGGATATCAATGTGATCCGTGCACGTGTCGAAGGCGCGCTGACCCGCACGCCCTTCGGGGAATTTCTGGCGCCGGGACGCGCGGATGGCTCCGAGGTGGATATCGTGATCCGCCCGCAGCATCTGAAAATCGATTTCGACCGTGCAGGGCAGGGGCCTTTGCCGACGCCGCAAGATGGCACCGCCGCACGCGCCCTTGTCGAACGCGCCCGCTTCATGGGACGCGAGAGCCTTGTGGAATTCCGGATGGAATATGACGGTTCGGTATTGAAGGCGACGGTGCCCAATGTGTTCCTGCCGAAAGCGGGCACGCCAA
Organism: Thioclava sp. GXIMD4216; assembly: GCF_037949285.1. Taxonomy (NCBI): domain Bacteria; kingdom Pseudomonadati; phylum Pseudomonadota; class Alphaproteobacteria; order Rhodobacterales; family Paracoccaceae; genus Thioclava; species Thioclava sp. GXIMD4216. Next base: position 1,367,831 of record NZ_CP149926.1, read on the forward strand.
TGTGGCTGATGATCCGGCGCGACCGTTGCTTTGTGTTTCCGGTCACCTGAGGTCCGGTTGCCCGCAGGCGTCTATGCCTTGGCGGCGTCGGGGGTGGGGGGCGCGGCCTTGCGCCGCCGTGGCAGGTCCTTGAGGATCTTCTGCCGTTCCATATGCGACATCGTTCCCCAGCGCGCGATCTCGTCGAGTGAGCGCAGACAGTCGAGGCAGGTCTGGCTGGCCGGATCGAAGGTGCAGATATTGCGGCAGGGGCTTTTGATGCGGGCCATCAGGTGCTGCGAGTCAGATTGGCCAGACGGTCCAGCGCCCCCTGCAGAATGAAGCTCGCGGCCACATTGTCGATCCGCTCGGCGCGTTTGGCGCGCGACAGGTCGGCCTCCAGCATGGCGCGTTCTGCAGCGACGGTGGACAGGCGTTCGTCCCAGAAGCCGATGGGGAGGTCCTGCATCCGCGCGATATTGCGGGCAAAGGCGCGGGTCGATTGGGCGCGCGGCCCCTCCGAACCATCCATGTTCATCGGCAGGCCGAGGATGATCGCGCAGGTCTCGCGTTCGGCCACAATCCGGAAAAGAGCCTCGGCATCGGCGGTGAATTTGGTGCGCTTGATGGTCAGGATCGGGCTGGCCACCGAGCGCAGCATATCCGACCCCGCCACCCCGATGGTTTTGGTGCCCAGATCCAGCCCGAGGATCGAGCCCATACGAGGCAGGGCGGCGGCAAATTCGGTGATGTCTTCAAAAATCATTGCGCAAGCCCGATCTGTTTTGCGGTAGCGGTGATATGGGCAAGTGCGGCGGGATCATCGGCCAGCGCGGTCTGCGCCTTGGCGTAAAGATCTGCCGCGCGGTCGGTCTGGTTCAGGGTCATCAGGGCCCGCAGGCCACGGTCCCATTCGGACGCGTCTCCGCCTTCGGTCTCAAGCCGTTCCACCAGCCCGTCGACCATGCCCTGAATCATCTTCTGCCGGTCTTCCGGCGTCATATCCTGTGCATTCCTGACGTCTTCCGCGCTGGGGCCTGTCTGGCCCGCAGCCGCCACATCAAAGGGCCATTTGCCCTCGGCGGCCTGATCCAGCAGGGTCAGGGCCTCGGGGGCCTTGGCAAAGACGCCGCGCGCCTCCGAGAGGATGGCGGTCACCTGTTCGGACTGGTCCAGAAGCCGCAGGCCAGCCAGAAGCGTGGCCCAGTCTTCCGCGCTGCCGCCGCGATTGGCCAGTTGGGTCTGCAGGGCGTTCACCTTGTCGGACAGGGCGGTGGCGCGCTGGTCCTGTGGCAGCTTCTCGGCTGCGATCAGGTCCGCAAGGCTCGGACCGAGCGTGCCCAGTTCCGGAGGTTGGTAATCGGGCTGGCCTGCAAGCCATGCAACGGTCGGCATATTGTCCAGCACCGGCTGCACCCAGTCATCCTGCCGTGTGCTGTCGCGCAAAAGGGCATCCCAGATGCGGAAGGTCCGGTCGGGACGGCCATTCTGGGCCATCATCAGGCCGATGTAATAGCGTGCGCGCCCGTTGGATTTGTCAAGCGTTACGGCCTTGCCAAAGGCGGCTTCGGCTTCGGGCGTGACCAGACCGCCAGCCGCGATCACCCGGTATTCGCCCAGACTGGCCGCATCCTCTGCGGTCGCCTTGTCCCCCAGAACCGCAATCAGTTTTTCCTGTGCCGCCACTCCGGCATGCAGATTGCCGACATTGATTTCGTTGCGCGCCAGAAGCCGCAGCCCTGCCGGATCATTGGGACGGGCTGCCACGGCATCGCGGAGCCTGTCCATCAATGCGGAAAATTGCGCATCGACCTGAGGCTTGCGGTATTTTTTGGCGAAATCGGCCTCTGCCTGATCCTGATGCGGGCGGCCCAGATAGCTTTGATCCGCCAAGGCCAGCCGCGCATTGATCGGCTGGTCCGCATAGCCATCCGCGCCCAGATCCAGATACAGCCCCGCTGCGCCGCCAAGGCAGGCCAGAATCACCACGCTGATCGCCAGTCGCGCCGCTTTGGGCGCGCGGGGCGGGGCTGATGCGGCCCGTGCGGCACGGTCGGCCTCTAGCAGCTTGCGCGAGATTTCGATCCGTGCCCGTTCGGCCTCGTCAGGAGAAAGGATGCCGCGGGCCAGATCGCGGTCGACCTCGGCCAACTGGTCCCGATAGACCTGCATATCATGGCGCTCGGTGGTGTCGCTTTCATCCGCTTCGTCGCGCTGACGCCATAGCGGGAGCAGAAAGATCAGCGCGACAAGCACCAAAATGACGGCGATTAGAATCCAGAACAGCATCTATACTTCCCCTTGCCCGTCTTCCCTTAGGCAAAACCGGTGCTCTACGGAAGCTTTATCCTGAATTTGGCACGAAAGTGACCCCCAATAACGTCCTAGTCGCGCGGCGAATGGTACAGATGTCCCCTGAAAACGCGTCATTTTAAACGCGTGTCGCATTTAGACGAAAAATGCCGCGACTGGGAGGCTTTCCTCGGGCCTGCGGGTCCATCAAAAAGGGGAAGGCGGGCGGTGACCCGTGTTGAACGATTTCAGGACAGGAGAGCCGGGGCATGCGGAAATATTCCATCTTTGCCGTTGCGCGCGAGGCGATGCGTTATCACGCCGGATGGGAAAAAGCCTGGCGCAGCCCAGAGCCCAAGCGCAAATACAAGGTCATCGTGATCGGCGCGGGCGGGCATGGTCTGGCGACCGCCTATTACTTGGGCAAGGTTCATGGCATCAAGGATGTCGCGATCATCGAGAAAGGCTGGCTCGGCGGCGGCAATACGGGCCGGAACACCACGATCATCCGTTCGAACTACCTGCAGGACCCTTCGGCAGGGATTTTCGATAAGGCGCTGCAGCTTTACGAAGGCCTGAGCCAGGACCTGAACTATAACATCATGTTTTCCCCCCGCGGCCTTCTGATGCTGGCGCAATCCGAGCATGAGATGCGCGGCTACAAGCGCACCGTCTATGCCAACCAGCTGCAGGGCATCGAGACCAAATGGATCGGCCGCGAAGAGGTCAAGAGCCTCGTGCCGATTCTCAATATCGACGGGCCGCGCTATCCGGTTCTGGGCGCGCTGTACCAGGAACGCGGCGGCACCGCGCGTCACGATGCAGTCGCATGGGGTCTGGCCCGCGCATGTTCCAATATGGGCATGGACATCATCCAGAAATGCGAAGTCACCGGCATCCGCACCGAAAACGGCGAGGTGCGTGGCATCGACACCACCAAGGGCGCGATTGATTGCGAGAAGCTGTCCATCGTCACCGCAGGGCATGCGGGCACCGTCGCCAATATGGCGGGCTTCCGTCTGCCGCTGGAATCGGTGGCGCTGCAGGCTTGGGTGTCGGAACCCGTCAAGCCCTGTATCGATGTTGTCGTGATGGCGAACCTCGTGCACTGCTATATCAGCCAGTCCGATAAGGGCGAACTGGTGCTGGGCGGCGGTATCGACCACCCCAACAACTATTCCCAGCGCGGGTCGTGGTACACGATCGAGGAAACTGTGCGTTCGCTCGTCGAGACCTATCCGATCATCTCGCGCCTGAAGATGCTGCGCCAGTGGGGCGGGATCGTGGATATCACGGGCGACCACTCGCCGATCCTGTCGAAAACGCCGGTCAAGAACATCTTCGTCAACTGCGGCTGGGGCACCGGTGGCTTCAAGGCCATTCCGGGGTCGGGCTGGGCGATGGCCGAGCTGATCGCCAAGGGCGAGCCGGGGCCGCTGGCCAAGGGCTTCGGCCTTGACCGTTTCACCGAAGGCCGCTTCGTCGATGAATCCGTGGCCGCAGGGGTGGCACACTGATGGGCGCGGTTTCGGTCAGGGCGGGGCATCTGCCCGCCACGGCAGAAAAACACATATTCGGGCGGAACCTTTCCGCTCACGGCTCTGTTACGCCTCTGAATATGCTTCAGAAGGAATACGACACATGTCCGAAGGTAACGGTAGCGGCAACACCAAGAGCTTCCTCATCGGGGCGCTCATCGTCATCGTCGCGGGTCTTGGCTGGTATATCTGGTCGGGCGGCGATGTCCCGCAAAAGGATGAGCCCGAGATCCAGATCGATCTGCCGGGTGACAATAACAACTAACGGGCGCAGCCCCCAAGCGCGCCCCCGTCTTCAGGGAGCGCGCCTATGCTGATCCTTCAATGCCCCTGCTGTGGCATCAAAGCCGAAGAAACCGAACTGCATTATGGCGGCGAGGCGCATCTGACCCGCTTCGGGCCGGGCTCTAGCGATGCCGAGTTCGAGACTTACCTCTTCACGCGTAAAAACCCCAAGGGCGTGCATTTCGAGCGCTGGCGCCATTCCGCAGGCTGCGGCAAGTGGTTTCTGGCCGCGCGCTGCACCGTGACTTTGGAAGTCTTCGCCACCTATTCGGCCCAGACCAAAGAGCCGCCGCAAGATGTGATCGACGCCATCCGCGCCAAACGCCCCGACTTCGAAGGTTACAGCAAATGAGCACCCGTCTGTCCAAAGGCGGTCGCCTGATCGACCGCGCGAAATCCCTGACCTTCACCTTCAACGGCCGTCCCATGCGCGGCTTTGCGGGCGATACGCTGGCTTCGGCAATCCTTGGCAATGGCCAGACGCTGCTGGGGCGTTCGTTCAAATATCACCGTCCTCGCGGCCTTGTTGGCTCTGGCGCGGAAGAGCCCAACGCGCTTGTGGGCCTTGGCCGCAATGCGCGGTTCGAACCCGACCAGCGCACCACCACGACCCTGCTGTTCGATCAGGCCGAGGTGAAGACCCAGAACCACTGGCCGAGCCTTGAGAACGACGTCGGGATCATCAACGACAAGCTCTATAAGTTCTTCCCCGCAGGTTTCTACTATAAGACCTTCATGGGGCCGAAAGCCGCATGGAAGCATCTTTACGAACCCATCATCCGCCGAGCCGCGGGTCTGGGCGATGCGCCGAAAGAGGCCGATGTCGACCGCTATGAACAGATCTACGCCTATTGCGACGTGCTGGTTGCAGGTGGTGGCGTGGCGGGTATCGCAGCCGCGCTGAAAGCGGCGGGCGAGGGCAAGCGCGTCTGGCTGGTCGAGCAGACCGCCGCTTGGGGTGGTCGTGCGCCTGTGGATGGCGGCTTGATCGAGGGCATGGAGCCGCAGGCTTGGGTCGATGCCTCGATCGCCAAGCTGGAGGCGATGGAAAACGTCACTCTGCGCACCCGCTTCATGATCTCGGGTCTCTATAACCACGGCTATGTGCTGGGCTATGATACCGCAGGTGACAGCGAACCCGGTTCGGGCAAGCCGCGCCACCGTCTGTGGCGCATGCGTGTGGGGACCGTGGTCACCGCGACCGGCGCGATTGAACGTCCGCTGTCTTTCGCCTGCAATGATGTGCCGGGCGTGATGCTGGCCTCGGCTGTGCGCGATTATGTGGTGAATTGGGCCGTCAGCCCCGGCGACCGCACGGTGATCGTTACCAATAACGACGATGCCTATCGCACCGCCAAAGTGCTGCTGGATGCGGGCCTCACCGTGCCTGCGATCATCGACGCCCGCCCCGCCGCCACTGGTGCGCTGGCCGCCGAGATGAAGGCGCGTGGTGTGCGCGTGCTGGAAGGCCGTGGCATCACCAAGGTGCTGGGGTCGAAATCCGTGACGGGCGTCGAGATCTGTGCCCAGAACGGCGAGGGCGGGGTGATCGAGACCATCGCCTGTGACTGTGTCGCCATGTCGGGCGGCTGGTCTCCGGTCGTGCACCTGTGGTCGCATGTCGGCGGCAAGCTGAACTGGGACGAGGCGAATGCGATGTTCGTGCCGAACCTTGAGGCGCCGCCGCTGTCGCATGATGGTGCAGCACTCTGTGTTCCGGTGGGGGCGGCCAATGGCAAGCTGTCGCTGGCCGATATCGGCACCGAGGCGGGCGTCGATATGCAATGCGAACCCGAAGACCCGATGATGGCCGTCTGGCAGATGCCCGCAGGGGCGCCGGATGCGCTGCGCTTCAAATCCTTCCTCGATTTCCAGAACGATGTGAAGGTGTCGGACGTGCAGCTGGCCGCGCGCGAGGGTTACGAGTCGGTCGAGCATACCAAGCGCTATACCACGCTCGGCATGGCCACCGATCAGGGGAAACTCTCCAATATCAACGGCCTCGCCGTTCTGTCGGATGCGCTGGGTCAGGCGATCCCCGCCACTGGCACCACAACCTTCCGCCCGCCCTATACGCCGATCTCTTTCGGTGTTGTCACGGCTGAGGCGCGTGGTGAGCTGTTCCAGCCCCTGCGTCGCACGCCCATTCAGGACTGGCACGAGAAGATGGGCGCCCATTGGGAACCCGTCGGCCAGTGGCGCCGCCCCTATACCTATGCCAAAGCGGGCGAAACGCATCGCCAGTCGGTCAATCGTGAAATCCTGAACACCCGCGAGAATGTGGGGATGCTGGATGCCTCGACGCTGGGCAAGATCTTGGTCAAAGGGCCGGATGCGGGGAAATTCCTCGACATGCTCTATACCAATATGATGTCCACGCTGAAGGTCGGCAAATGCCGCTATGGCCTGATGTGTAATGAAAACGGCTTCCTGATGGATGACGGTGTGGTCGCGCGTCTGAGCGAGGACACCTTCCTTGTGCATACCACCTCGGGCGGTGTCGCGCATATCCACGACTGGATGGAAGACTGGCTGCAATGCGAGTGGTGGGACTGGAAGGTCTATACCGCCAATGTCACCGAGAATTACGCCCAGATCGCAGTCGTCGGCCCCAAAGCCCGCAAGCTTCTGGAGAAACTCGGCGGCATGGATGTGTCCAAGGAAACTCTGCCCTTCATGGAATGGAAAGAGGGCGATCTGGGCGGTATTCCGGTGCGCATCTTCCGGATCTCCTTCTCGGGCGAGCTGTCCTACGAGATCGCGGCCCCGGCCAATATGGGGCTGGCGCTTTGGGAGAAGCTCTATGAAGCCGGTCAGGAATTCGGCGTGATGCCCTATGGCACCGAGGCGCTGCATGTGATGCGGGCCGAAAAGGGCTTTATCATGATCGGCGACGAGACCGATGGCACCGTCATCCCGCAGGACCTGGGTCTGCATTGGGCGATCTCCAAGAAGAAGGAAGACTTCCTTGGCAAGCGTGCCCATGCCCGTAAGGCCATGGCCAGCCCCGACCGCTGGCGTCTGGTCGGTCTGGAAACGCTGGATGGCTCGGTTCTACCCGATGGCGTCTATGCGCCCGCGCCCGGCAATAACGATATGGGCCAGCGCAATACCCAAGGCCGCGTGACCTCGACCTATTACTCGCCAACCCTCAAGAAGGGCATCGCCATGGCACTTGTCCATCGCGGGCCGGAACGGATGGGCGAAGAGATCGAGTTCCAGAATGAAACCGGTTTCGTGAAATGCCGGATCGTCGATCCGGTCTTCTACGACAAAGAAGGAGCAAAACAGGATGTCTGAGGCAATGACCGCTGTAAGTGCGCTGAATGGCAAGACGGTGTCCGGTTTCTGCACCGTGGCGGAAGGCGGCCTGCAGGGGATGATCACCCTGCGCGCCGATTTCGGGTCCAAAGCTTTGGCCGATGCGTTGGAATGGCTGGGGCTGTCGCTGCCCGAGCCGCGTAAGGTGGTGACCAAGGGCGCGAAATCGGTGCTATGGATGAGCCCCGACGAGCTGTTGATCCTTGTGCCCTATGCGGATGCTGTCTCGGTGGCCCATGCGATGGAGACTTCGCTGAAGGGCGAGCATTTCCTCGTGGCCAATGTCTCCGAGGCGCGGGCGATGTTCACCGTGACGGGGGCGCGTGCCGCCGAGGTGGTGATGAAGATCTCGCCCATCGATTTCGGCACGATGGCCCGTGACGAGGTGCGCCGCACCCGCACCGCGCAGACCGCCGCTGCCGTCTGGTGGTCGGGCGAGGAGCAGCTCTCGCTGATCTGCTTCCGCTCTTATGCGACCTATGTGATGGGCTTGCTGGAGGTCAGCGCCCGGCCGGGGGGCGAGCTGTTCTAATCTGCCCCGCCTGTAAGACACGAAAACGCGTCGGAAAATTTTCGGCGCGTTTTTGTGTCTTTGGGCTATCATGTTGTCAGGTAGGTGTAAGCGAACGGGAATAGAGCATTTTCAATCGGGTTTTACCCGCACTTCAACCTAAGGATAGAACGTCTATGTCAGAGAAATCGGGATATTCGTCATTACAGATTTTATTGCACTGGTCTGTCGCCATTCTGGTCGTGTTCAACTATTTCTATAGCGAAGGCATGGGGAAGGCGGCCCATCAGCATCTTGAGGGCACAACCGGCCCGCTGCCGCTGAACCCGCAGATCCATGTCTGGGTCGGGGTGGCGGTGCTGGTGCTGACCCTGCTGCGCGCTGTTTTGCGCAAGACCCGCGGGGCACCCGATGTGCCGGGCGAGGGGCTTTTCAAGATGGCGGGGCTTTGGGGACATCGCTTGCTCTATCTTCTGTTGTTTGTCGTGCCCTTGCTGGGAATGGCTGTGTGGTTTTTGGGCCTTGATGCGGCGGGGGATATCCATGCGCTGCTGGCCAATGCCTTGCTGATCCTTGCGGGAATTCATGCTGCAATGGGCATTTTCCACCAATATGTGCTGAAAGACGGCCTGCTTGTGCGGATGATGAAACCGGAGCGTTAGATCGCCCGATAGCCAAAGGGCACCCGAACGGGTGCCCTTTTCCTGTCTGCTATGATCTCGAACCGGCGCTTAGGCCAGCTTTTTGATCCATGCGTCGAAGGCTGCCATGATCTTGCCCATGAATTCGCGGGTGCCCTCATTGGACATCTTGCCGTTTTCGTCGAACAGGGTGTGGATGGCCCCGATATAGGCCTCGGGTTGCTGCACCACCGGCATATCAAGGAAGACAAGCGACTGGCGCAGATGGTGGTTGGCCCCAAAGCCCGCAATGCCGCCCATCGAGCCCGAAACGACAAGCGCCGGTTTGCCGGCCCAGACACTCTGGCCATAGGGGCGCGACCCGATATCGAGCGCGTTCTTGATCGAGGCGGGCACCGAGCGGTTATATTCGGGGGTGACAAACATCACGGCATCGGCGGATTTGATATCGGCGCGCAGGCGAGTCCACTGGCTGGGAACGTCGCCCTCGTCGAGATCGGGGTTGTAAAGCGGCAGATCGCCCAGTTCGACAAAGGCGAATTCGTAGCCCTCGGGGGCTTCGTCTACAAGCGTCTGTGCGATCATACGGTTGAAGGACCCTTTGCGCAGCGATCCCACAAGAATGGCAATTTTCTTAGACATTTTCATCTCCAATTCACGGGTCAACCACCCGTTTGACGGAAAGGTAGATCCGGCGGGCGGCTGTCGCAATGCCTCAAATAAGGACAGAACCTGTGCAGCCCTGCACCAGCTTTGTCAGGGGCTGTGGGTCTTGGGGCAAGGTGCTGAAATAGTTGAGGGAAATGCCATATTTTCTGTTGCGGGCACAGAACAGCCCCTTGACCTCGGCCGTTAGCGGGCTTCTATTGAGCGCGAAGACATTCACTATCCGTCAAGAAGGGGTTTACCCATGGCTTTCGAACTTCCCGATCTTCCTTATGCACATGACGCACTTGCCGATCTGGGCATGTCGAAGGAAACGCTGGAATATCACCACGACCTTCACCACAACGCCTATGTCACCACCGGCAACAAGCTGATTGCTGGCACCGAATGGGAAGGCAAATCGGTCGAAGAGATCATCAAAGGCACCTATAATGCTTCGGCAGTGGCGCAAAACGGCATCTTCAACAATGCCTCGCAGCACTGGAACCACACCCAGTTCTGGGAAATGATGGGTCCGGCGGGCAAAACCATGCCGACCGAGCTGGAAAAAGCGATCACCGAGTCCTTCGGTTCGGTCGATAAGTTCAAGGAAGATTTCGCCGCCGCAGGCGCGGGCCAGTTCGGTTCGGGCTGGGCGTGGCTGGTGAAAGACACCGATGGCGCGCTGAAAGTCACCAAAACCGAAAACGGCGTGAACCCGCTGTGCTTTGGTCAGACCGCTCTGCTGGGCTGCGACGTGTGGGAACACTCCTACTACATCGACTTCCGCAACAAGCGTCCGGCCTACCTGTCGAACTTCCTCGACAAGCTGGTCAACTGGGAAAATGTTGCCTCGCGTCTGTGATCCGAGCGACATACCTACGAAAGGCGCCCCGAGGGGCGCCTTTTTTGTTTACCCCACTGGGCTGTGAACGCGCGTGTCGGAACGGGCCTGCGGGGCGGGCGTTTTCTTTCCACTGTTCACGGAAAGAAGGAGGCAGCTATGGCCAAGCTCGATACCAAGAAACTGGATACCGGCACATGGGTGGTGATCGCGGATGGCGAGAAGGCGCTATTTCTGGAAAATATCACCGATGCGAAAGACCCCAATCTGACAGTGCGCCATGTCGCCATGCAGGAGAACCCGCCCGACCGCGCGCAGGGCACCGACCGTCCGGGCCGAATGGCCGATAACGGGCCGGGGCAGAAATCGGCCTTTGACGAGACCGACTGGCACCAGCTGGCCAAGGACCGTTTCGCCGAGGATCTGGCCGAACAGCTTTATAAGTTGGCCCATAGGGGCGCCTATAAGCGTCTCGTGATCGCGGCCAGCCCGAAGGTGCTGGGGGTGCTTCGGCCTGCGCTGCATAAGGAGGTCACCGATAAGCTGGTGGCGGAAATTCCGAAAACCTATACCAATGCGCCGCGCGACCAGATCGAACGCTGGCTCTGCGCCGATCTGGCCGCCTAGGCTTTGCGTTTGGTGCCAAGGCGCGGTGGCGGATAAGGCCCGTGCCTCGGCACCTCGGGCCGCTATCTCCGACGTTTTGTCGCTTTGCGGGGACGTCTCTGCCGATGCCGCACCTTCGGGGGCGGCATTGTGCATTGGGGCAGGGGGCACTGGCATCGGCAGAGGCTTGCTTTTCTGCCGGTCGAGGCGCACACCGCCTGTCTGGCCGCTTTCGGGTCAGGTGATCTGACAGGGCGGGAATGATATGACCGAAGCAGGCAAGGGTGTTGTTGCAATCATCAGTTGCTGCACGATCTGGGGATTGTCGGGGCTGTTCTTCGCGGTCTTGCGCCATGTGCCGGTGATCGAGGTGCTTGCCCACAGGACGCTCTGGTCGGCGGTGCTGTTCATGATCATTCTGGCACTAAAGGGCAAGCTGCCGGCGCTGCGTGTGGCGCTGCGGCCGAAGTCGCTCGGCATCATCACTCTGGCGTCGCTTTGCGTAACGGCGAACTGGTTCACCTATGTCTGGGCGATCCATAACGGGCATCCGGTGGAGGCGAGCTTCGGCTATTATATCTCGCCGCTTCTTTCGGTCATGCTGGGGGTGGTCGTCCTGCGTGAAAAGCTGGGCAGCCTGCAGGTGGTGGCCATTGGGCTGGTCGCTGTGGCGGTGATCTATATGGGCATCGCACAGGGCCATGCGCCGGTCATTCCGCTGATTCTGGCGGTGACGTTCGGGATGTACGGGCTGATCAAGAAACAGCTGAAAACCGAACCGCTGGTCACGGTGACTGTCGAGGTGCTGGTACTGGCTCCGATATCGGCGGTGTATCTGATCGGGCTGGAACTGGGCTGGTTCGGCCCTGCCCATGCCGGACATTTCGGGCGCGATACGACAGAGACGCTGTTTCTGGTGCTCTCGGCCTGCCTGACAGCGGTGCCGCTGATGCTGTTTTCCTACGCGGCCCAACGCCTGCGTCTGGCGACGCTGGGGTTGATACAATATCTCAACCCGACGCTACAGCTGACCGTGGCGGTGCTGCTGCTGGCCGACCCTTTGCAACCGGTGCAGATGATGGTCCTGCCGGTGATCTGGCTGGCCTTGGCGCTTTATTCGCTGTCGGGGTTTCGGGGCGCTGCGCGGAAGGCCCAGCCCTCCGCGTGATTTGGCAGGCAGGGGGTCAGGCGGTGAAGGCGGCGTCCAGTGCGGCTTCAAGCGCGGGCACCGTGTCGGCCCATGTCAGGAAAGTGCCAAGGCTGGGATCGGCAAAGCCCTCGATGATCACCTGCTCGATCAGGCGGCGCAGAGGCTCCCAGTATCCATCGGTATTCAGGATGAAAATCGGCTTTTTGTGCAGGCCGATCTGACGCCATGTGAGAACTTCGAAAATCTCGTCAAGCGAACCGGCCCCGCCCGGTAGCAGGACGATGGCATCCGAATTCATGAACATCACCTTTTTGCGCTCATGCATAGTTTCGGTGACGATATAGCTGGTCAGGTCACGCTTGCCGACCTCGCGCGAGAACAGGTGTTCGGGGATAACGCCGAAGGTCTCCCCCTGTGCCTGTTGTGTGGCGCGGGCAACCGCCCCCATCAGCCCCACATCGCCTGCGCCATAAACCAGCCGCCAGCCACGATGCGCCAGCATCCGGCCCGTCTCGGTCGCGGCCTGTTCGTAGCTTGGTTGCGCACCAAGACGGGAACCGCAGAAGACGCAGACGGAGGGGCGGGGCTGGGTCATGGGAATCTCTTTCTTTTTTGCTCGGAATATCAGCGGGTTTGCAGGGGCCTGCCTTGCATAAACTTGTTGTATGGTCATACGCCCGCCGCTAGGCTCCCGCAAGGGAAGAGCGCGGGGTGCGGGTCCCAAGGAGTTCGCACGCAATGAGCACGGTATCACGACAACACCTGATCCTCGGGGTCGCAATGGCAGCCCTTGTCGGGGGGGCGGGGCTTTGGTGGATGCGCCATCTGCCCGATCCGTCGCCCGCGCCAGACACGGCACCGGATGCCGCGCCGCCCGTGTCTGCGACGGTCCCTGATGCGACGGCCCCTAGTGCTGTAACGGCCACCGGGCGGGCCGGGGCCGGTCTTTCTGTCGCACAAGCGCCCGCGCCAGAGGTCGATCCCGACCACGGGCGCTTCGACAATCTGCATGTCACGCCTGACGGGGCCGTGACGCTGGCCGGTCGTGCCGCGCCCGACGCGCATGTGACGGTGCTGGTGGATGGCGCCGTTATGGCCGAAGTGGTGGCCGATGCCGCCGGCAGTTTCGCCACACAGTTCGAGGTCACGCCGTCGGATGTGCCGCAATCTGTCCGTTTGCGGGTGGCGCGGGCGGGGCAGGCGGCTGTCGAAAGCCCCGAGACATTGCAGATTGCGCCGCTTCTGGCGGTGCCGGTCGCCTCGGAAGCGGTGGCGGATGCGGCCCCCGCGCCCGATACCCCGCCCGCCGCTGCCCCGCGTCCGATCATCACCGATGCGCAGGGCGCGCGTGTGCTCGGGCCGGCGCTGGACCGTCTGGCGATAGACACCCTTTCCTATGACGCGAAAGGCGATGTGGTGATTGCCGGACGGGGCTTGGCCGATGGCGCTCGGCTGGTGGTCTATCTGGACAACCGTCAGGTGGCCCTATCCGCGCCTGCGCGCCGCAACGAGGCGGGGTGGCAGCTTGATCTGCCCGAGATCGCGCCGGGCACCTACCAGCTGCGGGTCGATGCGGTGGCGGCGGATGGTCAGGTGGTGTCGCGGGCCGAAACGCCCTTCCTGCGCGAGACGCCGCAGGTCCTTGCCGATGCGGTGGCCGAAAGCAATGGCGCTGCGACAGAGGCCAAGATCCTGACCGTGCAACCGGGTAATACGCTTTGGGCCATTGCGCATGCGGCCTATGGCGACGGGTTTCTCTATGTCCGCGTATTCGAGGCCAATCGCGACCAGATCCGCAATCCCGATCTGATCTATCCCGGACAGGTCTTCAATCTGCCGCAATAACCGCGGGTTGGCAGAGACGTCCTGTTTGATTAGGTTGCGGCGGGCAGCCCAGCCGAAAGATGCCAGATATGCCGCCCGATACCTCTTTGCCCTCCGATGTCGCCAAGGCCGACCGCAAGCGCGGCTGGACGCTGATCCGCTTTATCCTGCCCTATCTGTGGCCTGCCGAGGCCGCTTGGGTCCGGCGCAGGGTGGTGTGGGCGATGCTGCTGCTGGTGACGGCCAAGGTCATCACGCTGCTGACGCCCTATCTTTACAAGCTCGCCGTCGATACGCTGTCGGGCGATGCCCGCGATCCGGCGCTTCTGCTGCCGCTCGGGGCGGTCGCGCTGACCGTGGCCTATGGGGTGGCACGGTTTCTGTCTTCGGGCGTGAGCGAATTGCGCAATGCGATTTTCGCGCCGGTACAGATGCGCGCGACCAAGGATATCGCGCTCAAGACTTTCCGGCATATGCATATGTTGTCGCTGCGATACCACATCGGGCGCAAGACCGGCGCGATCACGCGGATTATCGAACGGGGGGTGAAGGCCAGCGAGGTCTTCCTGTCATTCCTGCTGTTCAACATTCTGCCGATGGTCATCGAGATGCTCTTCGTGCTGGTGATTTTCGCCGTCGCTTTCGACTGGCGCTATGCGCTGGTGCTGCTGGTGACGATCATGGCCTATGTGGTCTTCACGCTGAAAGTGACCGAATGGCGGGTGCGGGTGCGCCAGCGGATGAACAAGGCCGATCAGGAGGCCAACCAGAAGGCGATCGACAGTTTGCTCAATTACGAGACGGTCAAATATTTCAATGCCGATGCGTGGGAGATGTCGCGATACGATGCCTCTATGGCGGATTATGCGAAGGCCGCGATCCGCACCGATCGCTCGCTGGCCTTTCTGAATGCAGGGCAGGCGCTGATCATCTCGTCCGGACTGTGTGCGGTGATGGTGATGGCGGCAATGGAGACCATGCGCGGGGCGCTGAGCGTGGGCGATTTTGTCATGGTGCAGGCCTATATGATCCAGATCACCACGCCGCTGAATTTCCTTGGCTCGGTCTATCGCAATATCCGGCAGGGTCTGACCGATATGGGCGAGATGCATGACCTGCTGGAGCAGCGCCCCGAGGTGCAGGACAAGCCCGATGCGACGCCCTTGCAGGTGACGGGCGGGCATGTGACCTTCCGCGATGTGCGGTTCCACTATATGCCCGAACGCCCGATCCTGAAGGGCATCAGCCTTGATGTGGCGCCGGGCCAGACGGTGGCTTTGGTCGGGCCTTCGGGGTCGGGGAAATCGACCATCGGCCGGTTGATGTTCCGTTTTTATGATGTGACGGGCGGGGGGGTCGAGATTGACGGGCAGGATCTGCGCGATGTGACGCAATCCTCGCTGCATGCGGCGATCGGTGTCGTGCCGCAGGATACGGTGCTGTTTAACGACAGTGTGGGCTATAATATCGCCTATGCCCGCCCGCAGGCCACGCGCGACGAGGTGATCGCCGCCGCGAAAGCCGCCCGTATCCACGACTTCATCGAAAGCCTCCCCGAGGGCTATGACACGCAGGTGGGCGAGCGCGGGCTGAAGCTTTCGGGCGGCGAGAAGCAGCGCGTGGGGATTGCCCGCACCATTCTGAAGAACCCGCCAATCCTGCTGCTGGACGAGGCGACCTCGGCGCTGGATACCCAGACCGAGCGCGATATTCAGGCCTCGCTGGCCGAGGCGGGGCAGGGGCGCACGGTGATCACCATCGCGCACCGCCTCTCGACCATTGTCGATGCGGATCAGATTGTCGTGATGGAGGCGGGCCAGATCGTCGAACGGGGGCGCCACGAGGCGCTTTTGGCCAAGGGCGGGCGCTACGCCCGTATGTGGGCGCGCCAATCGGCAGAAATTGAACGTGAAGACGGGGCTCAAAGCTAGCCCTGTGCCCGCCTGCCCTTGCCGGAGGGGGAGGCTTGCGTATAAGAAAGGCCGGAACAGGTCGGGCAAGCTTCGCCCGACAGGCGGGATTCTTCTGCGACCCGCTGGCAAGACGAAGGAGTGCGGCCCGTGAGCGAGACCGACAGTTTCATCGACGAAGTCACCGAAGAGGTGCGTCGCGACCGTCTTTACCGCGTGTTCAAACGCTGGGGATGGGTGGGCGTTCTGGCGGTGCTTGCCATTGTGGGCGGGGCGGCATGGAACGAATACCAGACCCAGCAGCGTGATGCTGCGGCGCAAAGCTTTGGCGACGGGGTGATGGCGGCGATGAAAGCCGAAGATCCGCTGGCGGCGCTGAAAGATGTTCCGGCCGAAGGGGCGCGGGCCGGTGTGCTGGATCTGGTGGCAGGGGCCACCGCATTGGAGGACGGCAAGACCGATCAGGCCGTGACCCATTTTCAGGCCGCCGCCGATAATCAGGCCCTGCCGCCCAGCTTGCACGATCTGGCGCGTCTGAAACTGATCCTTGCGCAAGGGGCGCAGATGCCCGCGTCCGAACGCGATGCCATGCTGGCCGATCTGGCCAAGCCCGGAGCGCCCTATTCCGAACTGGCACAGGAACAGCAGATTCTGGTGCTGGTGGCAGATGGCAAAACCGATGAGGCCATCAGCCAGGCGCAATCCATGCTGCAGGAGGCTGATCTGACCTCTGGGGTGCAGCAACGCCTGACGCAGCTTATTGTGGCCCTTGGTGGCGAGATGAAACAGGGCTGAGCCCTTGCGCGGGCAGGCTGCCCGCGTATTTCCGAAGTAACATTGACGGCAGGAGTAGCGCGGTGAAGCTTGTTCACAAAATGGCGGCCCTTGGCATGATGCTGGCGGTTTCCGCCTGCGAAAAGGAAGTTGTCCTTCAGGGCGATCGGCTTGATCCGCGCGATGTGCTCTCCGATACCGCAACCGAGGTGGCTCCTGTCACCTCGACGGCGCTCAGCCTGCCCGCTGTGACCGCCAATGCCGACTGGCCCCAACGTGCCGGCGGTCCGACCCACCACGCGCCGAATGCGGCCATCGGGCAGGGAACGACGCTGGTCTGGCAGGCAGGGATCGGGCAGGGGGATGCCCGCAAATACCGCATTACCTCGGATCCGGTCGTGTTGGGAGGGCGGATCTTTACGCTCGACAGCCATACCGATGTCACCGCCACCTCGACCTCGGGGCAGACATTGTGGCGCGCCAATCTGGTGCCGGCCAATGAAACCCCCGGCTCGGCTTCGGGCGGTGGTCTGGCCGCTTCGGGCAATACGCTGTTTGTGACCACGGGCTATGGCGAGCTGGTGGCGGTGGATACAGCGTCCGGCAATGTGCGCTGGCGTCAGGATTTCGGCGTCTCGATCGGTGGCGCGCCGACCGTGGCGGATGGTCTGGTCTATGTCGTTGCGCGTGACGGTTCGGCATGGGCGATCCGTCCGGCAGATGGCAAAGTGGAATGGCAGATGCAGGGCGGGGCCTCGCCCTCGGCCATGACGGGGGTCTCGGCCCCTGCGGTGGGGGGCAATACGGCTGTCTTCCCCTTCCCCTCGGGGGATCTGATGGCCACGCTGCCCAAAGGCGGTTTCGACATGTGGCAGGCCCGCGTTCCGGGCCGCCGTCTGGGCCGTGCCTTCGGGAGCATCGTTGATCTGACGGGCGATCCCGTCATCGTGGGCGATGTCGTCTATGCAGGCACCTCGGCAGGCCGGTCTGCCGCCTTCGATCTGGCATCGGGCAAGCAGAAATGGGTGGCCAAAACAGGGGCGACCTCGCCGCTGGTCGTGGCGGGCGGTTCGGTCTTCCTGATTTCGGATGAAGCCAAGCTGACCCGTCTTGATGCCGCCACCGGTGCCGAGATCTATGCCGTGGATATGCCCTATTACGTCAAGGAAAAGCCGAAGAAACAACAGGCGATCTATGCGCATTACGGGCCGGTTCTGGCCGGCAACAAGCTGTTTGTCGCCTCGTCCGACAACCGTCTGCGGGTGTTTGATCCGGCCTCGGGCAAGCTTCTGGCGGCGGTCGATCTGCCCGGCGGTGCGGCTTCGGCCCCTGTGGTGGCAGGCGGCACGCTTTATGTCGTTTCGCGCGATGGCAAGCTTCTGGCCTATCGCTGAGGGGTTTGATCGAAGGAAGCCGGGCTTTTGCCCGGTTTTCTTTTAACAGTGTTTGACCCGCGCCCGCGTCCCGTGTAGGAGACGCGTTCGAATCCGCGCATCCCGTACGGGGCTGCGCCGCCCAAGGAGGGCCTTATGAGCTTTACCCTCGCGATCGTTGGTCGCCCTAATGTCGGCAAGTCGACCCTGTTCAACCGTCTGGTCGGCAAGCGTCTGGCGCTTGTCGATGATACGCCCGGTGTGACCCGCGACCTGCGCGAGGGCGACGCGCGCCTCGGCGATCTGCGCTTTATCGTGATCGATAGCGCCGGTCTGGAGCTGGCCGAGGATGACAGCCTTCAGGGCCGTATGCGCCGCCTGACCGAGCGCGCGGTGGAAGAGGCCGATATCTGCCTCTTCGTGGTAGATGCCCGTGTGGGTGTGACCCCCGCCGATGAGATTTTCGCCGATATCCTGCGCCGCAAGAATGCCAATGTGATCTTGGCCGCCAATAAGGCCGAAGGCAATGCCGGTGAGGCAGGCGCCCTGGAGGCCTGGAGCCTCGGTCTGGGCGAGCCGCTGCGGATTTCGGCAGAGCATGGCGAGGGTATGGATGACCTTTACCATGTGCTGCGCCCGCTGGCCGATGATTTCGCCGCCAAGAATGTGGCCGCGATCCCCGAGACCGATGTGGTGATCGAGGATGAGCTGTCCGAAGATGACATCCCCGCCTATATTCCGCCCTCGGCGGCCAAACCGCTGCAGCTTGCCGTGATCGGTCGTCCGAATGCGGGGAAATCGACGCTGATCAACAAGATCCTCAATGAGGACCGCCTGCTGACCGGCCCCGAGGCAGGCATCACCCGCGATGCGATCTCGGTCAAGACCGACTATATGGGCACGCCCATGCGCATCTGGGACACTGCCGGTATGCGCAAGAAGGCCCGTGTGAACGAAAAGCTGGAGAAGCTTTCCGTGGCCGATGGTTTGCGCGCCGTGCGCTTTGCCGAGGTCGTGGTGGTTCTCTTGGATGTGAATATCCCGTTTGAAACGCAGGATCTACGGATTGCCGATTTCGCGGAAACCGAGGGCCGTGCCGTTGTTGTGGCGGCCAATAAATGGGACCTCGAAGACGATAAGCCCGCGAAGCTTCTGGAACTGCGCGAGGCCTTCGAGCGCCTGTTGCCGCAGCTCAAAGGCGCGCCGCTGGTGACCGTTTCGGCGAAAACCGGCAAGGGGCTTGACCGCCTTCATGCCGCGATCCTGAAGGCGCATGAGGTCTGGAACCGCCGTGTGCCCACCGCGAAACTGAACAACTGGCTCTCGGCCATGACCGAGGCGCACCCGCCGCCCGCCCCCGGTGGGCGCCGGATCAAGCTGCGCTATATGACGCAGGCCAAGACGCGCCCGCCAGGATTTGTGGTGAAGGCCACCCATACCGACAAGATCCCCGAAGCCTATGGCCGCTATCTGGTGAACGGGCTGCGTGAGAGCTTTGATATGGGGGGCACGCCGATCCGGATCTATTTCCGCGATCAGGGCAAGGCCAACCCCTATAAGGACAAGAAGAAATCCATCCCTTCGCGTCTTAAAAAACACGTGGATGCCAAGAAACAGGCCGCGTTCAAATCCGCCGCTGCCGAACGTCGCAAGACCAAAGACAAAAGCAAAGACGACTAAGAAAAACCCCGGCCTGTATGCCGGGGTTTCTTTTTGACCTCTCGCCGATAGGGCGGTTAATGGGAATAGCCATGTCGCGGGCTGCGCGGCTGCCAGAAGGTCAGGACCAGCAGGGCCAGCGCGTAGATGCAGGCTGGCAGCATGATAACGTCATGGCCCCAGTTTGCCGCGATCACCCCGATCAAGGCCCAGATCACGCCAAGGGCATAACCACGTGGCGGGCGCAGCCATAAAATCAGTGTCAGGCTGAGCGCCGCCACCAGTGACAGCATCAGAAGGGTGACCACCGTTTCGGAGCCGATATTATAGCCGATCAGCACCACGCCCGTCCCTACGGCAGAGGCAGCGGTCAGCCAGCCTGCGTAAAGCGAGATCGGCCAGGACAGCAGCGCGGGCTCAAGCGTGCGGGGCGCGTGCGCCATTGCCCAGACAGCGGCTGCCCACATGATCCAGATTTGCAGCGTGGCAAGCCAAGGCTGCGATGTGGCAACCACAAGCCAGCTTGCGCCAAGGGCCAGCGACACAAAAAGCGGCCAGCGCGGTTGGTCCCAGCCAGAGACCTCGGCGCGTTTGAACAGCCCCCACGCCGCGTGGATCACCAGCCACAGATAGATCAGCGACCATATCGAGAATGCCCATCCCGCCGGTTGCACGGCGGGTTTGTCCACGGGGTTGGGGAACATGCTGGGATCATACCCTTTGAACGAGGGAGACCAGAGCGGCGAGAGAACGAAAGCCAGTGTCGCGACGAAAAGCAGAATGGCTTTCATGCGGAAGGTTTGGCGGAACATTGCGGACTGTCCTGCAGTTGTTTCCAGCAGGAACGCGCCAAAGTTCCGAAAGTTCCCTTCGGGGTCAAATAAATCCCAGATGATCCAGCGCCGCCTTGGCTGCGCCGGAGGGCGCGCTTTCGGCCTCGTTGAGGGCATGCACGATCTTGGTCAGCTTGCGCTCGTAGCAGAGCTGCGAGACATAGGCCGCAATCGAGACGTCATCCATGTCACAGATCTCGCGGGCGAGGTGTTCCGGATCTTGCAGAAGACGGGTCATGATCGGTTCTCCGTTCCATCGGGTGGCGTAACCTTAATATATAATGAAAAACGCTCCCATGACACAGGTCATAGGAGCGTCCTATAGCGGCCATCCTTAAAAGGCAGCCTTGGCGGAATGCCTCAGACGAGGGCGCCCTCTACCAGTTTGGTCTTGCCGCCCAGATAGGGGTGCAGAGCCTCGGGCAGAACCACCGAGCCATCTTCCTGCTGGCCGTTTTCCAGAACGGCGATCAGGCAGCGCCCCACGGCCAGACCCGAACCGTTCAGCGTGGCAAGGAATTCGGGCTTGCCACCATCGGCGGGCTTGAAGCGCCCGTTCATGCGGCGGGCCTGAAACTGGCCACAGGTGGAGACGGAAGAGATCTCGCGATAGGTGTTCTGCCCCGGTAGCCAGACTTCGAGATCATAGGTTTTCTGCGCGCCAAAGCCGATATCGCCGGTGCATAGGATGATCCGGCGATAGGGCAGGCCCAGACCTTCCAGCACGGCTTCGGCGCAGGTCAACATGCGCTCATGCTCTTCGATGGCTTTTTCGGGATGGCAGATGGTGACCATCTCGACCTTCTCGAACTGGTGCTGGCGTAGCATGCCCGAGGTGTCCTTACCCGCAGAGCCTGCCTCCGAACGGAAGCAGTTGGTATGGGCGACATAGCGGCGGGGTAGGGTGGCTTCGTCCCAGACTTCGCCGCTGGCGAAATTGGTAAGCGTCACCTCGGCGGTGGGGATCAGCCACCAGCCATTGGTCGTCTGATAGCTGTCTTCCGAGAATTTCGGCAGCTGGCCGGTGCCCAGCATCGCTTCGTCACGCACCAGAACGGGCGTGATATTCTCGACCAGCCCATGCGTATCGACATGCAGATCCAGCATGTATTGCGCCAATGCACGGTGGACACGGGCCACACCGCCACGCAGCGCCACAAAGCGCGAGCCGGACAGCTTGGCCGCCACTTCGAAATCCATATTCGCGCCCACGCCGGACAGCTCGTAATGTTCTTTCGGCGCAAAGCTATAGCTCGGAACGTCGCCCCATTTGCGGATTTCCACATTGTCGTCCTCGTCCGCGCCCTGCGGCACCTCGTCGAGCACGATATTGGGGATGGTCATCAGCAGATCGCGCAGCTCCGCATCCTTGGCGCCAGCCTCGGTCTGCATGGCCGCCACTTCGGCTTTCTTGTCCGCAACCAGCGCGCGCAGACGCTCGAATTCGGCGTCATTGCCTGCGGCCTTGGCCGCGCCGACCTGCTTGGAGGCGGCATTCTGTTCGGCCTTGGCTTCCTCGGCGGTCTGGATGGCCTTGCGGCGGGCCTCGTCGATCGAGAGGATCTGCGCCGACATCGGCTCCAGCCCGCGGCGTGCCAGAGCAGCATCGAAGGTTTCGGGATTTTCACGGATCGCGCGAATGTCGTGCATGACGGTCCTCTAACTCGCTGTGATTGCGCCTCTGGCTTTATCCCGATTTGAGTCTCGGGGAAAGGTCGGCAAAACAGCGAATTGCACAAACGTGGCGCGCAGGGCGCAACTTCAGGCGCAGAAGAGCTCGTACATCGTGGTCAGAAGGCGTTTCACACGTTCGTCACGGATCGAATAAAAGATGGTTTTCCCGTCCCGACGGGTTTCGACAAGGCCATCCTGACGCAGCCGCGCCAGTTGCTGGCTTACCGCAGCCTGACGCGCGCCCAGCAGGTTTTCCAGATCGCTCACCGAGCGTTCGCCCTCGGTCAGGTGGCACAGGATCATCAGCCGTCCCTCATGGGACAGGGCTTTCAGCAGCCCCGCTGCCTCTTGTGCCCTTCCGGTCATTTCCTCGGGGGACAGTTTGGCGCCATTCTCTACTTTTTCTGTATCTAAAACCGAGACCATAAGGCGCGATCCTTCTTTCATAGGTATTATAAACGCAATCGCATACCGCGTTCGTTACCAGAAACTTTTTAATTAGATAATACGATGCAAATTAACGTCAAATTCGTTTGATCGCAAATCCTTAGTTCAGCGCTCAAGAATAAGTTTGTCCGCACTCAGTTCGATACGGGCGAATTTGCTGAGATAGGTCATCCCCAGCAGCGAGCCGTCCATCTCGGCGGCGTTGACACTTGCGGGGACGTTGGTGTCGTGGATCGGGCCCAGATCCATTGTGGCAAGCCGGACGGGGGCGGTGCGAATCATGCCATTGGCCGTGCTCGCCCGCCCGATAAAGGCCATATCGCTGGTGTTGATGCCCGCCTTTCGGGCATCCTCGCGGCTGAGGGCGATGGTCGTGGCGCCGGTATCGACGATAAAGCGGATCGGTTTGCCATTGACCTTCGCGGTCAGGTAGAAATGCCCGTCCGGCGCTTTGGGGACCTCGATGCGGTTTTCGGCGACGACTTTCTGGCTGGGCAGGACGGTGCTGCGGATGTCGGCCCACAGCCCGACAGCGGCGAGGACGCCCAGAAAGATCAGCGCCCAGATCGCAAGCTGCTGCAGCCTGCGCGAGAGATTGCGCCTGAAATCGAACATGACATAGCCGCCAACCACTGTCAGCAGCAGAACAAGATAGACAAGCTGGCCAATATCATCTCCGGTCATCGGATATATATGGCGGGCACAGGGCGGAAATGCCAGTGCCTTCTTCTGTCTGGCGCCGGTCTTTTGGTCGGGGGCTTGTGCCTGTAATCGCTTAGAGAATGCCGCTGAGGCCAGCTTTGTGCAGCCCGTCCAGCATGAACTGGATCGCAAGCGCGGCCAGCAGCATCCCCAGCAGCCGTGTCACCACCATCACGCCGGTGCGCCCCAGCAGGCGCTCGACAGGGGCGGCGATGGCGAAAGAGGCCATCACGCACAGCAGCACCGCCAGCATGACGCCCAGAATGGCGATCGTATGCAGCGCCGTGCCATCGCCTTGCCCTGTCAGCAGGATCATCGAGGCCATCGCCCCCGGTCCGGCAATCAGCGGGGTTGCCAGCGGGAAGACCGACGGATCGTCGTGATCGGGGTCTTGCGCATGTTCCTCGCCCTGATCCTGCCGCCGCTTAGTACGCCGCTCGAAGAGCATGTCGAGCGCGGTCAGGAACAGCAGTACCCCACCCGCAATGCGGAAGGCGGGCATCGAGATGCCGATCCCGTCAAGGATATTCTGCCCGAATAACCCGAACAGCGTCAGCAGCACCGCCCCGATGGCCACGGCGCGAAAACCGATCCCGCGCCGCTTCTGGGTGGGCACGCCGCTGGTAAGGGCCATAAAGACCGGTGCAAGGCCGATAGGGTCAATAACCACAAACAGCGTGACAAAAGCGGTAAGATAGTCGGCGACAGCCATAAGACCCCCGGAAAAGATGGATGCCAGAATTCTGGCATGAAGACTGCCTTGCCGGTAGCATGCCGGCAAAGATATGTCACGGGCACTGCTTATAAATCGTGCGAATTTCCACATGTTGCTTAAAATTCACGTCAACGGGAACGATTGGGGCTTTGATTGAGGAACCGGAGGCCATAAACGTGGTGTCCGATTGGCCTGTCCCCGACCTGTGGTGGCTGGCCCTGCGTGTGGAGTAGACTATGCTGAACAATATCGGCCTTCCGGGCCTTCTTCTGATCGCTGTTGTGGTTCTTGTCCTGTTTGGACGCGGCAAGATCTCGTCTTTGATGGGCGAAGTCGGCAAGGGCATTACGGCCTTCAAAAAAGGGGTGAAGGACAGCTCGAACGAGATCGAGGATGCCAGCAACGACCCCTCACGCACCGAGGCGCGTGATGTGACCCCCGAGGACAAGAAAGACAAGGTCTGAGCTGCGAGACAGCGGCTGGAGGCCCTGAATGTTTGATATCGGTTGGAGCGAACTTCTGGTTATCGGCGTGGTCGCCTTGATCGTCGTCGGGCCGAAGGATCTTCCTGTCATGTTCCGGACCCTCGGGCGTCTGACAGGGAAGGCCAAGGCGATGGCCCGCGAGTTCTCGCGGGCGATGGAGGATGCGGCAGATCAGGCCGGTCTTGCCGAAACCTCCAAAGAGCTGAAAGGGCTGACGTCCAAGAAGGCTCTGGGCTTGGATGCGCTGGAACGCGCGACCGAGAAGTTCGAGAAATGGCAGCCCGGCCTGCCCAAAGCGGCCACCAGCCCGCAAGCGGCAGAGCAGGCCACGGCCCCCGTAGCCGAGCCTGATCCCAATCTGGCGGCGCAAATCGACCCGTCCGAGCTTGCGGACGAGCCCGAGATCGCACCGCCGAGCCACCCTGCCGAGGTACCGGCCACCGATGCGCCGGTTGCGGCGCAGGATCGGGGCGCGGAAAGAAAAGAGACGCCATGAGCGCCGAGAACGATATTGAAGACAGCGCAGCGCCGCTGATCGAACACCTTGCTGAATTGCGCACGCGTATCCTGTATTCGCTGGCCGCTTTCATTGTGGCGATGGTGGCCTGCTATGCCGTCTGGAACCCGATCTTCAACTTCCTGACCCATCCGATCTGCCATGCTCTGGCGGATCGCGGCCAGCATTGCGGGCTCTATCTGATCAAGCTGCAGGAAGGCTTCTTCGTCGCGGTGACGATCTCGTTCATGGGCGGGTTTGCCCTGTCTTTCCCGATTATCGCCTACCAGATGTGGCGTTTCGTGGCGCCGGGGCTCTATCGCTCGGAGAAAAACGCGTTTCTGCCGTTCCTGATCGCCTCGCCGATCATGTTCTTTGCCGGCGCGGCTTTTGCCTATTACGTGATCCTGCCGCTTGCGTTCAATTTCTTTCTCGGCTTCCAGCAGGGCGGATTTACTCCCGACGGGGCCGCGGCCAATGATATGGC
Organism: Thioclava sp. GXIMD4216; assembly: GCF_037949285.1. Classification (NCBI taxonomy): domain Bacteria; kingdom Pseudomonadati; phylum Pseudomonadota; class Alphaproteobacteria; order Rhodobacterales; family Paracoccaceae; genus Thioclava; species Thioclava sp. GXIMD4216. The sequence continues at coordinate 1,393,022 of NZ_CP149926.1, forward strand.
CGCTATCGGTTTTCAGGGCTCGGTGCAGGAATACCTGTCGCTGACCGTGAAATTCGTGATGGCCTTCGGGATCTGTTTCCAGTTGCCGGTGTTGCTGTCGCTGATGGGCAAGGCGGGGCTGGTCTCTGCGGCTGGTCTGGGCAGCGTGCGCAAATATGCGGTTGTGGCCATCCTGATCGTGGCAGCTATCGCGACCCCGCCTGATGTCATCTCGCAGGTGATCCTGTTCACGGTCGTCTACGGTCTTTACGAGGTGTCGATCTTCCTTGTGCGCCGGATCGAGCGTAACCGCGAAGCGCGGATGCGGGCGGAGGGGACATGGGTCGAAGAGGATGACGAGGACGACGAGGACCCCGAGAACAAATCCTCCTGAACTTTGCACTGACAGATTTATCGCCCCGGAGATGCTTGCCATGTCCGGGGTTCATTTTCGAAGGACGATCCCATGCACCGCAATGACCTGAAATACGAATTGGCGCGCCGTAACCTGACCAACCAGGATCTGGGCACGGCGACGGGGCTGCGCGAGGATATTCTGGTCCAGTTTCTTGATGGCCAGCGCCCGCTGCAAGATGCCGAGGAGGGGCGCATTCTGGACTATCTGTCAAGCGTGACCCCGCAAGGCGGGCAAGACGCCCTGACCCGCATCGCGGAGGCGCTTGAACGCATGTCGCCTGCGCCGATGCCTGCCCCCGACTTTGCCGCCGCGACCGCTTTCGCGTGGCGCACGTCTCCTGACCGGCTGGATCCGGTGGCCGAGGTCAATGGGGTGGATTTCGATCTGCTGCAGGGCATCGACCGGTCCCGCGATATCCTGCTGACGAACACGTTGCAATTCGCGCGCGGGGCGGCGGCCAATAACGCCCTGCTTTGGGGCTCGCGCGGTATGGGCAAGTCGTCCCTGGTGAAGGCGGCCCATGCGCAGGCCGTCAAACAGGGCTTGCCGCTTAAACTGGTGGAGCTGTCGCGCGACGATCTGCCATCTGTCGGGCGTCTGCTGGCGCATCTGCGCGCGGCTCCCGAAATCCGCTTCATCCTGTTTTGTGATGATCTGTCCTTCGATCACGATGACCGGCATTACAAATCGCTGAAGGCCATTCTGGATGGCGGGATCGAAGGGCGCCCGTCAAATGTCATTCTTTACGCAACCTCGAACCGCCGCCATCTGATGCCGCGCGATATGATCGAGAACGAGCGCTCTACCGCGATCAATCCGGGCGAGGCGGTGGAGGAGAAAGTGTCCCTGTCCGACCGGTTCGGTCTGTGGCTGGGCTTCCATCCCTGTTCGCAGGACGATTATCTCAAGATGATCCGCGCCTATTGCGACCGTTACGGTCTTACGATTTCGGATGAGGCGCTTTGGGCGGAGGCAATCGAGTGGCAGGCCACACGCGGGTCACGTTCGGGGCGCGTGGCATGGCAGTTCGTCACCGATCTCGCAGGTCGTCAGGGCGTTGCCCTGTGATCAAAGGGGGTAGGAGCGGATTACTCGATCCGCTCCATCAGCCGCGCCACTCCGACGCAGCCCAGCAAAACCAATGCGACGGCGGGGGCGGGGATCCCTGCCGAAATGGCGAACCACAAGGTTGCTCCGGCTGCGACAAGCACGGCCAGGATGAGCAAGAGGAAGGTTGGTAACGGCATCGGTTTCTCCTTACCTTTCCAATATGGGACGGCAAAAGGTTAAGGAAAAGATGGGTCGCGCCATGATAAGCTCTAAAAATATCACAAAATTGCAATATGCAGTGATTTGGCCCGTGAAACGCCTAGTGCTTGTGCAGTCCGGCGGCGTTTCAAAAGTGTGACAGAATCGGCCTGACGGTGAGTTGGGGCTCTGGGGGCTTGGGGAGCCGTATGCTGCGGGCCTCTGCCGGAAGCGGTCAGCCTCAGGTCCGCAGATCGCGGCGCCGTTATGCGCCGTTCGAAAACCGGCCCAGAGCCTGTGCGATCTGATCCAGCGTTGGACGTGAGGATTTCGGCGTGCGGGCAAGGGCGTCGCGCATGGCTGCCAGATGTGCGCCCTGAGTGCCGCAGCAACCGCCGATGATCCGTGCGCCGCAATCCCGCGCCATCAAGGCATATTCGGCCATTAACTCTGGCGTGCCGGTATAGTGCAGCTCTCCATGATGGAAATGGGGGACGCCGGCATTCGACTTCGCAATCAGCGGGATATCCGTTCCGCTGGCGGCCATTTCCAGAATGCTGCGCAAAAGATCCGATGCCCCCATGCCGCAATTCGCTCCGGCGGCCACGGGTTTATATGCCAGCTTGTCCAGCTTGCGGGTGAACTCGGTGGGGCTGACCCCCATCATGCTGCGTCCGGCAGTGTCGAAATTCATGCTGATGCACCATTCCATCGCGCAGTCGCGTGCGACGATTTCTGCAACATGGACCTCCTCGAGGGAGGAAAGCGTTTCAAACCATAGCAGATCGACCCCACCTTCGCGCAAGGCGCGCGCCTGCTCCGTATAGATCTCGACGGCGCGTTGGCGGGTCATCGTCCCCATCGGGGCAAAAATCTCGCCCGTCGGTCCGATGGACCCTGCCACGATCACAGGGTCGGGGGCCTGATCGGCAATCTTGCGCGCCAGTCGGGCCGCTGCGGTGGCCAGCAGCGGGGCCTGTGCGCCACGTCCGAAACGTTCAAGCTGGCAGCGATTGCCGCCATAGCTGTTGGTGCACAGGATCTGCGCGCCATTTTCCAGCGCCTCCTGATGAAGGGCCGTGACATGCTCCGGATGTTCCACAGACCATAGCTCGGCGGGATGGCCGGCGGGCAGCCCCATATTGAACAGGGTCGTGCCGGTTGCGGCATCCGCGAGCAGAGTATCGTTCTCTGCAAGGAGCTGCTGTAATCGCTTGGTCATGGTACCACTCGTCCGTCGGATGCGCAGGGCAGCCGGAGGCCATCAGGGACCCGCGCTGCGTGCTCCACTTGCCACGCAAGGGCGCCGAGTTCAATTCACTCCCTGTGGATAGATGTCTGCGGCAGGGGCGGTGGCTTGCGGATGATCCGCGCGATATCGGCCGCCGCAAGGGCAAGGGCCGATCGCGAGGGGGCGGCAATATAAAGTGTGCTCAACTGGGGGGCAAACCCCATTTTGAACTGGCGCAACCCGACGGCTCCCCGTCCTTTTTCCGCGCGCCGCCAGATCATCGCCGCAGGTCCTTCGATCTGATCCGGGCGGGGAGGGAGCGCGGCGAGAGACAGGCGCGGGCAGTTTTCCGCCCGTGCCGCCTCTATCGCTGTGACGATCAGTTGGTGCATGGTGCCATCCGGCGCGTCATCGGTCGTGCGCATCAGGTCCAGAGCCCATTCGTGGCTGTTGCTATGGAAACTGGCAAACCCCACCAATCGCCCTGCATGCCAGGCCAGAATGACCTCATGGCCGCTGACATATCCGGCGTCAAAGCGCCCCATGGAAAACCCCCTTTCGCCGCCGCGGGCGAGGGCCCATTCTGCCGCGACCTCCGTCATCTGCGCGAGCGGCATCTCGTCAATACAGTGAAGGCATTCCACCCCCGCTTTTTTGGCTTTGCGCAACTTGCGCCTCAGGCCTGATAGGGCGGGACCATCAAGGGAAAACCGGTCTGGACGCAGCCAGCATTCCTGCGCGACAGGCGTCACCGCCCAGCCCGCCCTGCGGGCCTCTAGTGCCGTGCGCGCATTGATCTTGTAAAGGCAGGCCAATCGTCCCTGATCGCGGGCCTCGATCCTGAGGCTGCGCAACATTTCCGGCAGGGAGTGCGCCCCGACCGGATCGCGCAGCCCCACCAAGGCCTGCTGTGTCTGGCCGATCATCCAGCCCGAGCGCATGTTCTCGCCCAGCAGAACGAAATGTTCGCCCTGACGGAGAATGCCGAATTCGGCATGGGGGCTTTGCGCTGCCAGAGCGGCGATGCGGGGGGTGAATTCACGGGCGGCAGGCACCAGGCGCCCGCGCGGCGGCAGATGCCTTACCGGCGCGCCAAGTGCCAGCATGCCGAGGGCCAAGGCTGCGGGCGCACCGTAATACACAACGCGCCACGCCACGATCGCGGCCAGAAGCGGGGCCTGCTCGGCTCCGGGCAGCAGCATCAGAAGCGTCACCTCGAACGGCCCGACCCCGCCCGGCGTGCCGGAAATGAAGCCCGCACCCAATGCCAGCAGAAAGGCCGGATAGAGCGCCACCAGAGGGTGCACGGTTTCAGCGGGCAACAAAACCCAGAGCGCAAGCGCGGCAAAAGCGGTGTCGAGGACGGTCAGCCACAGAATCCGCCCCATGATCGGCAGGCTGGGCAGGCGCGGCTGCCATTTTCCGATCTTGACGACAGGGTTCCACAGCGCAAGTGCGGCCACACCGCCACCCAGAAACAGCCCCAGAAGGGCAAAACCCTGTAGGGCAAAAACGGGCAGGCCCGGCAGCTGCACGGGCGTGATGATGACCACGATCGCCGTGACGACCGCCCAGCCTGCCAGAAAGGTCGCAGCGACCATGGCCGTCATCTTAGAGGCTTCGATCATCGAGAAGCCGGGCAGCATCCGCCAGCGCACAAGCGCGCCGGAAATCAGACCGAAGCCCACGGTCTGCGAGATCGCGATCGATACCCAGCCCGCGCGTCTGGCCTGCTGGTCGTGCTGGCCGGTCTCCATGATCTTGTGGATCAGCGCGTCATAATTGGCCAGTGCCGCAAAGGAGAGACATGTCGCAAGCATCGCGCCCATCCATTGCAAGGCGGAGACCTGCGTGAGCGACGAGAGAATCGCCGTATAATCGAGCCCGGTTACACGGTCGCGCAGAACCCATGCAAAAGCCGCCAGCATCACAATCGCGGCCAGTTGCCGCCGCACCGCTTTGCCCCATGCCAGAGACTGCGTCTTGGCCGGAATCTCTGCCGGATCCGCCAGTGCCTCGGCGGGGCCATCCGCCTCTAGAAGACGTGCGGTTTCGGCCATGATCATCGCCTCCGGATGGCGTTCGGCATAGGACGGATCGGAGAGATCGGGGGCGGGCAGTGCGATGTCATGGCTTCGGGCATCCAGAACGGTCCTGTCCAGCCATGCTTTTGCTTCTGATGCCTGTTGTCCGGCAATTTTTCCGTAATGACGCATCACTCGTCCTCCGTTTCGCGAGAGCGAGACTAGGGCGAAGGCCCTTACACGAGCTTAACGTTCATAACACACTGCTACGGGTTGTGCTGTTTTTGCGCGTCGCGCGTCACAAAGCGCCGGAAATGCCAAGTGCGGAACCTTTGGTTTGCGTTGCAGGCTTGCGGCGAAAGAGGGCTTGGCCTATAGGGGCGAGAAAGGGCATAGGTTTGCCCGCATGTCCGATTGGCGCGCATGGGGCGCGTCCGGGTCATTATCCGAGTGGAGAGCACATGGCACCCCGGCGCAAAAAGATTTACGAAGGCAAAGCGAAGATCCTGTTCGAAGGCCCGGAACCGGGAACACTGGTCCAGTATTTCAAGGATGATGCGACGGCCTTTAACGCTCAGAAGAAGGACGTGATCGACGGGAAAGGGGTTCTGAACAACCGCCTGTCGGAGTTCTTCATGAACGGTCTGACCAATGTCGGCATCCCGAACCACTTCATCCGCCGCCTCAATATGCGCGAGCAACTGATCCGTCAGGTCGAGGTCGTGCCGCTGGAAGTGATCGTGCGCAATTTTGCCGCCGGTTCGATTGCCAAGCGTCTGGGTCTGGAAGAAGGCACGCCGCTGCCGCGCCCGATCGTGGAATATAGCTACAAGAACGACGCACTTGGCGACCCGCTGGTGCCGGAGGAATATATCGTGGCGTTCGGCTGGGCCAATCAGCAGGATCTCGACGATATCGTGGCGCTGGCGCTGCGGGTGAATGACTTCCTGTCGGGCATCTTCTTTGGGGTCGGCATCAAGCTGATCGACTTCAAGATCGAGATCGGTCGTATCTGGGAAGGCGATTTCATGCGTCTGATCGTGGCCGACGAGATCAGCCCCGACAGCTGCCGCCTGTGGGATGTCAAAACCGGCGCGCATCTTGATAAGGATGTGTTCCGCCGCGATCTGGGCAGCCTGACCGATGCCTATAGCGAAGTCGCCCGTCGTCTGGGCGTGCTGCCCGAGCAGGGCAATGGCTCCAAGCCCACGCTGATTAATTGACCACACCGCGGTCTGCATCTGATTGGTGGGACCGACACAGACTGAATGGGGACCGGCATGCCGGTCTCCGATGACCAAAGGCAGCACGCTGCCCTAAGACTTGCAGAGGATGACACCGATGAAAGCCCGCGTTCACGTGATGCTGAAGGATGGGGTTCTGGACCCGCAGGGTGAGGCCGTTCGCCACGCGCTTGGTGCGCTTGGTTTTGCCGGCGTGGAAGGCGTGCGCCAAGGCAAAGTGATCGAGCTTGACCTGAAGGCCGCCGACAAGGCTGCCGCAGAAGCCGAAGTGCAGTCCATGTGCGAGAAGCTTCTGGCCAATACCGTGATCGAGAAATACACGGTCGAAATCGTCTGAGAAGACAGTCGGGGAGGGCGCGGCGCGTCCCCCCTTTGCAACTCTAGCGCAGCTGTAAGACAGGAGCGTCGCCATGAAGGCAGCCGTCATCACCTTTCCCGGATCGAATTGTGACCGCGATCTGATCGTCGGTTTCGAGAAAGCCGGAGCCGAGGTTGTTCGTGTTTGGCACAAAGAAACCGAATTGCCGGCAGGGGTGGATGTCGTGGGCGTGCCCGGCGGCTTCTCCTATGGCGATTACCTGCGCTGTGGCGCGATTGCGGCCCAGTCGCCCATCGGGCGCGCGCTGGTCGAATTCGCGCATAAGGGCGGTTACGTGATCGGGGTCTGCAACGGCTTTCAGGTGCTGACCGAGATGCGCCTTCTGCCGGGGGCGCTGATGCGCAATGGCGGGCTGAAATATATCTCGAAGCCGGTGCCGCTGACCGTTGCCACCCAAGACAGCGTGTTCACCGCAGGCTATTCCAAAGGCCAAGAGATCCTGATCCCGATTGCCCACCACGATGGCAATTACCAGATTGATGCCGAAGGGTTGAAGGCGCTGCAGGGCGAGGACCGTGTGGCCTTCCGCTATGGCGACAACCCCAATGGTTCGGTGGATGATATCGCCGGTGTCCTTTCGGAAAACCGTCGGGTTCTGGGCATGATGCCCCACCCCGAGCGCGCGGTGGATGCAAATCATGGCGGTACGGACGGGGCGGCGCTTTTCCGCTCCTTGCTGGACGGGCTTGTCTCGGCCTGAAGCTTTGAGACTTGTTGCGCCTGAGGCCTTCGCCTAGATTTGGCGCATGTCGCATACCTTGACCATCGAGACAAAGACTGTGCCCCGCGATCGGACCCGACGCGGGCGCATTCTTGTGCGTCTGGCGGTTTTTGGCATCCTGTGCCTTGCCGCTGGCGCGATGTGGTTTACCAATGCGTGGCTGACCCAGCGATTTACCGAAACCACCCGTGTGCGCACGGAATTGCGTCTGGCGCTGTACACGGGCAACCTGATTTCGGAATTGCAGCGGATGTCGATCGTGCCGCTCCTGCTGGCCCGCGATCCGGCCCTGACGCGATCTCTGTCCAGCGGTGATTTCTCCGAGACATCGGCCGCGCTTATTTCGGCCCGCGATGATGTGTCCGCAGCGTCGATCCGTTTGCTGGACCTGTCGGGCCGCGTGGTCGCGGCGACCAATCGCAACCTGATCGGCACCAGCTATGCCTCCGCGCCGTTTTTCGTGGAGGCCCAGCGGTCGCGTGATACGGTCTTCACCACCGATGCGATGGAAGGGCCGGGCACAGAGTTCAACTATTCACGGCTGCTCAGCAGTGGCGGCACCCCCTTGGGGGTGATCGTGGTCGAGGCCGATCTGGCGAAATTCGAACGGGCCTGGGCGGGGATTTCCGATGCCGTGGCGGTGACCAATAGCGAAGGCAAGATCATCCTGACCACCGAGCCGCGCTGGCGCGGGCTGACAATGGCCGAGGCGCTGGCCGCACGGGATGCCCCGACCGCGATCCAGCGGGCCCTTCAGGCGACGGCCGATCTGGCCAACGAGCCGCCCGACGCCTATCTCGGTGGTGCCGGTGTGATGCAGACCGAAACCCGCATTCCTTTCCGTGGCTGGAAGATGACTGCCTTCACCTCCTATGATTCCGTGCGCGAGCGGGTGAATGCCGTCTTGGCACTGGAGATCATGGGCTTTGCGATTTTTCTTGCGCTGGCCTTCTACTGGCTGTCGCGCAGGGCGCGGATGCAATCGGTGGCATTGCGGCAGGAATCAAAAGAGCTGCGCGCATTGAACACCCGCCTGACCCGTGAGATTGCCGAGCGCGAGAAGGCCCAGAAAGAGCTGGCCGTGGCCGAGCAGACGCTGGCGCAAAGTTCGAAACTGGCGGCTTTGGGCGAGATGTCGGCCTCGGTCAGCCATGAATTGAACCAGCCTCTGGCCGCGATGAAGACCTATCTGGCTGGTGCGCGTCTGTTGCTGCAACGCAAGCGCGGCGACGAGGCGCTGACGAGCTTCCAGCGGATCGACGATCTGATCGACCGGATGGGCGCGATCACCCGCCAGCTTAAATCCTATGCGCGTAAGGGGGGCACCGCCTTCGAGCCTGTGGACCTGCGCGATGCGGTGTCTTCGGCGCTGTCGATGATGGAGCCGCAGTTGAAATCGCGCACGGTGCAGATCGTGCGGAGCCTGCCGCGTAATCCGGTCATGGTGATGGCCGATCGCATCCGGCTGGAACAGGTGATTATCAACCTTTTGCGCAATGCGCTTGATGCCACCAAAGCCACGACCGAGCCGCAGATCGACATCCTGCTCTCGGACGGGGCGCAGGCGGTGCTTTCGGTGCGTGATAACGGGCCGGGCATCGCGGATCTTGAAAAACTATTCGAACCCTTTTGGACAACAAAAAAGCCCGGAGAGGGAACCGGATTGGGTTTGGCGATTTCTTCCTCGATCGCCAGTGACCTCGGGGGCCGGTTGACGGCCCGAAATGCCGAAGCAGGCGGGGCGGTGTTCGAACTGCGTCTGCCCTTGCTGTCGGACGAAACAAAAACAGATGAAGAGCGTGCTTGACGTAACGCGCCACGGAGAACGAAATGTCGCGAATGATGAAGATTGCAATTGTCGATGATGAAGAAGACATGCGTCAATCCGTCAGCCAATGGCTTGCCCTGTCGGGCTTTGACACGGAAACTTACGATTGTGCCGAGGCGGCGCTGAAAGAGATCGGTGCCGATTGGCCCGGTGTCGTGATTTCCGATATCCGCATGCCCGGCATGGACGGGATGGAATTTCTTAAACGGCTGATGGGCATTGATAGTGGCTTGCCGGTTATCATGATCACCGGTCATGGCGATGTGCCGATGGCGGTGGAAGCGATGCGTCTGGGGGCGATGGATTTCCTTGAAAAGCCCTTCGATCCCGACCGGATGAACGAACTGGCCAAACGCGCGACCCAAGCCCGCCGTCAGACATTGGAAAACCGTGCGATCCGCAAGGATCTGGCCAATGGCGAACAGATGATGGGCAAGTTGATCGGCACGTCCGAACCGATGGAGCGGTTGCGCGAGGATATTCTCGACCTCAGTCAGGCTGATGGCCATGTGCTGATCGATGGCGAGACCGGCACCGGCAAGACGCTGGTGGCCCATGCGCTGCATGCGACGGGCTCGCGGGCGGGCAAGGCGATGGTGACCGTTTCTTGCGCGGCCTATTCCGAGGAGGATCTGGCGACCAAGCTCTTCGGCCCTGTCGAAAGCGGTCTGCCGCTGGTAGAGAAAGCGCGGGGCGGCACGCTCTGCCTTGAGGATATCGAGGCGCTCTCGCAATCCTTGCAGGCCCGTCTGCTGACCTTCATCTCCGAGCAGGGCGTGCCTGCGGAGACGCGGATCGTGGCGATCTGCAACCAGCATGGTGAGGGAACGACGCTGGAAGATGTGCTGCGCCCCGATCTCTATTTCCGGCTGGCGGCCCTGAAAATCACCCTGCCGCCCCTGCGCAACCGTGGGGAGGATGTGCTGACGATCTTCGCGCGGATGGCCGAGCAGTTTGCGGATGAATATGGCTGTGACACCCCCGAGCTGACCGCGCAAGAGGCTGCACAGCTGCTGCAGGCCCCTTGGCCGGGCAATGTGCGCCAGTTGATCAATGTTGCCGAGCGGGCCGTTTTGCAGGCGCGTCGCGGCTCGGGTTCGATTGCCTCGCTGTTGATGACGGATGACAATGACAGCACTATTCCGGCGATCACCACCGAGGGCAAGCCGCTCAAGGAATATGTCGAGAATTTCGAGAAGATGCTGATCGACAATACCATGCGCCGCCATAAAGGCTCGATTGCCAGCGTGATGGAAGAACTCTGTCTGCCGCGCCGGACCCTGAACGAGAAAATGGCCAAATACGGTCTGGCCCGTCAGGATTATCTCTGAGCGCAGGCCTTTGGCGGGGCAGCCAATCTGTGCCGTGCCCTGCCGCATTGTTTTTCCGCCTCCGCCTCCCCATCTTGACGGGGGGCGGTTTGCCCGCAAATCTCTGAAGGGGTTTATCGTGCGAGGAAAAATGACAGATATCAAAACGGCTTTGGACGATCTTCTGAACCGTCAGGACCTGCCGCTTGACGCAGTTCTGGACCGTCATTTCAGCCCGAACTATCGCCAGCGCACCAATGGGGTCTGGGACGACCGGGAGGGATTCCGTCTCCATGTCCAGAAGCTTCGCGAGCTTGTCGCCTCGGCGGAAATCGAGGTTCTGGACGAGGTGAGTGATGGCCTGAACTATGCCGACCGCCATATCGTCTCCGCCACCAAGCGCGACGGGCATCAGGTGGTGCAGGAGGTCTATCTGTTTGCAACGCGCGATCCCGAAGGACGGTTTGAGCGCGTGGAAGAGATGACGCATATGCTTGATGGGGCGGCAGAGGATCGCGGGCTCGGGGCCGTCAAATAGGTTTTTGCGACGGCGGTCTGCAATGCCGCCGAGGGGGCTGTCGCAGCCCCGCATTCTGGACCGTTGCTGGCCGGCATGGCGCACTTGGCTGCCATAGAAAAAGGGCCTGAAGCAGGGATGCTTCAGGCCCTTTGGCAGTCTTTGGGGGCTTAGTTGCCGACGTTCCACCAGCCCCGGCGTTTGGGCGCATTATCCGCTTCCGCCTGAGCGGCTTCGGGTTCGGCTGTGCTTTCCTTCGCGCGTTCTGCGACCGGTGCCTGTGCCGTGATGACCTCGCCAACCGCTGCCTCGGCAACCGGTGCCTCTGCGGCGGGGGCTTCGGCAACCGGTGCCGCAGGGGAGGCGATTTCTGCCAGACCTGCATCGGCTTCCGGAACAGAGGCTACCGCCTCCGCGGCGGGGGCCGTGTCTACAACAGTCCCGGAAGCCGGAGCTGCAACAGCCTCAACCTCAGCCTCGACAGCGAGCGTCTCGTCCTTTTTCGAACGACGCGCGCGGGACCGGCTGCGCTTGGGCTTGGGCGCATCCTCTGCTTCCGCGGTGGCCTCGGGCGCAGCTTCGGCTTCGGCAGTCGTGTCTGCCGCATTGTCACCCGCTTCGGCGTTGGTCTCAGCCTCAGCTTTGGGCTTGCGGCGCGACCGTGACCGGCTGCGTTTGGGCTTGGGGGCCTCTTCTGCAGCTTCCGGTGCCGTGGCCTCGCCTTCGGCGTCTTCTGCGGCGACGTCCGGCTCTGCCTCAGCCGCAGGGGCGCTGTCCTCTTCGTCAGATTCGGTCTCAGCCTCATCATTGAGCTGATCCGCACCCGATTTCCGACGGCGACGACGGCGGCGCTTCTTCTTCTTCGGGCCTTCATCGGTCGACGTTTCCGTGGCAGCCTCGGGCGCCTCGTCTTCGTCTTCCTCGACGATCTCCGCATCCAAGGCCGCATCCAGCTCTTCAAGCTCGCTCATGAACTCTGCACTGGCATGAACCACATTGGACACCGCTTCGGGCACCACACGGGTTGCGGTTTTGAATTTCTCGATCACGTAATCGGGCGAGACCAGCGTCGGATCGGCCTCGATACGGACAGAAAGCCCGTAGCGCGACTCGATCAGGGCGATATGTTCGCGCTTCTGGTTGATCAGGAAGTTGGCCACGGCAACAGGCACGCGCACCAGAACCTCGCGGGCGCGCTTGCGGGTGGCTTCTTCCTCGATCGCACGCAGGACCTGCAGCGCCATGCTGTCATCCGAGCGGATGAGGCCGGTGCCGTGGCAATGCGGGCAGGGCTGCGTGGTAGATTCGATCATCCCCGGACGCAGACGCTGGCGCGACATTTCCATCAGACCGAAGCCCGAGATGCGGCCGACCTGAATGCGGGCACGGTCGGTCTTGAGCTTGTCCTTCATCCGTTTCTCAACGGCGGTGTTGTTCTTGCGCTCGTCCATATCGATGAAGTCGATGACGATGAGGCCAGCAAGGTCGCGCAGGCGTACCTGACGGGCCACCTCGTCGGCGGCCTCGAGGTTGGTTTTCAGCGCGGTCTCCTCGATGGAGCCCTCTTTGGTCGCACGGCCGGAGTTCACGTCGATTGCCACCAGTGCCTCGGTCACGCCGATCACCAGATAGCCTCCGGATTTCAGCTGCACCACGGGGTTGAACATCGAGGCCAGATAGCCCTCGACCTGATAGCGCGCGAAAAGCGGCAGCGCCTCGGCATAATGCTGCACGTTCTTTGCATGGGACGGCATGATCATCCGCATGAAGTCTTTGGCCGCACGATAGCCGCGCTCGCCTTCAACCAGCACCTCGTCGATATCCTTCGAGTAGAGGTCACGGATCGAGCGCTTGATCAGATCGCCTTCCTCATAGATCGGGGCAGGGGCGACCGACTTCATCGTGAGTTCGCGGATCTGCTGCCACATACGGATAAGATATTCGTAATCGCGGCGGATCTCGGTCTTGGTGCGTTGCGAGCCTGCCGTGCGGATGATCAGACCCGCGCCCTGCGGAACGGAGAGTTCCGAGGCGATATCCTTCAGCTTCTTACGGTCGGCGGCATTGGTGATCTTGCGCGAGATGCCGCCACCGCGGGCGGTATTGGGCATCAGCACGCAGTAGCGGCCAGCAAGCGACAGATAGGTGGTCAGTGCCGCCCCCTTGTTGCCGCGCTCTTCCTTCACCACCTGCACCAGCATGATCTGGCGGACCTTGATGACCTCTTGGATCTTGAAGCGGCGCGCGCGGGGCTTGCGCGGGCGGCGGATCTCTTCGCTCACATCCTCTTCGGCGACGGATTCGATGTCGTCATCGTCATGATCGCTTTCCGAGCCGTGGTCGTCTTCCTGCTCGTCGGCCGCATCATGGGGGGCGTCGTCGGATTGGGGGGTGTCGTGATCCTCGATATGGAGGTTGTCCTCTGACGGATCGGCCACGCCCATGCCGGGAATATCTTCCGAACGCAGGGTCTCGTCTGCTGCGGTCGCCTCGGCCTGTGCAGGCTGCGTTTCCGCAGCATCGCTGCGCGACGAACGACGACGACGACGCGTGCGCGCCGGTTTTTCTTCTTCGTCCTCGTCGGATTGCGCAAGGGCGCGCTCTTCCGCCAGAAGCGCTTCGCGATCTGCCGTGGGGATCTGGTAATAATCAGGGTGGATCTCGGCGAAAGCCAAGAACCCGTGACGGTTTCCACCGTAATCCACAAAGGCGGCCTGTAGCGAAGGCTCGACCCGCGTCACTTTTGCCAGATAGATATTTCCGGCAAGCTGGCGCTTGTTTATCGTCTCAAAATCGAACTCTTCGACTTTATTCCCGTCCACAACCACCACGCGGGTTTCTTCCGCGTGTGTGGCATCGATGAGCATTTTCTTTGCCATTTATCCTGCTTTCCCGCAAAGAACGGCGCGCCGTGGCAAGGCCAGGCGACTGTGCTTTGTGGTCTGTTTCTGTGGCGAGAGCGCACGTCGCCAGAGGGAAGGCGGCGGCGTAGAGCCTGCCCGACATCTTCCTTGGTCCATCCGGTCGCGTCATCGCGTTTCATCCTAAAGGCGGGGTAGGACTTGTGGTCCGCGCCCAAACTGATGCCGTTCTTCCCTGAGGGGGTTGCCCGGCGTGGCGTGCGGCCTTGCGGCCAATCGGTTGATCCTGGACGGGGTCGCGCGAGTGACGCGCGGACCTTACCGGCCGGAATTCAGCGAAATCCGTGGGTGGGATCACGTGACGTGACAGAACACCAACATAAAAACAACAATAGACGGTGCCTTGTGGAAAACACAATCTGTTTTTCGTCAACGAATGGTTAACAAGGGCTTACCCGGTTGTGAGAAAGTATCGGCAATGCCGCTAAAGGCGATAAATCGGGCAGTTTCTCGCGGTGGGAGTGTCGCAATAGAAAAGGGCCCGCACGATGGCAGGCCCTTTCCGGAATTGGATATTCGCGAAGATTAGCGCTTCGAGAACTGGAACGAACGGCGTGCTTTGCGCTTACCGAATTTCTTACGTTCAACAACACGCGAGTCGCGGGTCAGGAAGCCGGCAGCTTTCAGAGCCGGACGCAGTGCCGGTTCGTAGACTTGCAGAGCTTTCGAGATACCGTGCTTCACGGCACCTGCTTGGCCCGACAGACCACCGCCAACAACGGTCGCGTAAACGTCGAATTCGCCTTCAACGCCAGCAACACCGAAGGGCTGGTTCACGATCAGCTGCAGAACGGGGCGAGCGAAGTAAGCCTTCATCTCTTTGCCGTTCACGGTGATCTTGCCGGTGCCCGGCTTGACCCACACGCGGGCAACTGCGTCTTTACGCTTACCGGTCGCGTAGGAGCGGCCTTGTGCGTCACGGACGGGCTCGCGGTTGATCGAAACGGTGGTTTCGCCAGCAGCTTCAACGCCCGATACGGCCGACTTCAGATCGTCGAGGGATTTGAGTTCTTCAGCCATGATTAGCTCCGGGTGTTCTTTTTGTTCAGCGACTTGACGTCGAGAACTTCGGGCGACTGTGCTTCATGCGGGTGCTCGGCACCGGCATAGACGCGCAGGTTCGACATCTGGGCGCGGCCCAGACGGTTACGCGAGATCATACGCTCTACGGCTTTGATCACGACGCGCTCGGGGTGGTTGCCCTCGAGGATCTGACGCGCGGTGCGCGATTTGATCCCGCCCGGGTGGTTCGTGTGCCAGTAGTAGGTTTTGTCATCGCGCTTCTTGCCAGTCATCTGCACCTTGTCGGCGTTGATGATGATGACATTGTCGCCCATGTCCATGTGCGGCGTGAAGGTGGCTTTGTGCTTGCCACGCAGACGCATTGCGACGATCGAAGCAAGACGGCCCAGAACGACGCCTTCAGCGTCGATCAGGATCCACTTCTTTTCGATCTCCGCCGGTTTTGCGGTATAGGTGTTCATAAGATCGTCCCTTGACGGGTTGTGAATTCAGATTGGGGGCTTTTCCACGATCTTCAAATCAAAATCAAGCCTCTTTATCTTGATAAAATTAATATATTACAATGACTTGCAATTTAGGTATTTAAATACCCCATAAATTCCAAGGCTTTTGGTGGTCTTGGGCAGAATCCGTGGCGCAGAAAAGGGCCGGGCCATCAAAAAAGGCGCGGGGGGGGGGGCGCGCCTTGTTCTTTCAGCCGATCGCCGCGAGGCCGGGGAAAGTGTCCAGAAGCCAGTAGCTGAAATCGGTGAACTGTCCGGTCAGCATCATCAGCCCGACCGTCCATAGCAACAGGCCCGAGATTTTTTCGATCCGGCCCATGTGGCGCTTCATCCAGCGCATGACGCCTTGCAGGCTCGGGAAAAAGGCGGCCACCAGCAGGAAGGGAATGCCAAGGCCTATGGCATAGGCTGCCAGAAGTCCGACGCCGCGCCCGATATCATTGCCCGAGGCGGCAACGCTGAGGATGGCTCCGAGGATCGGGCCGAGGCAGGGGGTCCAGCCGAAGGCGAAGGCCAGCCCCAGCACATAGGCCCCCAAAGCCGATCCGCCGGTATCGCCGGTATTGAAGCGCGCCTCGCGGTCCATGAAGCCGATCCGGAAGATACCGATGAAATGGGCGCCGAAGATCATGATGATCACCGCAGCCGCCTTTGTGAGCCAGTCCTGATAGGGGCCAAGCGCGCGTCCGAGCGCCGAGGCGGAAATCCCCATCAGCAAGAACACAGTAGACAGCCCGAGCACGAAGAAGACCGCCGCCAGCACCACCTTGCCACGTGCTTTCGAGGTGCCGCCCTGCATGTCCGACACCGAGACCCCGCCCATGAAGGCCAGATAGGGGGGGACGATCGGCAATACGCAGGGGCTGAGGAAAGACAATATTCCGGCGAGCACCGCAATCAGCAGGGCAGGGAGGAAGGCGGCATCGAGGACAAGCTGTGCATCTAACATGGTTTGGCCATACTATAGAAATCGGCGCGGGTCACTTCCCGTTTTCGCGCGGTATGCGGCGCGGATGATGTTTTGTCCTCGCCTGTTCTCTTCCGAGTGGACAAGGGGGCCAAGCTTGCGCATTGTGCCGCCCATGAAAGACGATACCACATGGATAGATGCCAAGGGCTTGTTGTGCCCCTTGCCGGTTCTGCGCTTGCGCAAGGTGCTTGAAGGGTTGCCTTCGGGGGCGGTGGCGCTGTTGGAGGCGACTGATCGTGCCTCTTGGGTCGATGTGCCGCATTTCTGCGCACAGACCGGTCACGAGATGATCTCGGCGGAAGAGCGCGACGGGGTTCTGACCTATCTGGTGCGGCGCAAATAACCGCTCTCGCGCGGATATGATCTGTGGTTTGCCGAACCATATTGACTTATATCCTGGCTGGCATAAAGCGCGATTGCGGAGCTGTGACTCCGTCTATAGAGCGATTTTTCCGACATGATACCGCTTGTAATGACGTCGGGCGATCTTCTGGCAGATCGCCGCGCAGATTATGCCGAATCCTACCTGCCGTCCGATCCTGCCGCCGCCGCAGAGCTTTACCAGCAGGCGCTGGAACGGGCGCCCCGCTGGGCTGCAGGCTGGTTCCGTCTGGGGGAAATCCGCGCCGATGCGGGCCTTGATCTGGCCGAGGCCGCTTTCGAGAAGGTGCTGGAGCTGGATCCGGAAGACCGTCTTGGGGCAAGCCTCAGGCTGGATCTGCTGCATCCGCGTTCGCTTTCCGATGCCATGCCGACAGCCTTTGTCGAGGCATTGTTCGATCAATATGCCTCCGGCTTCGAGGAGTCGCTGCTGAGCAAGCTCGACTATCGCGCGCCCGCCCTTTTGGCCCGCGACCTGCAAGGCCAGTACGAGCGGGTGCTGGATCTGGGATGTGGCACAGGGCTGATGGGGCGTGAACTGGCTGCGAAAAGCGGCTGGCTCGAAGGCTGGGATATCTCCTCCGAAATGCTGCGCGAGGCCGGGGCCAAGGCCTGTTACCACGCGCTCGAAAAGCGCGACCTTTCCGCCCTTATGCCCGAAGAGAGCCGCTGGGATCTGATCACCGCCGCCGATGTCTTTGCCTATATCGGGGCGCTGGAACAGATTATCGGCTGGGTGTCGGCCGCGATTCGTCCGGGCGGGCGGTTTGCCTTTACGGTTGAGCTGCATGACGGCCCCGAGGCCTATATCCTGCGCCCGTCGCGCCGCTACGCACATTCGCGCCATCATCTGGCGGAGTTGCTGGATCTGGCAGGTTTCGAGGCGGCGATCACCACGGACTGGTTGCGGATGGATCGGGGGGCACCTATCGAAGGCCTGATCGTGCAGGCGCAGCGTCGTGCCGATACATCTCCGCAGCAGGAAACGGATATGCGCGCCCTATGTCTGTAACTGTGTCTCCGGATGCCCCGTCGCCGCGACCGAAAGTGGTGTAGGGTGCGCAACGACGCGGTGGCGCTGTTCTTGGCCGTTCAGGGCTCTGCTCGTTCGCCGGATCGGAGACTGGGCGATCCGGCCCCCGTGTGATAGGTTGCATGATACGGTTTGCAAATTCGCCCGGATTTTCCTAGCTGTCGGAAAAACACAAGAAAGGGCCATCATGTCCGTCTCCATGCTTTCTACCTTTATCAAGCCGATGCACCGCGAGGGGCGCAAATTCGTTGCGATCTTCGCGGCTGTGACTGTGGTCCTTTTCCTGATCTGCGAGCCTCTGGGCTGGATCGGGGTCGGGCTGACGGTCTGGTGCTACTATTTCTTCCGCGACCCCGAGCGTGTGACGCCGGTGCGCGACGGGCTGATGGTATCGCCCGCCGACGGGATCGTTTCTCTGCTGGAGCCGGCTGTGCCGCCGGTCGAGCTGGGGCTTGGTGATCTGCCGCTCACGCGGATTTCCGTCTTCATGAGCGTCTTCAACTGCCATGTGAACCGCTTGCCGCACGAGGGCAAGATTACCCGTATCGCCTATCACCCGGGCAAGTTCCTGAATGCCTCGCTCGACAAGGCGAGTTCGGAGAACGAGCGCAACGGCCTTGCGGTGCAGATGCCCGACGGTCGGTCTTACGGTGTGGTGCAGATCGCGGGGCTCGTGGCACGCCGTATCCTGTGTGAAGTCAAGGAAGGGCAGGCGCTGCTGACCGGCGAGCGCTTCGGCCTGATCCGGTTCGGGTCGCGCCTCGATATCTACCTGCCCGAAGGTGTCTCGCCGCAGGTTGTGATCGGTCAGACGATGATTGCGGGCGAAACCGTGCTAGCTGATCTGGCATCCGCAGAAGAGCCGCGTCTGGGCGGCCAGCGTTAAGGAGAGACTGATGGCCGAACGTGAAGACAGGTTGCCCTTCCTGCAGCTCATCCCCAATCTGGTGACGATTTCGGGGATGTGCCTCGGGCTGACCTCGATCCGGTTTACCATGACGGGCAAGTTCGAGACGGCCGTGATCCTGATCGTGCTTTCGGCCGTAATCGACGGAATGGATGGTCTGCTGGCACGCCGGCTGCGCGCCACGTCCGAATTCGGGGCCGAGCTCGACAGCCTGTCCGATTTCCTGTGCTTTGGCGTGGCGCCTGCGCTGCTGGTCTATCAATTCGCTCTGGGCGAGACCAATTCGCTGGGCTGGGTCTTCGTGCTGGCCTTCGCGGGGGCAGGGTGTCTGCGCCTTGCACGGTTCAATGTCATGCGCTCGGAGCCGGATTCCATGCGCCATTTCACCGGCGTACCTGCGCCGGCGGGGGCGGGGCTCTGCCTTATGCCGGTCTTTATTACGCTTTCCGGTATCGCGGATGCGCGTCAGGCCCCGATCATGGTGGCAATCTGGGTCGGCATCGTTGGCTTGTTGATGATCTCGCGGATCAAGACGATTTCTCCGAAGGCGATGCGCATCCCTAAAGGGCTGACGATCTTCCTCTTCATGGCGATGGTTGTGATGATGGGGATGATTTTCACACGCTTCTGGCTGCTGATGGTCATTTGCGGCTGTATTTATGTGGCGCTTCTGGTGCCGCCGATCTTCCGCGAAAAGGGACGTCTGTTCTAGAAGCGCCCTCTCCGTGCCCCATGCAAAAGACAGGCCCGCCATATATTGGCGGGCCTGTCGTGTTTTGGAGGGGCAGAAAGGGAAGGGAGCACGCCTGACTCGGCCTGGATTCGGCGGATTTCAGGCCTGTTCTTCGGAAAATGGTAGGGCTGGCGATGTCGGGCTAAAAAACGGGCATAAAACTGTTCGAAATATATACTTTAATTTCAGTTGGTTAGTTGATTTTTTTGGTTTTTGGTATGTTTTTGTGAAAAAAGGGGTTGCGGGTTGTGGGTGTTCTCCGTAAATACCGCTTCACCGCAGCGGCAGACGACGCAGCGGGGCGCTTGAGCCGCGGCAGACAGGATCGAAAGAGACGGTTTGGAGTGGTTGAGGCGGAAGGAAATTCGGAAGATTAGGTTGGCGGTTAGCACCTGAGGATTGGGTGCTGCTGGTAATTTTTGTCTTCGGCTCTTTGACATTGATGGTTTTACTGAAGAGATATGCGGGCGGTTTGGTCGATGATCGACTAAATGATCGTTTGCATATCGGCTCACTAGGGCGTCTAGCCCGATGATGTGAGTGTCAGCTTCACTGTTTGTCGGTTTCACGCAAGTGAGAACGGTAAGCAGAAAGCGTTTATCCAATTGGATAGACGATGTGCGAAGGTTCATGCGTCAAGGTTAGCGATGTAAATCGCTTTCAACTTGAGAGTTTGATCCTGGCTCAGAACGAACGCTGGCGGCAGGCCTAACACATGCAAGTCGAGCGAGATCTTCGGATCTAGCGGCGGACGGGTTAGTAACGCGTGGGAACGTACCCTTTGCTACGGAATAGTCCCGGGAAACTGGGTTTAATACCGTATGTGCCCTTCGGGGGAAAGATTTATCGGCAAAGGATCGGCCCGCGTTGGATTAGGTAGTTGGTGGGGTAATGGCCTACCAAGCCTACGATCCATAGCTGGTTTGAGAGGATGATCAGCAACACTGGGACTGAGACACGGCCCAGACTCCTACGGGAGGCAGCAGTGGGGAATCTTAGACAATGGGCGCAAGCCTGATCTAGCCATGCCGCGTGAGCGATGAAGGCCTTAGGGTTGTAAAGCTCTTTCAGCTGGGAAGATAATGACGGTACCAGCAGAAGAAGCCCCGGCTAACTCCGTGCCAGCAGCCGCGGTAATACGGAGGGGGCTAGCGTTGTTCGGAATTACTGGGCGTAAAGCGCACGTAGGCGGATTAGTAAGTTAGAGGTGAAATCCCAGGGCTCAACCTTGGAACTGCCTTTAATACTGCTAGTCTTGAGTTCGAGAGAGGTGAGTGGAATTCCGAGTGTAGAGGTGAAATTCGTAGATATTCGGAGGAACACCAGTGGCGAAGGCGGCTCACTGGCTCGATACTGACGCTGAGGTGCGAAAGTGTGGGGAGCAAACAGGATTAGATACCCTGGTAGTCCACACCGTAAACGATGAATGCCAGTCGTCGGCAAGCATGCTTGTCGGTGACACACCTAACGGATTAAGCATTCCGCCTGGGGAGTACGGTCGCAAGATTAAAACTCAAAGGAATTGACGGGGGCCCGCACAAGCGGTGGAGCATGTGGTTTAATTCGAAGCAACGCGCAGAACCTTACCAACCCTTGACATCCTGATCGCGGTTAGTGGAGACACTTTCCTTCAGTTCGGCTGGATCAGTGACAGGTGCTGCATGGCTGTCGTCAGCTCGTGTCGTGAGATGTTCGGTTAAGTCCGGCAACGAGCGCAACCCACGTCCTTAGTTGCCAGCAGTTCGGCTGGGCACTCTAGGGAAACTGCCGATGATAAGTCGGAGGAAGGTGTGGATGACGTCAAGTCCTCATGGCCCTTACGGGTTGGGCTACACACGTGCTACAATGGCGATGACAATGGGCTAATCCCAAAAAGTCGTCTCAGTTCGGATTGGGGTCTGCAACTCGACCCCATGAAGTCGGAATCGCTAGTAATCGCGTAACAGCATGACGCGGTGAATACGTTCCCGGGCCTTGTACACACCGCCCGTCACACCATGGGAGTTGGGTCTACCCGACGGCCGTGCGCCAACCAGCAATGGAGGCAGCGGACCACGGTAGGCTCAGCGACTGGGGTGAAGTCGTAACAAGGTAGCCGTAGGGGAACCTGCGGCTGGATCACCTCCTTTCTAAGGATGTTTCTAGTAGCTTGGCTTGCCTTGCTCGTGAAACACTTAGCATGAGGCTCAGTCAGAGCCTCAAACATATACGGCCAGGCCGTCCTCATATCTCTTCAGTAGTCGGAAAAATGCCAAGGGCTTCGGTCCAGGAATGGGTCGGTAGCTCAGGTGGTTAGAGCGCACGCCTGATAAGCGTGAGGTCGGAGGTTCAAGTCCTCCTCGACCCACCACTTTCCACAGTTTATGGGGCCTTAGCTCAGCTGGGAGAGCGCCTGATTTGCATTCAGGAGGTCAGGAGTTCGATCCTCCTAGGCTCCACCATAACTTCTGACAGTAAAACCAAAGATGACTAGATCCAATCAGATCAGCAAGACGTTCAAGTGATGAACGGTTTGCTCGTCCGATTGGACGGTTTGATATCGTATATAGAGATGAAATTAAACATCAGCATCGCGGGTCGCCCAAGTACGGGTGACAGCAGTTCGATCTGCAAGCAGCGATGTTGTTCAAGTCAAGTACACTAACCAATGTTGATGATCTTAGATCATCAGCGGGAATAGTATGCATGCTTTTGATACAGGAAGAAGTCTATCTTCTTCTGGATCAAATCAAGCGCGAGAAGGGCGTTTGGTGGATGCCTTGGCAGTAAGAGGCGATGAAGGACGTGATACTCTGCGATAAGCCATGGGGAGCTGAGAATAAGCTTTGATCCATGGATCTCCGAATGGGGAAACCCACCTGAATGTTTGTTGTAATTACCTTGGTAATTTACAACGGGCATAACCAGGGACTTATTACCTGAATACATAGGGTTTTAAGAGCGAACCCGGGGAACTGAAACATCTAAGTACCCGGAGGAAAGGAAATCAATATGATACTCCGCTAGTAGTGGCGAGCGAACGCGGACCAGCCGAGCCTTGAGAGTGAGTAGAATGGTCTGGAATGTCCAGCAATATGGGTGATAGCCCCGTATACGAAGCTCAACGGGACGTATTAAGTAGGGCGGGACACGTGAAATCCTGTCTGAAGATCGGAGGACCACCTTCGAAGGCTAAGTACTCCTTACTGACCGATAGCGAACCAGTACCGTGAGGGAAAGGTGAAAAGCACCCCGACGAGGGGAGTGAAACAGTTTCTGAAACCGGACGCCTACAAGCAGTCGGAGGAGCCTCGAGCTCTGACGGCGTACCTTTTGTATAATGGGTCAACGACTTGGTCTTACGAGCAAGCTTAAGCCGATAGGTGTAGGCGCAGCGAAAGCGAGTCTTAAAAGGGCGACGAGTTCGTGGGATCAGACCCGAAACCGAGTGATCTAGCCATGTGCAGGATGAAGGTTGGGTAACACCAACTGGAGGTCCGAACCGACACCCGTTGAAAAGGGTCCGGATGACGTGTGGCTAGGGGTGAAAGGCCAATCAAACTCGGAGATAGCTGGTTCTCCGCGAAAGCTATTTAGGTAGCGCGTCGATTGTATTCTCCCGGGGGTAGAGCACTGCATGGATGATGGGGGCCCACAGCCTTACTGAGTCTAAGCAAACTCCGAATACCGGGAAGAACTGATCGGCAGACACACGGCGGGTGCTAACGTCCGTCGTGGAGAGGGAAACAACCCTGACCAACAGCTAAGGCCCCCAATTCGTGGCTAAGTGGGAAAGCATGTGGGACTTCCAAAACAACCAGGAGGTTGGCTTAGAAGCAGCCATCCTTTAAAGATAGCGTAACAGCTCACTGGTCTAGTCAAGAGGTCCTGCGGCGAAGATGTAACGGGGCTCAAGCCACGAGCCGAAGCTTTGGATGCACTGTGAAGTGCGTGGTAGCGGAGCGTTCTGTGATATAGAACGCTGCCTCCTTAGTATCCTCGGATACATTGGAGGCAATGTTCTGACTGTGAAGCCGGGCTGTAAGGCATCCGGTGGAGTGATCAGAAGTGAGAATGTTGACATGAGTAGCGACAAACAGGGTGAGAGACCCTGTCGCCGAAAGTCCAAGGGTTCCTGCTTAAAGCTAATCTGAGCAGGGTAAGCCGGCCCCTAAGGCGAGGCCGAAAGGCGTAGTCGATGGGAACCAGGTTAATATTCCTGGGCCGTGAGATGGTGACGGATCTGAACCGTTGTTCACACTTATCGGATTGTGTGGGCAGCCTACAGGTCCCTGGAAATAGCCTCTCTATAAGACCGTACCCGAAACCGACACAGGTGGACTGGTAGAGAATACCAAGGCGCTTGAGAGAACCACGTTTAAGGAACTCGGCAAAATGCCTCCGTAAGTTCGCGAGAAGGAGGCCCCATCGCTAGGCAACTGGTGGTGGGGGGCACAAACTAGGGGGTGGCGACTGTTTACTTAAAACACAGGGCTGTGCGAAGCCGTAAGGCGACGTATACAGTCTGACGCCTGCCCGGTGCCGGAAGGTTAAAAGGAGGGGTGCAAGCTCTGAATTGAAGCCCCGGTAAACGGCGGCCGTAACTATAACGGTCCTAAGGTAGCGAAATTCCTTGTCGGGTAAGTTCCGACCTGCACGAATGGCGTAACGATCTCCCCGCTGTCTCAAACGTGGACTCAGCGAAATTGAACTGTGTGTCAAGATGCACACTACCCGCGGTTAGACGGAAAGACCCCATGAACCTTTACTACAGCTTCACACTGGCATCAGGATTGTGATGTGCAGGATAGGTGGTAGCCTTTGAAACCAGAACGCCAGTTCCGGTGGAGGCATCCTTGAGATACCACCCTTCGCACTCTTGATGTCTAACCGCGGTCCGTTATCCGGATCCGGGACCCTGTGTGGCGGGTAGTTTGACTGGGGCGGTCGCCTCCCAAAGAGTAACGGAGGCGCGCGAAGGTGGGCTCAGACCGGTCGGAAATCGGTCGTTGAGTGCAATGGCAAAAGCCTGCCTGACTGCGAGACTGACAAGTCGAGCAGAGACGAAAGTCGGCCATAGTGATCCGGTGGTCCCAAGTGGGAGGGCCATCGCTCAACGGATAAAAGGTACTCTGGGGATAACAGGCTGATGGTGCCCAAGAGTCCATATCGACGGCACCGTTTGGCACCTCGATGTCGGCTCATCTCATCCTGGGGCTGGAGCAGGTCCCAAGGGTACGGCTGTTCGCCGTTTAAAGAGGTACGTGAGCTGGGTTTAGAACGTCGTGAGACAGTTCGGTCCCTATCTGCCGTGGGTGTAGGATACTTGAGAAGAGTTGCCCCTAGTACGAGAGGACCGGGGTGAACGGACCACTGGTGGACCAGTTATCGTGCCAACGGTAGTGCTGGGTAGCTATGTCCGGACAGGATAACCGCTGAAAGCATCTAAGCGGGAAGCCCCCTTCAAAACTAGGTATCCCTTGAGGGCCGTGGAAGACCACCACGTCGATAGGCTGGAGATGTAAGTGCAGCAATGCATTCAGTTGACCAGTACTAATTGCCCGATTGGCTTGATTTGATCCAGTAGTAGACAGACACTCCTACAGATCAAAATCATGCATACAACTTGACTTGCACGCTCTTTATTCGGTTTGGTGGTCATAGCGCTGGCTATACACCCGGTCCCATTCCGAACCCGGCCGTTAAGGGCCAACACGCCAATGGTACTGCGTCTCAAGACGTGGGAGAGTAGGTCACCGCCAAACCTAATAAAGAGCGTCATTCATCTCTATAACGATAACACCCCCCCAAATCAGACACAAAATAACGCGGGATGGAGCAGCCCGGTAGCTCGTCAGGCTCATAACCTGAAGGTCGTAGGTTCAAATCCTACTCCCGCAACCAGCTTTAGCGAACGAGAGTTCGATACATAGCCCGCCTCTTCGGCGGGCTTTGCTTTTTAAGCATCTCCAACAGCTTGCCCTCTATCTCGAGTGTGGCCCCAAGGGCCGCGTCGTGGCGGATCGTGATCCCCTCGATCAGTTCACCAAGGATCTCGGAGGCGCGGTGGCGGGCGTTCCGGCGGTCAGTCTCGGGATTTTTCTTGTAGCGCAACCGGTTCCAGACCCGTTGCCCGATGTAGAGTTCGTTGTTCAGGATGCCGGTGCCCTTGCCAGCGTTTCCGTAGATCGTGTTGACCTTCCAGCCGCCGCCGCGCGGCGCGGGAACACCTTCTTCGTTCAGTTGGTGCGCAATCGCCCGTGGGCTGGTACCGTCGGCGAATGCCTGGAAAATTCGGCGGATGATTAATGCCTGATCTTCGTCGATCACCAACTCTCCGACCTTGCGCAGGCCGGTAAGGGGATCGACGGGGATGACGTAGCCGAAGCTCAATCCGCCTGCGGATTTACCATCTTTAATGGCGCCGACTTGGCCGCGGTGCGTCAGATTCGGGTTGCTCAGGAGCGTGGCTCTCAGGCGCAGGAAGAGTTTGATCATTGGAAATGGCTTTCGGGAAAAGGGGTAGGGCGCGCCGGTAGGGACAAGCAGCAAGCGGAGCATGGTGGCTCTGGCCATATCGCGATCAGCCTGAATGCGGGCACGAACGTGCAGTAGGCGCTCCGCGGGTTGACCCGATAAGCGGCCGAGGACGGGGGAGCAGGTCTTGCGGAAGCTGTCGAAGGACGGATTGTCGAGAGCGACCATGATCGTTCTTTTGCCAATGAAGCGGGTCGGACGATCGAGCCCGAAGCGTGTGTAATCTTCGGGCTGGAGGGCATGCACTTCGTAGCCCGAATTTGCTTTGCGGGGCGAACTCGTGCCGTATGCGAGAAGGGCGAACTGTTTGCCTGCCCATTCTTCGACTTCGATGACCAGACATGGTCGCGGCTTCGGCTGTTCGCCATCGGTAGCTTTCCGGATCGGGAAGCGGAAAGTTACGATGTCGCCGGGCGAAATGTGGTCCTGCCAGGCAGACGTCATTCACCGGCACCGCTTCGAGAGCATCCAGCACGCGACCCGCGTCATCGGCGACTGGATCAGCTTTTATAACAACCGCCGCCCTCATCAGGCCCTTGCAATGCGCACGCCTGTCGAGGCATTCAGATCAGCGGCTTAATCTGAGCAGATTCAGCTGGGTCAATACAGACGTGCCAATAGGAAATGCAAAAATAATCGTGCTCGGGCCTTCTGCTCAACAGCTTAGAACTAGGTACTGAAGAATATCATCACGTTAGATTTCATTTTTCCGATCGAAATTGGCAGCCAGTGTCGGATTATCCCACCTAAAATAGCAATGAGATTGCATACTTATAGTATTCCCAATGTTTTGGTATTGCTTGGAGTTGTTCGTCTTTTGCTACACATATCATCACTGATATGACTTTAGCGCTTGGCCGAGAGCATGTTCACAATCGGCCCTTTTGTATGTACCGGCTGCTGTTCGCAAATGATTTCTGGCATGATCTCGGAAGTCGCTCATATGTATCCGGCCTGTTGATCGACACGCGGGTCGTGGCCTTTTTGGGGTTACGCACGCGCCGTGATCTAATTAGCGGAAAGGTCCTCAAGGACCGTTAGGGCCGTCAGATTCTGGGGGCGTAATTGTTCCGTTCCATGCTTTCGATCTGTCGCGAACTCCTTTGGGTCGCCCCGGCTAAATACCGGCAGTGACCTCGTCTCTCGGTGCGTCAAACGCGGTTCTGTGTCTGAGGATACTCCAGGCCATGCGCGCCAGTTTGTTGGCCAGCGCCACGGCCAGCTTGTTTCTGTTCATCCTCTCCGATGCGCGGATCAACCAATCGCCAAAGCTGAAGTCAGGCCATCGATTGGCACGCATCAGAATGACCTTGGCGGCCTGAACGAAGAGCATCCTCAGGTATCGACTGCCACGTTTGGAAATGCGGCCGAGCACCGTTCGGCCACCCGTGCTGTATTGTCTGGGAACCAAGCCGACCCATGCCGCAAAATCCCGTCCGCGCCCGAATGCCTCTCCCGTGCCAATCGCGGCAACCATCGCCGTCGAAATCATCGGTCCGATACCAGGAATGGTCATGACGTTGACGCAGTTCTCCTCGGTGCGGCTGATCTGCTCGATCTCTTTTGAGACCGCGTCGATCCGGTCATCCAGCCAGAGCCAGTCGCCGTATAGACCGATCAGGATGGCCCGCATGCGCGGCGATATCTCGTCTTTGCGTTCCTCGAGGATGGCCTCGAAGGAGTTCTTCAAAGCCCGAAGCCCTTTGCGCACCGTGATGCCTTGCTCGATCAGGAAGGCGCGGATCTGGTTGATAGTCGCGGTCCGGCGCGACACCAGACGCGAGCGCACCCGGTGAAGGGCCTGCAGGTCGAGCTGGTCCTGGCTCTTCTCCGGCACGATTGGTAAGTTCGGGCGCAGCGCCGCTTCCGCGATGGCCTCGGCATCATTGTAGTCGTTCTTCTGCCCCTTGACGAAAGGCTTCACATAAATCGCGGGGATGATGCGCGGCTCGAAACCAAGCTGGCGTAGGGTCCGACTGACGAAATGAGCACTCAGGCAAGCCTCCATGCCGACGATGCATCGCGGCAGCTTCTCGAATGTCGTGACGAGTGCCAATCGCTTGATCTGCTTACGCAACACCAACTGACCATCTCGGTCAAACCCGACGAGGTGGAACGTGTCCTTGCCAATGTCGACTCCGATGGACATCAGCTGATCGAACGTCTTCTTATCCATGCTACTTCTCCAACTTACAGACATAGGCTCAGCCTAACCTGCTGGGTGAAGCAGCCGGTACATCCCATTAGCCGACCTTCGGAGCTGCGACCGACGCTGCAGTGCGAATAGGTGAAGTCTTCTTTCTTTCAGGCAGGAAACACCGACAAGGCGTCGGCAGAGAAGTCGAGGCCGATTTTTTGTCCTATGGGAACCGCACCAATCTCGCGGCCGGTTCTGACGCGCAGGGTGTCGCCGCCGGACGCGATGATCCATTCTGTTTGCGGTCCGAGATCCCGGGCGAATTCGACGGTGCCGGTCAGGACGCCGCCGGTTTCCGGACGTAGAGTGATGTCTTCGGATCTCAGTGCAACCCGCACCTTGCTGCCACGCAGGAAGGGCGCGGGAACGGCCAGATCACGCCCCATCAGGCGCAAGACGCCGTCTCCGAGGACCTGACCGTCGAGAATATTGGCCGAGCCCAGAAAATCCGCGACGAACGGATCAGCCGGTCGCCGATAGACTTTGCTCGGATTTCCGGATTGGCGGATGACGCCATCTTTCATCACCACCAAGTTGTCCGCCAGCATCATGGCCTCGGTCTGATCATGTGTTACAAGGATCGTGGTGACCCCGAACTGACGCTGGAGTTGGCGCAGCTCCACCTGCATCGCATCGCGTAGCTTGGCATCAAGCGCGGAAAGCGGCTCGTCGAGCAGGAACAGTTTGGGCCGCACGGCCAGTGCCCGCGCGATGGCGACACGCTGGCGCTGCCCGCCCGAAAGCGCCGAGACGGGACGGTCGGCGATATGGGGCAGCTGGATCACGTTCAGCAATTCCTCCACCCGTGACCGGCGTTCGGCCCGGCTCGCTTTGCGCAGCTTCAGGCCATAGGCGATGTTGTCGGCCACGCTCATATGTGGGAACAGTGCCAGCGACTGGAAGACCATGCCGAAGCCGCGCTTGTCGGGGCTGAGCGCCGAGATGTCGGTTCCGTCCAGCTGCAGGCTGCCGGATGACGCGCCCTCGAACCCGGCGATGATGCGCAACAGTGTCGTCTTGCCACAGCCCGAGGGGCCAAGCAGACAGACAAATTCGCCCCGCGCGACTTTCAGGTCGATATCGGTCAATGCCTGTGTCTGGCCAAAGAACTTGTTGACCCCGTTGATATGAAGATGGGTATCGGACATCAGGGTTCCTTTCAGAACAGGCTGGCCTTGCCGGCCACGATCTTGTCGGTCAGGATGATCAGCGCGCTATCGGCAAGGATAATAAAGACGGAAAGTGCCAGTACCGACGGGTCAAGCGACGACACGGTGCGGCTGTACATCCAGATCGGCAACGTATTGACGTCTATCGTGTACATGAAGAAGGTGATGGTGAATTCGTTGAACGAGATAATCAGCGCAAAGATCAGTCCGGCGAGGATGCCGGGGCGCATCATCGGCACGACCACATTGAGAAATCCGCGCCAGGGGGGGGCCCCAAGCGAACGTGCCGCTTCTTCGACCTCTGGGTCGATGCCCGCCATTGCGCTTTGACAGTTGCGCATCACGAAGGGCAGAACCAGCGTCACATGCGGAATGATCAGCCGCCACAGACCCAGATCCAGCTTCATGCCTTCGGCCATGAGCAAAAATGCGATCCCCAGCATCACCAGCGGAAACACCAGCGGCAGCGTGAACAGGATTTCGAGCGTTTGACGCAGACGCGCCGGACCACGGGCCATCGCATACGAAAGAGGCACGCAGACGGCGGCCGAAATGACCATCACCGCGAAGGCGACGAGCAGGCTGGTTTGCAACGCCCGGGCGACCGATTGTCCGCCATTCGCATCCGCTGTCGTCAGCATGTGCAGCACGTCGCCATACCAGCGCAGCGAGTAAGAGCTGGGGGGGAAGCTTGGCCGGTTGGATCCGGCAAAAGACATGATGACCACAATCACCACAGGCAGGGCCGCGATCAGCAGGCCCAGACAGGACAGCGCCAGCATCGCCAGACGGTAGGTGCCGCCCTTTTCATCCGGAATTAGCCCCACGCGCATCATCGCACCTCCTTTTTGGCGGATCGGTTGGTCGCCCAGCTTGCCAGAACCAGCGCCAGAGTGGTGATCGCGATCAGGACAACGCCCGCCGCCGCCGCCGAGGACCAGTTGAACATCGGCGAGATCATGTCTCGGATCACAACGCCAAGCATCTGCACCCGACGACCGCCCAGCAGCAGCGGGATCGCAAAGGCCGACGCGTTGAAGGCGAAGACGATGGAGGCGGCACCGATAAGGCCGGGGCGTAGCACCGGCAGGGTGATATCGAACAATGTCCGCCAATGTCCGGCCCCAAGTGATGCGGCCGCTTCCAGACATTCGCGCGAAACCGCACGGGTCGCGCTTAGGATCGGAAAGACCGCCAAGGGCAGGGCCGTTTGCACCAGCCCGATCAGCACACCTGTTTCATTGAACAGCAGGAAAAGCGGACGTGTGATGAGCCCCGTGGACCGGAGCACGGTATTGAGAACACCGGTAGGCCCCAGCAGGATGATCCACCCATAGGCCTGGATCAGCAGGTTCAGGATCATCGGCAGCAGGATCGCCACTGTCAGCATCCGGCGCAGAAAGGGGCTGCGGGTGGTCGCCAGCAGAAATGCCAGCGGCACGGCAAGAACCAGAACCAGAACGGTGCTGAACACGGCCAGTTTCAGGGTCAGCCCCAGCGCCGACAGGAAATACGTATCGGCCAGCGCCTGATAGGAGCTGACCGAAAACCCGGCGATGGACGATTCGTCGGCCGAGAACGAGAAGCGCAGGACGTAGAGGCAGGCCGCCAGAAACGGCATGATCGCCACCAAGGCAGGTGTGCTCAGCAGCACCGCAGGCTTGTAGTCCAGTCGTGAAGTCATAGTGCCGTCACCTGTCCCGAAGCGTCACGCCAACGCCCGTGTGTAGTTCTTGATCCAGTCCTCACGCACTTGCGCCATGAAGTTCTTGTCCTCGACCACGGCATTCTGGCCCAGCTGTTCGGGCTTGATGATGAAGGGACTGGCCTTGGCCGCTTCCGACATCACAGCCTTGGTGTTGACCGGACCGTTCAGAACGGCTTCGGCCAGTTGGCCCTGCACATTGGGGTCCAACGTGAAGTTAAGGAAGGCGTGCACGACCTCGTCATCGCCCGGTTTCACCTTGGGCATGATCGTGTACATCAGATCGGCATAGAACCCTTCGTCCAGGTCATAGGTCGCGCCCATATTGGAACTGGCGGGGTCTTTCAGTTCATTCGCGAAGAAGGCAGGGGCGTAGACACCGCCAAGATCCAGCGCATCGGCATAGAACAGTTCCGAGATTTGCGTCGGGTTCTCGCCGAAGGTCAGCAGATTGGGGCGCAGATCCGAGAGCTTCTTGAAGGCCGCGTCGGCATGGGCGACATCGGCGATCTTGGCTCCGAGCATCTTTTCGGTCGCGACGATCGTGTCGAGCGCGTCGGTCCAGGTCGATGGCGGCAGGAAAACACGTCCGGCGTGGGATGCTTCCCACATCTCGGCATAGCTCTTCGGGGGGGACTTGAAGGTCTTGGTGTTATAGATCAGCCCGCCGGTCCACAGCAGATAGCCGATCCCGTGACCATCGGCGCCGGTGCGGAAGCGCGGATCGACATCCTGCAGGTTGGGCAGCTTGTTGAGGTCCGGCTTTGCCAGCAGCCCGTCATCGGCCAGCGTGATCGCGCCGACCCCGGCCAGTGTAATGACGTCATAGACCGGTTTTGATCCGGTGGCGCGCAGTTTGGCCACCATTTCCGAGGTGCTGCCCGTCCGGTCCGCGATGACCTTGGCGCCCGTCATCTCTTCGAACGGTTTCGCAATCAGGTCGAGCACGGCCAGTCCGGTATTGTCAGACCATGTCAGCAGATTGAGCGTCTTGCCGGTGAAATTCTGGCTCCCTGCCGCACGCACGATGGCGGGTGCGGCAAGCGTCGTGGCAATACCGGCACCGGCAAGCAAGAGCTTACGGCGGTTGAGTTTGTAGGTCATTGCGATCTCCTAATCATGTCCAAGGGGAGCGGCATACGCACGAAGCGGCCTTGACAGGACCATGAACTAGAGAGGGAACGAGTTTAATAAAACCGCACCTTTTCAAACAAAAGTTTCCTCATGATGCAACAATTAAACACGCTGCCTGCTTTCGCCGCAACATGCGAAAAATTGCGCCTGTGTGGTGGGCGAAGTTTGAATAAACAGAAGGATTTCAATGTGCCGGTTTGGGGTGGTGTGTGATTTTTCCTAATTATATCATTATTTTAGTATGAAATTTTTGCAGGGTGGCGGATTTGTGGGCGCCAATCAGCGCAAACACGAAAAAAATGCGCCTTTCATTTGGGACACTGTTGCTCGCGACCGGACAGTCCGGCGTCCCGATATTCACAGAGCCCGAAATCCGGCTCTGTCTGCCCCACGCTTTGCCACAGGGGAGGCGCGCGGGGCAGACGGTTGGCGGTCTGTCAGCAGGGCGCTGTTAAGGGAGGGGGGGCGGAAGGACGGTCCTCTTGCGACCAATGAACGCGCGGTATCGGAGAGCGTCAGGGATAGAGCAGGCGTCGGCCAGCAAGGCGACCGGCGAGGCCGCAGGCAAGGATGGCAGCGGTATACCAGAGAAGGTAGAATGCGGGCCCGTCATCATCGCAATGGATCGCGTAGACCGATGCCGCCAAAGCGCCCGCCAGCAGCCCTGCGACAAAGCCGCTGCGGGTGCTGTCATATTCGATCCGGTGCCGGAGCCCCGCAAAAAGGACCCCGCCGATCGGCAGTGCCAGAGCAGGGATCGACAACAGGCATTGCCACCATGTGCGCCCCCAGAGATTGCCTCCTTCATAGAGCGCGATGCCCCACAGGCCCGCGCAGAGGCTCAGCAAAAGCACAGCACCGGCAAGCGGGCGACGGCGCGCTTCCAGTGGTTTGGTCAAAGACCAGAGCAGCACCCCCGACAATCCCAGTGGCAGCAGTTGTTTCAGCGCGACCTCCGGTGCAAGGATCGCCTCGGACCAGCCCGAACGCGGCCCCCAGAATATCGCCATCAAAAGCCCCGAGGCCATCACCCCGAGAAACAGGCGTCGCCAGAGATGTGGGGTCACTGGCGCGGTCGCATCGGCGGCCAGAGCTTTGATCAGGTTCTCGGTTTCCATTCCTCTTCCTTTCTTGCGGCCTCGGCCAGCCGTTGCAAGGCCCGATGCAGGGCCACACGCATGGCACCGGGGCTCAGGCCGAATTTCTGCGCGATGCTTTCGGGCTCTTCCGAACCGAACGCGTGATCGCGCAAGAGCGAGGCGTCGCGATGGGGCAGCCGTTCCAGCGCCTGTTCCAGATGCAGCGCTTCCAGCGGATCGGCGGTCTGGCCCTGCAGGTTCTCGTGGTCTTCGATTGGTTCGTGGCTGGCCCTTGGCCGGCTGCGCAACATATCGATTGCCTTGCGTTTGACGATGATGCGCACCCAAGGGAGCAGTGCGCGTGTCTGGTCCCAGCTGCCGCGTTTGAGATGGAGCGCCAGCAGCGCTTCCTGAACGACATCTTCCGCCATATGACGTAGGGCAGGGGGAAGATCCGTATGTGCCATGGCCCGCATGCGCGGAACAAGTTTTGACAGGCAGGCAGAATAGGCCTTGCGATCTCCTGCAAGCCCCTGCCGCATCAATGTCTCGATTTCGAAATCCGCGTTGGTCATGATCTGTATACGGGCACTCCGGACGCGATGTTACAGGCAGATTCGTAAAAAAACATCTTTTCGGTTTTCGGTTGGGGATCACGCTGCCGGACCATGTGGGGATGTTTCCGGCAACCCGATCACAGAAACGCGAGCCTGCGGGATCCGTGTAACATTCTGCCTCCGGCGCACGAAGACCCTGATGCAGACACCGTGATCTGCCCAACCCATTCAGGAGTTTTCAGATGTCGCAATCCAAACCCGCCTTTGCTCTGGCCTCTATTCTGACCGCAAGCCTTGCCAGCCTTGCGCTTCCGGCCCATGCCGCAGGGCAGGAGAAATGCTACGGCGTGGCAATGGCCGGTGAAAATGGCTGTGCCGCAGGGCCGGGCACCACCTGTGCCGGCACCTCGAAGGTGGATTATCAGGGCAATGCGTGGTCGCTGGTGCCCGCAGGAACCTGCATGAAGGTCGATTTGCCCGCTATGGCAGATGGCACCGCGCGTATGGGCTCGCTGACCCCGCTCGAGCGCGATCTGCCCAAGATGTAACGGCCCTCTGGCGCGCGATCACCGGTCGCGCGCCGGTTTTTCTGACTGGCAGAGGTGTCCTATGACGGTTTCCGGAGTTTCAACGCTTCCCGCAGCAGCAGGGATCGGTTTCAAATCGCAACATTACGCTGCACTTGACAGGCCGGGGGCCGTGCGCTGGCTTGAGGTGCATGCCGAGAACTATATGGTCGAGGGCGGTCCGCGCCGTGCGATGCTGGCGGATCTGGCAACGCGGTTTCCGCTTTCCCTGCACGGGGTCGGCTTGTCGATCGGTGGGGAAGACCCGCTGGACCGGACCCATCTGGCGCGGTTGCGCGCATTGATCGACTGGGTGCGGCCTGCACAGTTTTCCGAGCATCTTGCGTGGTCCACACATCAGGGGGCCTATCTGAGCGATCTGCTGCCCTTGCCCTATACGGAGACCAGCCTTGAGCGGATCTGTGCCCATATCGATCAGGTCCAGCAAAGCCTTGGTCGGCGGATGCTGCTGGAAAATCCGTCCAGCTATCTGAGCCTTGCCGAAAGCCGCATGCGCGAGACGGATTTCTTGCGGGCGATTGCCGAGCGTACCGGCTGCGGCATGCTTCTGGATGTGAATAACGTGTTTGTTTCCTGCGTGAATCTGGGGCTATCGATTGACGCCTATATCGATAGCTATCCGCTGGAATGCGTGGGGGAAATCCATCTGGCCGGTCATGAGGCCGATCCCTCGGAGGGCGCCCCGCTATTGATCGACACGCATGGCAGGCCGGTCGCAGAGCCGGTCTGGGCTTTGTATGAGCGGGTGATCACACGTATCGGGCCATGCCCGACCCTGATCGAATGGGATAATCATGTGCCCGATTTCCCGACCCTCGAGGCCGAGGCGGCACGGGCGGCGGCGATTTTGGACATGCCGCAGGTGCTGACATGAGCTTTCAGGCGGATTTCGCGCATGCGGCACTGTCCGCAGGGGGGGTACTGGCCGCAGGGCCGAACAGCCGTCACACACCGCAAGAGGCGCTGCGCCGTATGGCCGTATATCGCAATAACGTCACCGTTGCGTTGACAGAGGCCCTGCGTGCGGGGTTTCCGGTGATAGACCGGTTGTTGGGCACGCGGTTCTTTCTGGCGATGGCGCGGGAATTTGTTGTTCTGCATCCGCCGGATACGCCGGTTCTTGCAGGGTATGGGCTGGCCTTTCCCGATTGGCTTGCAGGGTTCGGGCCGGTTGCCCATTTGCCCTATCTGCCCGAGGTGGCGCGTATCGAACTGGCCTTGCGTCACGTGGCCCATGCCGCAGATGCGTCGCCGCTGGATCTGGCAGAACTCCGGCGTCGCCCCGAGGCCGCTTTGGCAGGGCTGGGCCTGCATCCGGCGGTCGCGCTGGTCAAGACGCGGTTTCCGGCCCTTGCGATCTGGGCCCAGAACAGCGACAGGCCCGATCTGGCCCATGCGCCTGCCGGAGAGGTGCTTGTCACGCGGCCCAGCGAAGCCGTGCGGATCTGTGCCGCAGCCGAAGGCACCGCGCAATGTGTGGCGGCTTTGCGGGCAGGGGCGACACCGGAGCAGGCTTTGGCGGCCCTTTCCGCACCGCAGGAGGTGCTGTCGGGACTATTGGAAATGGGGGCGCTGCTTTGGTCCGGAAAGGAAGCTGTGCGATGACGAAACCGAATACGTCCGAACGTCTTCTGGCCCTATCCGGCCTTTCGGGCCGGGTGGTCTTTGCCGCCGCGCTGGCAGGATATTTCTGGTCTTCCGCCCTGACCAAATTCGACGGGCTGGGTGTGTCTGCGGGGGCTTTCGTGCAGATCTTCCCCCGCCAGATGGAGGCTGTGGGCTATGATAGTGCGGCCCTGCCATTCTATGCCCTGCCAGTGGTGCTTGCGGGAAGTGTGGCAGAGCTTGTGCTTCCCGCGCTGCTGTTGGCGGGGCTGGCCACACGCCTTTCGGCGCTGGCCATGATCGGCTTCATTCTGGTGATGACGCTGACCGATATCTTCGGCCACGGTGTCACGGCCGATACGCTGGGCACATGGTTCGACCGTTTTTCGGATGGGGTGCTTGATCACCGCGCCCTCTGGGTAGGGCTTCTGGCGGGGCTTGTGCTCTCGGGTGGGGGATATCTGTCGCTGGACCGCTGGATATCGCGCGCCAGGGTCCGGCAAGCAAGGGCCGAGACTTCGGCTGCGTGCACCACATCACGTCCGAGACGTCGCAACAGGCCAGCCATGCCGGAGCCAATGGATCACAGGAAGGGAAGGGGGGATTGGAGCGGGTGAAGGGAATCGAACCCTCGTATGCAGCTTGGGAAGCTGCCGTTCTACCATTGAACTACACCCGCGAAGATGTGGGCGCACAGATACTTGCTCCGGTCTGGCGCGTCAAGCGCACAAAGCACCTGACGCACCGATTTTCGTTACGACAGCGTCGCGAGGTCTTTGGCATCAAAGCCCTTCAGATCGTCCATGCGGCCTTGCTTGACCTTGGTCACCCATTGCGGGTCCGACAACAGGGCGCGGCCCACCGCAATCAGGTCGAACTCGTCTTTGGACATGCGTTCCAGCAGATTGTCGAGTGACGTGACATGCGATCCCTCGCCCCCGAAGGCGGCAAGAAATTCGCCCGACAGCCCGACCGAACCGACAGAGATCGTCGGGGCACCGGTGATTTTCTTGGCCCAACCGGCAAAGTTCAGACCCTGCGCGCCATCGATTTCGGGGAATTCCGGTTCCCAGAAACGGCGCTGCGAGCAGTGGAAGATATCGACGCCCGCCTCCTTGAGTGGCATTAACCATGCCTCCATCTCGGCAGGCGTTTTGGCCAGTTTGGCGGCGTAATCCTGTTGCTTCCACTGGCTCAGGCGCAAGATCACCGGAAAATCGGGGCCGACCGCGGCACGGACAGCCTTGACCACCTCGACCGCAAAGCGGGACCGTTCCGGCAGGGTCGCGCCCCCCCAAGCATCGGTCCGCTTATTCGTAGCGGCCCAGAAGAACTGGTCGATCAGGTAGCCATGCGCGCCGTGGATCTCGACGGTGTCGAACCCGTTGGCCTTGGCATCCCCTGCAGCCTTGCCGAAGGCGTCGATGGTGGCCCAAATATCGGCCTCGGACATTGCCACCCCGCGCGGATCATCGGGGCCCACCAGCGCCGAAGGGCTTTCGACCTCGGCCTCCGGTGCCCAATCGCCGCTGCGGGTCGAGCCGGTATGCCAGATCTGCGGTGCGATCCTGCCGCCGTTTTCATGCACGGCATCGGCCACCGCTTTCCAGCCTGCAAGGGCCTCCTTGCCGTGAAAGAACGGGATATCGGGGAGATTGCGCGATGCGGGGCGGTCGATCACCGTGCCTTCGGTCAGGATCAGCCCGACATCATGGGCGGCGCGGCGCGCGTAATAGGCCGCGTTATCGGCATTAGGCACGCCAGCGGGGGCCATATTCCGTGTCATCGGAGCCATCACGATGCGGTTTTTCAGCGTGAGCCCCTTGATGGAGAAAGGGCGGAAAAGAACGTCGGTACTGGTCATTGGGTCACTCCTCGGTCGGCGCGTATCAGGCCGTTTGCTGCGGTCTGTTGGGCAGATATGAACGAAGCACTGGCAGACAAGATTGTGCGGCTGCACATATCGCGGCGTCCCTGCGCGATGCTGCACGTGCAAAGTGGCCTGAAGGAAAACCTAGCGGAAGAATAGCTCCGCCTGTATCGCTCCGCCGACCCAGCCGATGACCGAGCCGAAGAGAAAGGCGGTTGCCCCGCGCCACACACCAAACCTGAGGAAATAGAGCGATAGCAGGACAGAGCTGAACAGGATCGCGACATCCGCCACAAGCAGACAGACGCCAAAGCCGGTTACCGGAGGGGCCCAGAATGGACCAAGCTCTTTAGCCCCCACGATGATCGGAATCCCAAGACCATTGAGGACCGTCCCAGCACTCAAACCACCAAAGTGAAGCCAACGGTTTCGCCTATGCGATACCGGCATCGCACGGCCACGCCAAGCTGCCGACCGCGCCATGATCGTGGCCGAGGTCAGAAACACCGCAGACATAACCGCAAGGGCTGCCATTACGCTGAAACGCGGGATTTCTGGATCATCAACGGTGAGAAACGCAAGCATGAGCAGGGCCGAAATTACCCCGAGCCCCATCATCACCGTTGTCAGCAGCGAGCGAAGCGCCCGCCAGATGCCGGACACGGGGCCTGAAATGGGGCCTGATGCGGGCTGCGTCCTATGTCGTTGTACGCCCCGTCTGATATCGAAGGGAATGGCACGCTTTCTGGGAAAATCTGTCTTAAATGTCATAGCAAGATCTTATAAAGAAACCCGACCAGAGGCCGGGTTTCGATTAAAGTTCCAGAAGGCTGCGGTCACCTGCGACATAACGCTTGAGCACCGCAGGATATAGCTTGTGCTCCTGCACCAGCACCCGCGCGGCCAGTGTCTCGGCGGTATCGCCTGCGATCACCGGCACACGGGCCTGTCCCAAAATCGGGCCGTCATCTAGAACTGGCGTTACCTCGTGCACGGTGCAACCGGCTTCGGTATCGCCCGCCTCGATCGCGCGCTGATGGGTATGCAGCCCCGGATATTTCGGCAAAAGCGAGGGGTGGATATTCAGCATCCGCCCCGCAAAATGCTCGACAAACTCGGGCGTCAGCACGCGCATGAAGCCTGCAAGACACAGGATATCGGGCTTGGACGCCAGAATAGGCTTGAGAAGCTCGGCCTCAAAGGCAGCCCTGTCCCGCCCGAAGGGACGGTGATCAATGGCCGCTGTCGGCACGCCCATAGCCGCCGCCTTCAGCAGACCGCCCGCTTGCGCATCATTGGATGCCACAAGCACCGGCTCGGCAAAGCCTTCGGCCTGCATGGCCTCGACAAGGCGGACCATATTGGACCCGCCCCCCGAAATCAGGATCGCGACGCGTTTCACAGAAGCTTGCCCTTATAGGCAACCCCCTTGCCAGAGGTGATCGTGCCGATCTGCGTCACGGTCTCGCCCTCGGCGCACAGCAGTTCGGTCAGCGCCTCTGCGCGGTCTTTGGCCACCACGACGATCATGCCGATGCCCGAGTTGAAGGTCTTCAGCAGCTCGGGTTCGTCCATCTTGGCGGTCTCGGCCAGCCAGCGGAACACGCCCGGAAGCTTCCAAGCGTCCAGATCGATCTCGGCCCCCAGCCCCTCGGGCAGAACGCGCGGCAGGTTTTCGGTCAGGCCACCGCCGGTGATATGGGCCAGCGCATGCACGCCACCTGCGCGGAAGGCCTTGAGACATTGCGTCACATAAAGGCGAGTCGGCGCCAGCAGAGCCGCGCCCAGCGAGCCCTCACCCCAAGGACAATCGGCATCCCAGCCAAGGCCGGACATCTCGACGACCTTCCGCACGAAGGAATAGCCGTTGGAATGCACCCCATTCGAGCCAAGACCCAGCAGGATATCGCCTTCCTCAACGCCCTCGGGCAGCAGGGTGCCACGCTCCATCGCGCCCACGGCAAAGCCCGCAAGGTCGAAATCACCCTTGTGATACATGCCCGGCATCTCGGCGGTCTCACCGCCGATCAGCGCACAACCCGATTGCGCGCAGCCCTCGGCAATGCCGTTGATGATGCGGGTCGCAGGGTCCAGCTCAAGTTTGCCGGTTGCGAAATAATCCAAGAAGAACAAAGGCTCGGCGCCTTGGCACACGAGGTCGTTCACGCACATGGCCACAAGGTCGATGCCGATCGTATCGACATTGCCGGTGTCAATCGCGATGCGCAGCTTGGTGCCCACGCCATCGGTCGCGGCCACCAGCACCGGATCGTTATAGCCTGCAGCCTTCAGGTCGAACAAAGCGCCAAAGCCGCCCAAGCCCGAGACGGTGCCCGAACGCGCGGTCCGCTTTGCCGCCGGTTTGATGCGTTCGACCAGTTCGTTGCCCGCATCGATATCGACGCCAGCATCGGCATAGGTCAGACCGTTCGTTTTTTCGCTCATGGGCCCCCGCGCTCCTTGGGAAATTTCTTTGCCCTGCCATTAGCGCATGCAAGCCCGCGCGGCAATCACAGCCTGCATGATCGGACCAAGATTTCTTGACCCCGCCCGCGACTGTGATAATGAATGCCGCAATGGTGGGCCTGTAGCTCAACGGTTAGAGCAGGGCGCTCATAACGCCTTGGTTGGGGGTTCAAATCCCTCCGGGCCTACCAGCTTGACTATCTTTGGATCATAAGAATGCGGATTTGGAGCGATAAGCGACCAAACTGTAGACACTATGGGCAACCCAACCGCGTGAAGTGTCGCGATCGACGCAATGTCTCAAGATATCGATACTTGGTCCCTGTCCCGAACGCAAATGAGCGCGGAGAGTGACCCTTGCTGGCCGCAACGCGTCTCACAGGGCGCTAGATGAACAGCTTCGGCTGAAGCTGCGCCGCTATACGACTGATGCTGTGCTGTCTCGGAGGTTTGCGTTTTGCCGGCGTTCAGGGCGGATGCCTTGGGTGAGAGGGGGGCAAAGCGCCGGTTACCAACCCGCGCTTGTCTCTTGATACGTGCGATGCGCTTTCGAGGGGGAGAGATGCCGGAAGGCACAGCCGGATTGACCGGATCTGGGATCGAGGTGCTCCGCTGTGCCAGCATTGACAGGGCCAGATGCTATCGGTTGCGGTTCTTCCGGATATGGAAGGGCTTCACAGCGTCTGGCAAAAGAGCCGCTTTGGTCCGTCTGTGCCGCCTCTGGCGCGGGTCTCGGGGTTTGTCCATAGGCTGTGCGCAAGGCGGCTGATCTATGGAAACGGCCGTACCGCTGCGGATTGGCGGCTTGGACAGGGTGTCCTCTTCTTACAGCGACAGGGCGCGGGGCGCTGGCGTTATTGCCGCTGGAAATGGCGGGGGGAACAGGCTATCGGCCTGTCTTGTCACAACAGTGGAAGGGACAGATCAATGACGATCAAACGTATCGAATGTGGTGCGCGTATGAGCGCCGCCGTCGTCCATAATGGCACCGTCTATCTGGCCGGTCAGGTGGGGACGCCCGGTAAATCGGTTGCGGATCAGACCCGCGACGCGCTGGCCGAGGTCGACCGTCTGCTGGCCGAAGCCGGTTCGGACAAGGAGCATATCCTGAGCGCGCAGATCTGGCTGGCCGATATGGCCGATTTTGCCGAAATGAATGCCGTATGGGATGCATGGGTCGCGGCAGGCCACGCCCCCGCTCGGGCGACTGGCGAATCGAAACTGGCCGCGCCGGACTATCTGGTCGAGGTGATCGTGGTGGCTGCCGTAAAATAAGCGCGGCATCCAAGACCCAGGGCCCGGATCCTTGGTCCGGGCCAGGGCGGGGATGGTTGGAGGTGGTGTTTCAGGCGGTCGCGGCCTCTGCTGCCAGAAGCCGGATCCGCTCGACCATCGCGCGCAGCCCGTTCGAGCGCTGGGCGGAGAGGTGGTCATTCAGCCCCAGACGGGCCAGTTCGGCCTCGGCATTGGTGGCGGTGACCTCGGACACGGTCAGGCCGGAATAGAGCGCGTGCAGAATGGCGATCAGCCCCTGAACGATCATCGCATCCGACTCACCTTGGAAATTGAAACGGGCCTCGGGGCCGGTGCCCTCGATCCGCGGCAGCAGCCAGACCTGACTGGCGCAGCCCTCGACCTTGGTTGCAGGCACTTTCACGGCATCGTCAAGATGGGGCATCTCCTTGCCCAACTCGATCACATGGCGATAGCGGTCTTCCCAATCGTCCAGAAATTCGAATGTATCGGCGATTTCTTCAAAAGCTTCGCTGGCCATCTTCCCACTCCGCAGCCTGTTTCTTGGCTTCTACCTAGACCCAGTCCGCGCAAGGGTCCAGTGTCGCCTTTTCAAAGCCCGCGCGATAGGCTAGGGAAAAGAAGATCAAGTGCCGGAGAGACCATGAGAAAACCGTTCCTTGCTTCGCTTGCCATCGTGCTGGCCCTTTCCGCCTGTGGCAGCATCCGCGAAAGCCGTATGAATCCGTGGAACTGGTTCGGTTCTTCGACCGAAAAGACGTCCACGCCGAGCCTTGCGCCGAAAGGCGGATATGCGGCGGCGCTGGCCGATAACCGCAGCGTTATCGCGCAGATCACATCGCTGGAAATCCGCAAGACCTCGGCAGGGGCAATCGTCGAGGTGACGGGCCTGCCGCCGACACAAGGCTGGTGGGATGTCGCGCTGATTGCGGAAAATGACGGGCGTCCGGTCAATGGCGAGATCCATTATACGATGGTCGGCTATCCGCCTTCCGCCGAGAGCGCCGAGGCCCACCGTGCCGGCACGGTCGGGTCGCGCCAGATCACCGCTGCGGCCTATATCGACAATTTCAAACTGGCCGATGTGCGTCGGGTGACCGTCACCGGTGCCTCGAATTCGCGCAGCGCAAGCCGCTAGGGTCCGGAGGCGGGCCGTTAAGGCTTGCCAGTTCCTGACGGATGGATAGCCTCCTGTGGATCGCAGGAGGTTTTTTCATGTCGCATCTTCTCTTGGCCTATATCGCCTATTTTCTGGCGGTCGCCAGCCCCGGCCCGAGCACATTGGCGATCATGGGGGCCGCGATGGGGTCGGGGCGGCGGACGGCGCTGGCCCTTGCTGCGGGGGTGGTCAGCGGCAGTCTGGTCTGGGCCGGTCT
Source organism: Thioclava sp. GXIMD4216 (assembly GCF_037949285.1). Lineage (NCBI taxonomy): Bacteria > Pseudomonadati > Pseudomonadota > Alphaproteobacteria > Rhodobacterales > Paracoccaceae > Thioclava > Thioclava sp. GXIMD4216. The sequence continues at coordinate 1,435,907 of NZ_CP149926.1, forward strand.
TACGGCGCTCGGGGTGGGGGCGCTGTTGATGGGGGCTGCCCGGCTTCTTTGGGGGCTGAAGATTCTGGGCGGGCTGTATCTGCTGTATCTGGCATGGAAAACCCTGCGGGCGGCGGCCGGGCAGGGCGCGGTTGCCAGTCTCCGCCCGCAGAGCTCTGGGCAGGCCTACCGGCGCGGGCTTCTCCTGCATCTGACCAATCCAAAGGCGATCCTCGGCTGGGCTGCAATCTTTACGCTTGGAGTGCCGGAAGGGGCGGGGGCAGGCGATATGGCCTTGCTGTTTGCGGGCTGCGCGGGGCTGGGGGTCTGCGTGAATTTCGGTTATGCGCTGGGGTTTTCCGCAAGCCTCGTGGTCGCGCGCTATCAACGGGCCAGGCGTTGGATCGAAGGCGCGATGGCGGCCGTGTTCGCCGCTGCGGGGCTACGGCTGCTGTTCTTGCGTTAAGCTGGCGCACAAGTCCCCGTCGTCGTGTGTCCGGATGGGGGAACGCTTGCTGCCGCAAGATCAGAGGGGCAGCCTTTGTCACTATTGCACAAAGCTGCGCCAAATGGAAACGGGGCGCCGCCGGACAGCGCGCCCCGTATGTGGTCCTGTAATGGTGCCCTGAGGCCGGTCTTACAGCGTGACCAGCTTCACATCGCCATTTTCAGCCGAAAGCGCGATTTTGCCTTGGGCAAGACGCAAGGCATCTTCGCCGAAAACCTCGCGCCGCCATCCCGAAAGCGCGGGCACATCGCGCTTGCCTGCGGCGATATGGTCCAGATCGGAGGACGAGGCGATCAGCTTCGGCGCCACCCCCGTCTGGTTCGATTTCGCCTTCAACAGCACCCGCAAGAGATCGGCCAGAGCGGAATCCACTTGCAGATGGTCGTTGTCGCTCTGCACCTTGGGCATCTTGTCGGCAGGAACGGCAAGTCCTTCTTTGACCGCGGTGATGATCCCTTCGGCAATCTCGCCCTTGCGGGCCTCGCGCAACAGGAGCCGCGATTTTCCCAGATCATCAAGGCTCACGGGCTTGGTCGAGGCCAGTTCCAGCAGCGCGTCATCCTTGAAGATCCGCGAGCGCGGGATATTGCGGTTTTGCGCAAACCCTTCGCGGAAACGCGCCAGCTCGCGCACGACCGACAGGAACTTGCCCGAATGGGTGCGGGTCTTCACGCGCAGCCACGCATCCTCGGGCCGGGTGATATAGGTTTCGGGGTTGAGCAGAATGCCCACCTCTTCTTCAACCCAAGGCGCACGACCGGATTTCTTGAGCTGCTTGGCCAGAAACTCGTAGATCACCCGCAGATGGGTCACATCGGCGATGGCGTAATTCTGCTGTGCCGCACTCAGCGGACGGCGCGACCAGTCGGTGAAGCGCGAAGTCTTGTCGAGAGACTGCTTGGCGATCTTGCGCACCAGCGTCTCGTAGCCCACCTGTTCGCCAAAGCCGCAGACCATCGCGGCCACCTGCGTGTCAAAGAGCGGGTCGGGGAAGACCTTGGCATCGGTAAAGAAGATTTCCAGATCCTGCCGCGCGGCATGGAACACCTTCACCGTCGCCTTGTGGCGGAAAAGGTCGTAAAGCGGCTCGAGCGAGATACCCTTGGCCAGCGGGTCGATCAGCGCCGCGCGCCCCTCGACCCCGTCATGGTTGGGCAGCGCCATCTGGACAAGGCAGAGCTTCGACCAATAGGTGCGTTCGCGCAGAAACTCGGTATCCAGCGTGACATAGGGTTCCGCCTTTGCGGCTTCGCAGATCTCTGCAAGCGCTTCGGTGGTCGTGATGATATCCATAGCAGGCCTTGTCTGATTGTGCGGGCTCATCCCGCTGGGTCTGGTTGCACGGGACGTTTCCCGCAGTCACAGTGTCTTTAGACCCGCCTAGGGGCTTTGGGAAGAGCTGGCAGGACCAAGCCGTGCTGTTCGCGGCATGCGGGGCTCAGTTTGCCCGCAAAACCTGCGTTGGATCGTATTCATAGATCCAGTCATATTTGCCAATCAGAAGATCCGGCGCGAATTTCGAGACCGCGCGAATCCCCAGATGGCCGATCACGCGGCTGATCCCCGACAGGTGGTAATTGCGCGCATTCTTGTTGGCGGCCTCGACAATGGCGCGGCAACGCTCGATCCGTGCGGTCTGATAGGCGGCAAAAGCCACCTCGTCCTCGTTATGCAGGGCAAGGGCCTGTGCCAGAATCCATGCATCCTCCAGCCCCATATTCGCGCCCTGTGCAAGAAAGGGGAGGGTGGGATGCGCCGCGTCACCCAGTATCGCACAGCCCGGACCAAACCAGCGCGCGGCGACAGGGTGGCGGAACAGGCCCCAAAGATAAGGCTCTTCGACCTGTTCAAGCCAGCCCCGCACCTCGGGGCAGAAGTCCTCGAAGGCCACCCGTAATGTCATGGCGTCATCGCGGATATGCCAGCTTTCCTCGGCCCAGCGTCTACGTTCTTCCACGGCAACGATATTGCGCATGCCGTTTGACAGCGGATAGCTGACCAGATGTTTTTTCGCCCCCATGAAGACGCGGGCGATGGGCGTGGTGTCGCCCGTCATCGGCACCATCGCTCGCCAGGCCACCTGATTGGTGAAAAAGGGTTTCGCCTCGCCATTCAGGGCCATGCGCAGTTTCGAGTGCAGCCCGTCCGCACCAAGAACGGTGCCGGGGCGGGCCATATGCCCGTCGGCGAAATGCAGCGTCGGCCCGTCGGGGGAAATCTCGACGCGTTCGATTTTCTCGCCCAGCCGGATCTCGACCCCTGCATCAATGGCGCCTTGGGCCAGTACATCGACCAGATCGGGGCGGCGGAGGAAATGGTAGGGGGCTTCGGGGCGGCGGGCAGCCATATCAAGCCGTGTCACGCGCTGGCCGGTTTCGCCGTTGAACAGCTCGACCGCCTGCAGGCGGGGGCTTGTCCTGCACAGGCCTGCGCCTAGCCCCAGTGCCTCGATCACCCGCATGCCATTGGGCGAGATCTGCAAGCCCGCGCCGACCTCTGCCAGTTCGGGGGCCTGTTCAAGCACCGTGACCCGCGCGCCATGCATCGCCAAGGCGCGTGCAAGCGCCAAACCCGAGATGCCCGCCCCAAGGATGGTGAACTCTCTGCCGACCAGCATGTGAACCTCGCCCTCATATAAGCAACCACCGGCACGGATGATCCATGCCGGGGTGCGGATACTCAGACAACATTAACCAGATACCCGCAATGCAGAAAAGCCATTGGCAGATGCAAGCAGGCCGAAAAGACAAAAAAACGCAGGCAAAGCCCACGCCCGTCAGTCGTCGCGATGAACCCGCTCACGGCGCTCATGGCGCTCTTGGGCTTCCAGCGTCATCGTTGCGATGGGGCGGGCATCAAGACGTTTCAGCGAGATCGGCTCGCCGGTCTTTTCACAATAGCCGAACTCGCCTTCATCAATGCGGCGCAGTGCGGCATCAATCTTGACAACCAGTTTGCGCTGGCGGTCACGGGTGCGCAGTTCCAGTGCGCGATCGGTTTCTTCCGACGCACGGTCTGCCACATCGGGCACGGATCTTGCGGAATCTGCCAGACCTTCGAGGGTCTCTGCGGATTGTGCGAGAAGCTCGTGTTTCCAATTCATCAGCTTGCGACGGAAATATTCCAGTTGACGATCGTTCATGAACGGCTCGTCTTCAGCCGGGCGATAATCATCCGGAAGAAAGATCTCGGGTTTCATGACTGGCCTTTCTATGGTGCCTGACCCTTTGTTAGTTCGGGAAACATGCCCCTGAGCGTGGCACGATTCCTTGCCGCCCGAATACCTGACCAAAGACTGTTTGTCACGTCTCTGCGTATCTGCCTGCTTATTTTAAAAGCGATGCTTATTTTTTGTGCAAAAAGTCTTTTTCTTGCGGCCAAAACGGCGGCAGAATAGGGTGGTCAAGGCCGCCATCAGGGAAATAATCATGCAATTCCAATCCACCGAAAGCTATATCGCGCCTGCGGATCTGACCGTGGCCGTCAATGCGGCCGTGGCGCTGGAGCGCCCGCTGCTGGTCAAGGGCGAACCCGGCACCGGCAAAACGGAGCTTGCGCGTCAGGTGGCACAGGCGCTGGGGATGGATATGATCGAATGGGGGATCAAATCCAGCACGCGCGCGCAGCAGGGGCTTTACGAATATGATGCCGTGTCGCGGCTGCGCGATAGCCAGCTTGGCGATCCGAAAGTCAGCGAGATCGGCCATTACATCCGTCATGGCAAGATCTGGCAGGCCTTTGCGGCCCCCGAGCGGGTGGTGCTGCTGATTGACGAGATCGACAAGGCCGATATCGAGTTCCCCAATGATCTGTTGCAGGAACTCGACCGGATGGAATTCCATGTCTACGAGACGGGCGAGACCATTCGCGCACGCCATCGCCCCGTGGTCATCATCACCTCGAATAACGAGAAAGAGCTGCCCGACGCCTTCCTGCGGCGCTGTTTCTTCCATTATATCCGCTTCCCCGACCCCGAGACGCTGGCCAAGATTGTCGAGGTGCATTTCCCGCAGATCAAACCCAAGCTGCTGGCCGAGGCGCTGACGCGGTTTTACGAGATCCGCGAGACGCCGGGTTTGAAGAAGAAACCCTCGACCTCGGAAGTGCTGGACTGGATCAAGCTTCTGTTGATCGAGGATCTTGCCCCCGAATATCTGAAAGCGGACGGGGGCAGCCTGTTGCCGAAGCTGCATGGCGCGCTTTTGAAAAACGAACAGGACGTGCATCTGTTCGAGCGGCTGGCCTTTGCGGCGCGCGGCAGGCGCTGAGCGGGCAAAGAAAAGGGGCCGCGACGGCCCCTTTTTGCTGTGTGGATATTTCTGGGCGGAGCGCGCCGTTATTGCAGATAGGGCATCGGGTCGACGCTCTCGTAGCCTTGGCGCACCTCGAAATGCACAAAGCCCGGATCGTTCTGACGCACTTTGGCAATGGTCTGGCCGCGCTTGACGGTGGCATCTTTCGACACCGCGATATTGTCGATATTGGCATAGACCGTCAGCAGGCCATCGGCATGGCGCAGAACAAGGATCGGCACCTGCTCGGTATCTTTGGTGATGGCGGCAACCGTGCCATCGGCTGCTGCCTTGACGGGCGTGCCGGGCGCGGCAGAGATATCCACCCCGTCGTTTTTCTTTTTTACATAGGGACGGATGATCGACCCGTTGACCGGCATCAGCAGGCGCGACGAACTGGAGGCGCTGACCTGCTTGCTGAGATTGGGCACAGCAGAGGTATCCACAGGGGCCGAGCCGGGGGTGGTTTTTTGCTGCGGCAGCGGTTCGGCGGCCGAGGGCGGGGTGGGCGTCGCGCTGCCCTGACCGGGCTTGCTGGTGGTGGCTTGCCCCGATTGGCTGGGCAAAGCGGTCGGGATCAGCAGATACTGGCCCTCATGCACGCTCATATCCGACGGCAGCCCGTTCCAGTCGGCCAGCGAGCGGACCGAGACGTTGTAATAACGTGCGATGGAATAGGCGGTCTCGCCACGGGCCACGCGATGGCGTACCGGCTCGGGCCCTGCGGGCTTGCCGGCAACCGGCGCGCTGGCTTTGGGGGGCGCGCTGGCGGTCTGGCCCGATTGCGAGCGGTCGATGGCATTGGAGGCCAGCGAGGTGATGTCAATGGTGTCCGCCCCGCCGCTTGCGGTTGCGCCCGCGCCGGTATAGCTGCCCGAACCGGCAGGCTCTTGCACGCGGCTGGGCAGGACAAGCACGGCCCCCTGATTGAGCACGGTATCGGTGCCGATGGCATTGTAACGCGCCAGATCATTGGCATTGACGCCCACGCGCGCGGCCACGCTGGCCACCGTATCGCCACGGCTGGCGACCGCGACCTGATAATTGGGATAGGAGATGATGCCGCGCGTGTCCGATTGCGGACGCGGCGCGGTGGCACGTTGGGCCGCATCGCTGGTATCGAAGCCGATCTGGGAGTATTTGCGCAGATCCGGATCGAAATTGCCGGACGGCATACAGGCGGCCAGCGCAACTGCGGAACCGCCCAGCATCAGAAAGGTTGCAAGACGGGGGCGTCTGTAAGATGTCATCGGCGCTTCTTCCTCATTGGTTCCTATTCCCTCTCGGGTCGTTTTAGCCTTTGGGTCGGGAACCGCAACCCGGCGGGCCTTATTCGTTTGCAAGCCCCTCGACCAAGGGCACGAACCGCACGGAACGCAGTTCTTCGTAGTCGAAGCCGGTTTCAAGCCGCCGGACGCGGATCAGGCTTTGGACCGTGTCGGACTGGCCAACGGGCAGCACCATGATACCGCCCGGCTTGAGTTGCGACAAGAGGGGCCCCGGCGGGTCTTCGGCGGCGGCTGTCACGATGATACGATCAAAGGGGGCCTGATCGGGCAGGCCAAAGCTGCCATCGCCGGTAATGGCGACGATATTTGACAGATCCATCTCGCGGAACAGGTCTTCGGCATCGCGCACAAGCTGCTTGTAGCGGTCGACGGTATACACGCGGCGTGCCAGCCCCGACAGGATTGCGGCCTGATAGCCCGAGCCTGTGCCGACCTCCAGCACCGTATCGCGCGGGCCGATCTCTAGCGCCTGTGTCATCAGCCCCACGATCGAGGGCTGGCTGATGGTCTGGCCGCAACTGATCGGCAGCGGCATATCCTCATAGGCGCGCTCGGCAAAGATCCCCCGCACGAAGCGCCCGCGGTCGATCCGTTCCATCACCTTCAGCACGGCCGCATCCGTCACCCCGCGCGAGCGGATCTGGAACAGAAAGCGCATCTTGCGCTCGGCCTCTTCCTCGGACGGGGTCATTCGATGGCCGTCTTCAGGCTGTCGAGCACGTCATGTGCGGTCAGATCGGCGCGCATGGGGGTGACCGAGATATACCCTTCGAGATTGAGCGCGGCATCGGTGCCGGGGGCGGTGGCGGTATGCTGCGGGCCGCCCTTGACCCAAAGGAACTTTTTCCCCGAGGGCGAATGCGTGGCCTCGGTGGTGAAGAAACTGTCGGTGCGATAGCCCATAGGCGCGACCCTGGTCCCTGCCACATCGGCCCCCGCGACCGGCGGGAAGTTGATGCTGTAGAACACACGATAGGGGCCGTCATCCCAGATGCCCTTTTCCCACAGCTTGCGCACAAGGGCGGGGCCATGCTGGCGGGCGGCGTCAAAGGGGTCGTCGAGGCAGCTGGTGCGCGGCCCCATGAACTGGCTCAGGCCAATGGCGGGAATGCCTTGCAGCGCGCCCTCCATCGCCCCGCCCAGCGTGCCGGAATAAAGCGCGTTTTCAGCGGAGTTATTGCCACGATTGACCCCCGAGAGGATCAGGTCGGGACGGCCATCGGTGAGCACATCATAGAGGCCGGCCAGCACGCAGTCGGCGGGGCTGCCTTCGACCGCAACGCGGCGGGGGCCCAGCTCGGCCGTGAGCATGGGGCGCGAATAGCTGATGCAATGGCCGACCCCCGATTGTTCGAAGGCAGGAGCGACGGTCCAGACCTCGCCGGTGGGACCGGCAAGGCTTTCCGCGATTTCCTGCAAGACAGCAAGACCTGCCGCATTTATCCCGTCATCATTGGTAATGAGAATGCGCATCGCCTCTGTCCCCCGGTTCTATCTGTGCCTTCGGTGATAACGCGGGCATCTCAGGCGGTAAAGCGCCCACCCCCTAGGGGGCGGGCGGAAAGCTTGCGGGGCGTTGCAACATCGCCGCAATGCGGTTTGTGCCGCCCTGACGGGGGGGCGTTCCGGGCCTGTTGTGCGGGGCAGGCGCATGGGACGGCCTGTCTCAGGCGGTCGCGGTTTCGGGCAGCAGCAGATCCAGCAGGCGGGCGGCCTCGTCGCGCGGACGGGCGAGGGGGGCGCGGTCCTCGCCGGGGAAGAAGCGGGCGCGCAGTCCGGTGGGCATCGGCTTCGGCGCCAGAATGGTGACCTTGGGGCCGATGCTGTCATTCTCGGCGGCCCAAGAGCGCACAAGCGCCATTTGAGCGGCTTTGGTTGCCCCGTAGGTGCCGAAGAATTTCTCGCCGGCATGGCAATCGTCGAAGAAGACGGCCTGTCCGTTGCGGGCGCGCAGCAGCGGCTCCAGCATCGGGATCAGCATTGCCGTGGTGGTCAGATTGACCGCGATGGCGGCTTCCATGTCTTTTTGTGCGATATGGCCTGCGGGGCTGAGCGGTGTGCCGTGGATCGCGGTATGGCACCACAGGTCGATCCCGCCCCAGCGGTCAGCCACCGACTGGCCCAGATGTTGGGCCTGTGCCGGATCTTTCAGGTCGAGGGGGGCAAGCGTGGCCTGACCGCCCTGCGCCTGAATGCGGTCGTCGAGATCTTCCAGCCCGCCAACGGTGCGTGCCACGGCCATGATGTGATAGCCGCGTGCGGCAAGACCTTCGGCAAGGCCTGCCCCCAATCCGCGTGAGGCACCGGTGATCAGGGCGAGTTTCTTGCCCGTGCTGTGGTCTGTCATGGGGCGGTCCTTCTTTTGGGCCCCGTGGCAGTACGGGGGCAGTACGGGGGGCGGTCTTGGGTGGTGTCGGAGGCGCTGTGCCGGAGGGGGGCGGTTTCCTGCGCGCCATCGAGGCCCGCAGGAAACCGGTCGGGGTCTTCGCCCCCTCCGGCGCAGCTTCCGAAAGATATGCATGCGAAAAGGCCGGGAAATTCCCGGCCTTTCCATGATCTGTATCAAATGCAGCTTTGAAGCTTAGCGGGTTGCGACATCGGTATAGTCGCGCGCGGTCGCACCGGTATAGAGCTGGCGCGGACGGCCGATCTTGCCGGTCGGATCCTCGATCATCTCTTTCCATTGCGAAATCCAGCCGATGGTCCGCGACAGCGCGAAGATCGGGGTGAACATCGCGGTCGGGAAGCCCATCGCCTCGAGGATGATCCCCGAGTAGAAATCGACGTTGGGGTAGAGTTTTTTCTCGATGAAATACTCGTCTTCCAGCGCGATTTTCTCAAGCTCTTTGGCCACTTGCAGCAGCGGATTGTTTTCCACGCCCAGAAGGCCCAGAACCTCGTCCGCCGATTCTTTCATGACCTTCGCCCGCGGGTCGAAATTCTTGTAGACGCGGTGACCGAAGCCCATCAGCTTGAAGGGATCGTTCTTGTCTTTCGCACGGGCGATGAATTCCGGAATACGATCCACGGTGCCGATTTCGCGCAGCATTTCCAGGCAAGCCTGGTTTGCGCCACCATGCGCCGGACCCCAGAGGCAGGCGATGCCGGCTGCGATACAGGCGAAGGGGTTCGCCCCCGAAGAGCCCGCCAGACGCACGGTCGAGGTCGATGCGTTCTGCTCGTGATCGGCATGGAGCATCATGATGCGGTCCATCGCCTTCGCCAGCGCCGGTTCCACGTGATAGGGCTCTGCCGGAACGGCGAAGCACATATGCAGGAAGTTCGACGCGTAATCGAGATCGTTGCGCGGATAGACGATCGGCTGACCGATCGAATATTTATAGGCCATCGCCGCGATGGTCGGCAGTTTGGCGATCATGCGGATCGCGGCCACTTCACGTTGCCACGGATCGGTGATGTCGAGGCTGTCGTGATAGAAAGCCGACAGGCCGCCCACAACGCCGACCATCGTCGCCATCGGGTGGGCATCGCGGCGGAAGCCACGGAAGAAGTTGTTGATCTGCTCGTGCAGCATCGTGTGACGGGTCACGCGATATTCGAAATCTTCCATCTGTGCCTTGTTCGGCAGTTCCCCGTAGAGAAGCAGGTAGCAGGTTTCGAGATAATGCGATTTCTGTGCAAGCTGTTCGATGGGATAGCCGCGATACAGAAGCTCGCCCTTATTCCCATCGATATAGGTGATTGCGGATTCACAAGACGCGGTCGAGGTGAAGCCCGGGTCATAGGTAAAGACGTCAGCCTGCGCATAGAGCTTGCGGATATCAATAACATCCGGGCCTGCTGCTGGGGAGAGTACGGGGAGGTCGTAAGACTTCCCGTCCAGGGTGAGCGTCGCCGTTCTATCAGCCATTGGGTTCCCTTTCGTAATGCCGGCTGGGCCGCGCCGGTCGTTGTTATCCGGTCGAGCCGGAAGGTGGCCCGGCCTCAGGCCACCTGATCCTCAAGCCTCGCCACGGTCTCGTCTCGACCGAGGGTCAGCATCATATCGAATACACTAGGGCTCACTGAACGCCCTGCCAGAGCCGCGCGCAAGGGGGAAGCGAGCTTGCCAAGCCCCATTTCATGCGCCTCTGCAACAGATTGTACGATGGCCTCCAATTCCTCTCGCGTCCAGCTAGCATTTTGCAACTGCGGCGTCAATTCTTTCAGAATACCACGGTATACCGGATCAAGCGCCTTTTGCGATTTCTCATCCAGCTCCAATGGCCGTTGATTGAGGATAAAAGACGCTTTTTCAATGAGTTCCGGGAATGTCTTCGCACGATCTTTCAGGCAGTACATTGCGCGGGTCAGATCGTTTTTCTGTGCGTCGCTGAGCAGAGGTTGTTTTGCCGCCTCCAAATAGCCGTCAATTTGAGCAACAATATCGGCATCATCCATCACGGCGATATGCTGGCCGCAGATATTGGCCAGCTTCTTGAAATCGAGGCGGGCCGGCGATTTGCCGATTCCGCCCAGATCGAACCATTCACGCGCTTGCGCATCCGTGAAAAACTCATCGTCGCCGTGGCTCCAGCCAAGCCGCGTCAGATAGTTGCGCATCCCTGCCGCCGGATACCCCATCGCCTGATACTCTTCCAGACCGACCGCGCCGTGGCGCTTGGACAGTTTCTTGCCATCGGGGCCGTGGATCAGCGGAATATGCGCGAAAGTCGGAACCGCCCATTCCATCGCGTTATAGACCAGCATCTGGCGGGCGGTATTCGTCAGGTGGTCATCGCCACGGATGACATGCGTCACGCCCATATCATGATCATCCACCACAACCGCCAGCATATAGGTGGGCGTACCATCCGAACGTAAACAGATCATGTCATCGAGCTGGTCGTTACGGATCGTCACATCGCCCTGAACGGCATCATGGATCACCGTTTTGCCTTCCAGTGGCGCTTTCACGCGGATCACGAAGGGCGCGTCGGGATGGGTCGCAGGGTCGGCATCGCGCCACGGGCTGCGGAACAGGGTCGATTTGCCCTCGGCTTTGGCGGCATCGCGGAAGGCCTGGATCTCGTCCTGGCTGGAGAAGCACTTATAGGCGACACCGCGGGCCAGCATCTCGTTGGCGACCTCGGCATGACGGGGGGCGCGTTCGAACTGGCTGATCGGGTCGCTGTCGAAATCGAGCCCCAGCCAGTCCAGCCCCTTCATGATGGCAGCGGTCGCCGCATCGGTCGAGCGCTCCCTGTCGGTATCCTCGATCCGCAAAAGCACCTTGCCGCCCATATGGCGCGCATAAAGCCAGTTGAAAAGCGCCGTGCGCGCGCCCCCGATATGCAGATAGCCGGTCGGCGAGGGGGCAAAACGGGTGACGATCTGGTCGGACATCTTGAGGGCCTTTCGAGGCGCCAGAGGCGCGCATTAAGCATTTGGAAACCATGTTCGCAGAGCCTGTGCGCCATAGCTTCCCGGGTTTCTTTGCGTCGATGAATAAGAGGCATGGCCCGGAAGGACAAGGGGCACGGACAAGAGGCACGGACAATGGTCATGGCGGGCGCTTCCGCAATCCGCAGAGATGCGCCGTGGTTTTTCGGGGGAGGACGGTCGCGATGAGTGAGGTTTTGCCGCAAGATCATATGGCTGCCGCCCGTGTCTCATGGCTTGGCATATGGGCTGCGGGACGGGTTGTGCGCCTGATGCAGGCCTATGCCGAGATCCTCCTTTGGGCACCGTTGGCGCTGGCGTCGGGAATCGGGGCGTGGTTTGCGCTGCTGTCGGAGCCGGGGCCATCTGCCTATATATTGGCGGCGGGGCTTATGGTCTGCGCGCTGGCCGCCAGAAGGCGGTTGCCGATGGTGGCATGGTTTCCGGCGGCCTTTCTGGGGCTGATGGCGCTTGGGTTTTGTATGGCGGGGCTGCGGGCGCATCTGGTGCAAGCGCCGGTGCTGTCCTTCCGGTATTACGGTACGGTGGAGGGGCGGGTGCTCGGGCTGGATCGCAGCGCGGCGGACCAGCCCCGATTGTTGCTCGATCAGGTGCGGCTGGACCGTGTCGCTCCCGAGGCCCTGCCCGGACGGGTGCGGGTGTCGCTACATGCCGCGCAGGGTCATCTGGATCTTCGGCCGGGGCAGCGTGTCATGCTGACGGCCCATCTGATGCCGCCCCCGCCACCCGCTGCGCCGGAGGCGTTCGATTTCCGCCGTATCGCCTTTTTTCAGGGGCTTGGTGCCGTGGGCTACAGCCGCGTTCCGGTGATGCTGATTGCTCCGCCACAGGCGGCGGACCTGCTGGCCAACCGTTTGCGCGACCGGCTGTCACAGCTGATCCGGGCCCGCGTTCCGGGGCAGGCCGGTGCCATTGCCAGCGCCATTCTGACGGGGGATCGCTCTGCGCTGTCGCAAGAGACCAACGAGGTGATGCGCAACGCCAATATCTACCATGTGGTGGCGATCTCGGGGCTGCATGTCGGTCTGGTGACGGGGTTGGTCTTTGGCTTCGTGCGGTTCTGTCTGGCGGCACTGGGCCGGCCTGCGCTTTTATGGCCCGCGCGCAAGATTGCCGCCGTGGTGGCGCTTCTGGCCGCTACTTTCTATCTGTGGCTTTCGGGGGGGCAGGTCTCGACCCAGCGGGCATGGGTGATGGCAGCGGTGATGCTGGGGGCGGTGCTTTGTGACCGCCGCGCCCTGAGCCTGCGCAATGTCGCTTTGGCGGCGATCGTTATCTTGCTTGTCACCCCCGAGGCCCTGCTCAATCCCGGCTTCCAGCTGTCCTTCGCGGCCACGACCGCGCTGATTGTCGGGTTGGGGGCATGGACGCGCCACACGAAACGCCTGCCGAAGCTGATCCGTGCGCCGCTGGGGTTTGCGGCCAGCTCGTTGATTGCAGGGCTGGCGACCGCGCCCCTGACCGCAGCCACGTTCCATCGGGTGGCCGATTACGGGCTGGTGGCCAATCTGCTGGCCGTGCCCGCGATGGGGCTGATCATCATGCCGGCGGGGCTGATTGCATTGGCGCTGGCCCCTTTCAGGCTGGCGGCGCCCGCGTTCTGGGTGCTTGGCCTTGGCACGGGCTGGCTGTTGGGAGTGGCGGATATGGTGGCCGGATGGCCCGGATCGGTGACCGCCGTCAAAGCCCCGCCCGAGCAGGTGGTGGCGCTGATGGGGGGCGGGGCGATGCTGTTTGTGCTGTCGCGTCGAACGGGCAGGGTGCTGGCGCTGGCGCTGCTATGTCTGGCGGCGCTGCGCTGGTCTGCCAGTCCGCGTCCGGCGCTGATCGTGGCCCCCGAGGCCGAGCAGGTCGGGCTGATGACACCGCAGGGGCGCGCCCTTTCGCGCGATGGGGCCGGATTTGTGGCGGGTGTTTGGCTGGATGCCGACGGGGATGTCGCGCCGGTTTCCGAGGCTGCGGCACGTCCGGCCTGGGCTGGTGAGGGGGGCGTGCGTGTGGCGCATTGGCAGGGGCGCGATCTGGTGCATCTGACAGGCAAGGCCGCGCCGGACCATCTTGCCTCCTATTGTCATGCCGGTGCGTTGATCGTGATTGCGGCAGCTTTGCCACAAACGCGGCAGGCAGCGCCCGAGGCATGCACGATCTGGGACAGAACGCGTCTGGCACAGACCGGCGCGGTCTCATGGGATCAGGCAGGATCGCTGACCACGGTCAGCGACAAGGTCGGGCGCAGGCTCTGGACCGCGCCCGAGGCGTTTCAGTAGCTGCGGATCAGACCGACCAGACGGCCCTGCACGCGCACCTGATCGCCGCGTAGCATGCGGGTTTCATAGGCGGGATTGGCGGCCTCCAGCGCAATCATGCCGCTGCGGCGGTAGAATTTCTTCAGCGTCGCCTCGGTTTCATCCACCAGCGCCACGACAATCTCGCCATTCTCGGCGGTGGATTGTTCGCGGATCACGACGATATCGCCGTCATTGATGCCCGCCTCGATCATGGAATCCCCGCGCACTTCCAGCGCGTAATGGCGTCCCGCCCCCGCCAGCATCGTGCCCGGAACGGCCACGTGATGCGAGACTTCCGAGATCGCCTCGATCGGCACACCCGCCGCGATCCGGCCCATAACGGGCAGTTCCAATGCGTGGATCGCCTCGATTTCCATCGCCTGTGAGGGGCGTTCGGGCCGCCCGCCTTCAATCACCGAGGGCGAGAAGCCGGATTTGGAAGCCTCGTTCTTTTCCAGGGTTTCCGGCAGTTTCAAAATCTCGATGGCCCGTGCGCGATGCGCCAGACGCCGGATGAAGCCGCGTTCTTCCAATGCGGTGATCAGCCGGTGGATGCCCGACTTCGACCGCAACTCCAGCGCATCTTTCATTTCGTCAAACGAGGGCGGCACCCCATCCTGCTGCAAACGATGGTTAATGAAATTAAGCAATTCCAACTGTTTGCGGGTCAGCATCCGAGTCTCCGGCCAAAAAAATCGCGCATGTCAAGGCATGTTCGTTTAAAGTTCTATCTGTGTTCCTGTTCCGTGTCAATTGCGGAACAGGATTTTCATTTACATCAAAGGCAGATAGCACATCTCCGTTCCCTGTTTGTGCGGCCCGCTGTCGCGTTCGCAAATCAACAGGGCATCGGCTTGGGCAAGGATCGACAGGATCGCACTGTCCTGATTGTCGAAGGGCATGATCACCGGCAGCCCGTCGGGCGCGCTCAGACAGGCGCGCATGTAATGGGTGCGCGGTCCTGTCGGCCCGAGATCACGCCCCAGCACCGCGCGGCGCGGGGTGATCTGCGGATCGCGCCCCTGCATCTTGGCCAGCATCGGCTTCAGGAACAGCTCGGCGCAGACCGTGGCCGAGACCGGATTGCCCGGCAGCCCCAGCAGAACCGCCTCCCCCATCCGTCCCGCCATCAGCGGCTTGCCCGGACGCATGGCGATTTTCCAGAAGCTGCGCTCAAGCCCCAGCTCTGCCGCGACCTCGCCCACCAGATCATGATCGCCCACCGAGGCGCCGCCCGAGGTCACGATCAGATCCGCCCCTTTGGCCAGATCAAAGACCATGCGCAGGCTCTCGCGGTCGTCGCGGGCAATCGGCAGCATCCGCGCGATGCCGCCCATCGCCTCGACCTGAGCGGCCACGATAAAACTATTGGACGAGATGATCTGATCGGGGCCGGGGGTCTCGCCGGGCATGACCAGCTCGTCGCCGGTGGCAATGATTGCCACCACCGGTTTGCGATGCACCTCAAGCTGCGCGACATTCATCGCCGCCAACAGCCCCAGATCGCGCGCATTGAGCGGACGGTCAGGGTGGAAGGGCGCGCCTTTGGCAAAATCCTGCCCCTTGGGGCGGATGTTGCCATTGCCCGACAGGCTGTCCGCCAGCGTGACCCAATCGCCCTCGCGGGTGGTGTTTTCCTGCAAGACCACCACGCCGCCCTCGCGGGGCACGGGGGCACCTGTGAAGATGCGGATCGCCTGACCTTGAGTGATCTCACCCTGATAGCTGCGGCCCGCAGCGGACTCGCCCACCACCTGCAGCTTGGCCGAGGGCAGATGGTCCGCCGCATCGAGCCAATAGCCATCCATCGCCGAGCCCGAGAACGGCGGCTGCGTCAGTCCCGCCGTGACGGGCATGGTCATCACGCGGCCAGCCCCTTCGCGCAGGGGCACGGTTTCAGCCGGTAGGGGCGCAACCAGTGCCAGAACCCGCTCCAGCGCGTCTTCGACAGGTAGCAGGCTCATGCACCCACCTCGTAGCGGCCCGATTTGCCGCCATCCTTCAGCACGACCTCGATCCCCTCGATCCGCATGGATTTCTCGACCGCCTTGAGCATGTCATAGACGGTCAGGCAGGCGACCGACACAGCGGTCAGAGCCTCCATTTCAACGCCGGTCTGGCCGGTGGTCTTCACCGTGGCTTCGACCCGCACACCGGGCAGGGTCTCATCGGGGGTCAGATCCACCGAGACCTTGGTGATCGGCAGCGGGTGGCACAGCGGGATCAGATCGGCGGTGCGTTTGGTGGCCTGAATGCCCGCAATCCGCGCAATCCCCAGCACATCGCCCTTCTTGGTGGTGCCCTGTGTCACATAGGCCAGCGTCTCGGGCGTCATCACCACATGGCCGCGCGCCACGGCCACGCGGGCGGTCACGGGTTTGTCCGAGACATCGACCATATGGGCCTGACCCGCAGCGTCGAAATGCGAGAGGCTCATGGCAGGGTCAGCAGGGCTTTGGTGGCTGCCGCCACATCATCCTGACGCATCAGGCTTTCCCCGATCAGGAAGCGCCGCGCGCCCACACCCGCCATATCGGCCATGTCTTCGGTGGTGAAGATGCCGCTTTCACAGACCAGATCGCGGCCTTCCTCAAGGATCACGGGCGCCAATTCGCGGGTGACATCCAGCGTGACCTCGAAGGTCTTGAGGTTGCGGTTGTTCACCCCCATCAGGGCCGATTTCAGCGCCAATGCACGATCCAGCTCTTCGCGGTTATGCACCTCAAGCAGCACATCCATCCCATAGTCAAAGGCCGCAGCTTCAAGCTCGGCGGCCTGCCCATCCTCGACCGAGGCCAGAATGATCAGGATACAATCGGCGCCCCAAGCACGGGCTTCGGTCACCTGATAGGTGTCATACATGAAGTCCTTGCGCAAAGCGGGCAGGGAACAGGCCGCGCGCGCCTGCCTCAGGAACTCGGGCGCGCCTTGGAAGGACGGCGTATCGGTCAGCACCGAAAGACAGGCCGCGCCGCCTTCCTCATAGGCTTTCGCAAGGCTCGGCGGGTCGAAATCGGGGCGGATGAGGCCCTTGGAGGGCGAGGCTTTCTTGATCTCGGCAATCAGCCCGTACCCCTCGGCGGCTTTTGCAGAGAGCGCCTTGGCAAAGCCACGTGTGGGTGCCTGCGCGCGGGCCTCGGCCTCTAGACCTGCCAGCGGGCGGGCCTGTTTGGCGGCGGCCACTTCTTCCAGCTTATAGGCCTTGATCTTGTCCAGAATGGTGCTCATGCCGTGGCCTCCTGCGTGATCTTGGCAAGCGTCTCGAGGGCGCGCAGCGCGGCCCCGCTGTCGATGGAGTGGGCGGCAATTTCAGCGCCCTCTTTCAGGTTGGCGGCCCGATCGGCCACAACCAAGGCTGCGGCTGCATTCAGCAGCACCGCATCGCGATAGGCGCATGTCTCACCGCCGAAGATCGCGCGGAGCGCGGTGGCATTTTCGGCCGCCGTTCCCCCCACGATATCGCGGAAGGGATGCACGGGAAGGCCTGCATCCTCGGGGTGGATCTCGAATTCGCGGATCTGGTTATTCTCGAGTGCCGCCACGGTGGTCGAACCGGTGATGGTAATCTCGTCGGTGCCATCCGAGCCATAGACGAGCCACGCCTTTTCACTGCCCAGAAGCTGCAAGGTCTCGGCCATCGGCCAGATCAGATCGGGGGCAAAGACACCCGTCAGCTGGCGCTTGACGCCTGCGGGGTTGGTCAGTGGCCCGAGGATGTTGAAAATGGTCTTGCAGCCCAATTCGGCCCGCACAGGCCCCACATGGCGCATGGCGGGGTGATGGACCTGCGCCATCAGAAAGCCGATACCGGCTTCCGCCAGCGATTTCTGCGCAGCTTCCACGCCCGCCATCACATTGATGCCCAGCTCGCCCTGCACGTCCGCCGTCCCCGACTTGGACGAGGCCGCGCGGTTGCCATGTTTGGCCACAGGCACGCCGGCCCCCGCCACCACAAAGGCCGTCGCGGTCGAGATATTCAGCGTGTGCTTGCCATCGCCACCGGTGCCCACGATATCCATCGCCCCCTCGGGCGCGTTAATCGGCACGCAGGCGGCGCGCATGGCAGCCGCCGCTGCGGCATATTCGCTGACGCTTTCGCCGCGCGCGCGCATCGCCATCAGAAGCCCTGCGATCTGGGCAGGCGTTGCCTCGCCCTGAAACAGCAGGGTGAAGGCATGTTCGGCCTGCGCACGGCTGAGCGGTCCCTCGGAGGCCGCAAAGATCAGCGGTTTCATTGCATCGCTCATGCCTCTTGGCCCTTCATGTCTTTCAGCGTCACGCCCGCATCCTCAAGGAAGTTGCGGATCATCTGGTGACCATGTTCCGAGGCAATGGACTCGGGGTGGAATTGCACCCCCTCGATCAGCTTCTCTTTGTGGCGCAGCCCCATGATGGTGCCATCTTCCAGCCAAGCGGTGACCTCTAGGCAATCGGGCAGGGTCTCGCGATCCACCACCAGCGAATGGTAGCGCGTGGCCTGAAGCGGCGAGGGCAGCCCGCGGAACACGCCTTTGCCATTGTGATGGATGGTGCCCATCTTGCCATGCACGATTTCCGTGTGGCGCACGACATCGCCGCCAAAGGCCTCGCCAATCGTTTGCTGGCCCAAGCACACGCCGAATAGCGGCACCCCCGCCTCGAAGGCGGCAAGAGTCAGCGGTACACAGATCCCCGATTGCGCGGGCGTGCCCGGACCGGGCGAGAGCACAAGGGCCTCGGCGCCCATGCCCATCGCCTCTTGGGTGTTCAGCGCGTCATTGCGGACAACTTTTACATCGGCACCGACTTCTCCGAAATAATGCACCAGATTATAGGTGAAGCTGTCATAGTTATCGATAAGAAGTAGCATGTGGTCGCCTATCGCCTTCGGGCCGGTACCGGGGAAGTGTTTTGGCCACGCGGATGCAGGCTTTGCGCTGCGTGGCTGTTTTCCGGGGTGATCCGGGATGGATGTCGCGCTATAGATGCCCGCAGCGTGGCGCGATGGTCAAGGGCGGGACCCATGAATTCGTGTCTCTATGCGGTGAGAATGGCAAGAACGAGGGAGTTTGCCTGATGGTGCGAGGCCTGTTATCCGGAGTTGCAGCCGGAGCCATCGTTTCCGTGCTCGGATTGGGTGCGGTTTCGTTGATGGCCCCCGTGGGCAGGCAGGATGCAGCGCAGCTTCCACAGAGCCTGCCTGCCGGTAACCAGAGCAGCGCAGGACTGACGGGCGAAACGGAGCGTATTGCCGATGGCGCTCGGGCAGGTGGCGCGCCTCAGGCGGCAGGGTCGGGCCAGAGTGCCGGTCATGGCCTCTCTGCCCCATCGGTGCTGTCGCCCGAGCCGTTACCCGTGCCGGACCAGAGCCCGAGTCTGCCGCAGGCGCTTCCGGCCCCCGATGATTCGACCAATGCACCTCCTGCCTTCGGCGAAACGCTGTCTGACCCCGCCGGCGACCGGCATGATGCGCGCATGCCTGCTCCGGTGCAAAACGGGAGCGGAGATGCGGCATTTGCCCGTTTGTCCGATCCGGCCCCGCGTCCGGCGGCAGGGCAGGCCGCGCCGGACCCCAAGGCCGCACAGACCGCCGAGGATGCGCAGGCCACGGCGCCCTCTGCCATCGAACAGATCCCCGTACCGCCTCCGGGCGAGGTGGTGGTGCCCGATCTTCCTGGGGCCGAAGCGGTCGAAGAGCCAAAGGTCGTGCCCCCTGCCGCTTTGGGCCAAACCGAGCCCCGGCCCGCTGCCTCTACCGCGCAGGAGATCGTGCTTCTGCCGGACGGATCGCAGGTCTTGCCGGATGGCCGCGTGCAGAAACCACGGGTCTTTGCCGCTGGTGAACAGCCGCGCCCAAGCGCGGACCCCGCCATTCCCACGGACCGGCTTGCGCATATCGAGGCCCCCTTGGCAGGCGGTCCGGACGCGGGCGGAGCAGGTGACACGCCTGCCTGGCAACGGTTCAGGGCCGGTTTCAGCGCCCCCGCCGACACATCGCTGTTTTCGGTGATGCTGATCGACCGCGGGATCGCGAAAGGCGGGCTGGACGAGACGACCCTGCGTACTCTCGGCTTTCCGGTGACGATCGTGCTGGACCCGTCGCGGGCGGATGCCCGCATGGCGGCGCAGGCCTATCATGCCGCAGGGGTCGAGGTGGCTATCCTGATGACGGGGCTGCCCGAGGCCCCGACCGCACAGGATCTGGATGTCGCAATGGAGGCATGGCGGCAGGCCGTTCCGCAAGCCGTGGCGCTTGTCGAGCCTGTGCAGCCTGTGGTGCAGAACAACCGCCAGCTTGCGCAGCATCTGATGGAGCTGGCGCAGCGCGACGGGCTGGCGCTTGTCACGCAGGACAAGGGCAGCAATGCAACCGACCAGCTTGCGCAAAGCCAGAACTGGCCGGAGGCCAGAATCTGGCGCGTGCTGGATGACGGGCGCGAACGGGCCAGCCGGATCGCGCGCGAACTGGTGCGCGCGGAGTTCGAGGCCAAGCGTGACGGCAAGGCGGTTGT
Organism: Thioclava sp. GXIMD4216; assembly: GCF_037949285.1. NCBI lineage: Bacteria > Pseudomonadati > Pseudomonadota > Alphaproteobacteria > Rhodobacterales > Paracoccaceae > Thioclava > Thioclava sp. GXIMD4216. The sequence continues at coordinate 1,456,157 of NZ_CP149926.1, forward strand.
GATGCTGACGGCTTGGCCGGAATCGATTGCCGGTCTGCGTGACTGGGCGGATGGCCAGCATGATGGTGTGGTGCTTTCGCCGGTGACGGCACAGTTTGCAGAGCCGTAGCGCGGCCTACATCGCCGAGAGCGTGGCGAAAATCACGATCATCACCGCCAGAAGCCCCAAGGCCCATAGCGCCCAGACCGGCAGGAACAGGCGGCGCTTATGGCTTTCATGCGGTCTGGCCAGCAGGGGCAGACCAAGCACGATGGTAACGCCCGCTAGAAGGCTGCCAAAGACTTCGAGGGCCTTGAGGACCATCGACATGGGCTCTGTCGCGACGGGAAAGATCTTTGCCAGATCCGCGACATAGACGGCCAGAAACCCCAAGGAGAGCAGGATCGGCGCCCAGAGGGCCTCGGTCCGGCGCATGAACCGGATCCCCATGGCAAGGCTGACCAGCCCGAGCAGGGTCAGAAAAACGTTGAACGCGGCAAGGGTGGTCACGCTATAATCGGGGAAGTGGCGGGTTTCGACAAAACCGCCGGGCACCATAGCGGCCAGATTGAGGGCCGAAAGTACCAGCAAAAAACCGAGGATTTGACTGCGTCGCATGGGAGGCTCCTAGAAATGCTTATGAAAAGAACTGAAAAATATCATAACGCTTAAAACATGGGCATCATTGCGCCGCGCTCTGCCGGACACAAGGGGGCCAGCGGCATTTCGGACATAAAAAAGGCCCGCATAGCGGGCCTTGACGTTCTAGAAGAGCGGCTTAGTTGCGGCCATGCGCAAACAGCCCCGCATCCTCGGCTGCTTTTCGTAACGCTTTGGATTTGTTGACCGTTTCCTCGTATTCCGCCGCCGGATCGCTGTCATAGACCACGCCACCACCGGCTTGGATATACAGCGTCTGGTCCTTGACGACCGCTGTGCGCAGCGCGATGCACATATCCATCTCGCCATTGGCCGCGAAATAGCCCACCCCGCCGCCATAGATGCAGCGTTTCTCGGGTTCCAGCTCGTCGATGATCTGCATCGCGCGCACCTTGGGCGCACCGGAAACGGTGCCCGCCGGCAGACCGGCCAGAAGCGCGGAAAGCGCGTCATGGTCGTCCGAGATCTCGCCGACCACGTTGGAGACGATGTGCATCACGTGGCTGTAACGCTCGATGATGAATTTCTCGGTCGGATGTACCGTGCCGATCTTCGAGACGCGGCCCACATCGTTGCGCCCCAGATCCAGAAGCATCAGATGTTCCGCCAGCTCTTTCTTGTCCGAAAGCAGATCGGCCTCCAAGGCGCGATCCTCCTCGGGGGTGGCTCCGCGTGGACGGGTGCCTGCGATGGGACGGATCGTGACCTCGCTATCGCGCACGCGCACCAGAATTTCCGGCGAGGCACCGACAATCTGGAAGCCACCGAAATTGAGGTAGAACATGAAAGGCGAGGGGTTGGTGCGGCGCAGGGACCGATAGAGCGAGAAGGGCGGCAGTGGGAAATCTGCCGACCAACGCTGGGCGGGCACACATTGGAAGATATCGCCTGCGCGGATATAGTCCTTGGCCTTTTCGACCGCCGCCATATAGCTTTCGCGGGTGAAATTGGACCGCAGCTCGCCCACGGTGAAATTCTCGCCCATCTCGCGCGGCTGGTTGGGGGTGCGATCAAGGTCGCGCAGCGCATCCATCACCCGTTCTGCGGCCTGCGCATAGGCGGCGCGCGCCGACAGCCCCGAGCCGGTCCAGGCTGGCGCACAAAGAATGACCTCGCCCTTCACCCCGTCCAGAACGGCAATCACCGAAGGCCGCATCAGCACCGCATCGGGCACGCCCAGCGGATCGGGGTTCACATCGGGCAGATGCTCGACAAGACGGATCATGTCATAGCCCAGATAGCCGAACAGACCCGCAGCCCCTGGAGGCAGATCCTCGGGCATGTCGATGCGGCTTTCGGCAATCAGCGCCCGCAGGCTGTCCAGCGGATGGCCGTCAAGCGCCTCGAAGGTGTCTTCGAACCGTGCCGAGCGGTTGATGCGGGCCGTCTCGCCACGGCATTCCCAGATGACATCGGGCTTCATCCCGACGAAGGAATAGCGCCCGCGCACCTCGCCACCGGTCACCGATTCCAGCATGAAGCTGTTTTTCGAGGCGTCGGTCAGTTTGAGCATCAGCGAAACGGGCGTATCCAGATCGGCGGCGAGCCGTGCATAGACCAGTTGGTTCTTTCCGTCTTGCCAGCCGGAGTCGAACGCCTCGAAAGACGGGGATAGAGCAACCATGTCGAACCTCCTGAGCTGATGGATTGGCTGGGTTAAGGGTTAGCGCATCTGCGCATTCACGCCACTGATGGCGTTCGAATTGATCTGCATGCCGGCTTCGGACTGCACGGTGCGCGCATAGAGGTCGAGCATGTCATTGGCCAGAGATTGCGAGACCTGATCGCGCAGGCTGTCGACCATCTTGGCATTCTTGTCGCTGGACAGGTCGGGCTGCGAGATCAGCACCGGACGCACCACATAGACCTTGCTGCCATCGGTGACCTTCGCGGCCTCGTTCAGCTTGAGCGTGAAGGCCTTTGCAAGCGCAACCTGCGAGAGGTCCTCCAGATAGCTGCCGCGGCTCAGATTGGGGCTGTCGGTCGTTAGAAGGCCGGTCGCGCTGAGCTGGGTATCGGCCTTGCCGGTGACGGCTTTCACAGCCTCGTCGGCGCGGGCCTGTTTGGCCTCAAGCAGCTTGGCGGCTTCCCAATCGGCTTTGACCTGATCTTTCGATGTATCGAAGGGGATCACGGCGGCGGGCGTCGTGCCATCAAGACGCAGCGCGAAGAGGCCACCGTCTTCCAGTTCGACAATCTCGGGGAAGTCGTCGATTTGGACCGCCTCTGCGGCCTGACGGAAGGCGGCATAGCCTGCCAGACCACCTTCGCTCTGGGGGCCGTAATCCAGCGTGCCCAGTTGCATATCGGTGTCTTTGGCCATGTCTTCCAAGGTCGCGCCGCCTGCCAGATCATCTTCCAGCTTGCTGCGCTCGGCGGCGATCTGGCGGCGTGCCGTTTCGTGGCTGGCCTCGTCCCCGAGCTCCGAGCGGACTTCGTCGAAGCTACGGTTCGTGGCGGCCAGAATGCCGTTCACGCGGAACAGGGCAGGGCCGAGATCGGTCTCGACGGGGCCCACAACGCTGTTTTCGGCGGCGGCAAACACGTCTTTGCCTGCCTTGCCCAGATCGCTTTCGGTCACATCGCCCATATCGGCGTCCTGCAAGGTGAGGCCACGATCCTGTGCCAGCGCGGCGAAATCCTTATCGCCTGCATCCAGTGCCGCGCGCGCGGCCTTGGCGCTCTCCATATCGGGATAGACCAGACGCTCGACAAGGCGGCGCTCGGGTTGCTGGAATTCGTCGATACGCGACTCGTATTCCTTTTTCAGCGCGTCTTCATTGACCTGCACCTTATCCGCAATCATGTCGGGCGAGATCCAGACATAGGTGATCTGTTTCGTCTCGGGCGACATGAATTTGTCGGAATGCTGGTCATGCCATGCTTTCAGCTCGTCCTCGCTGGGCGTGGGCAGCGCGGCGGCCAGATCCTGACGGGTCACTTCGGCCCAGGAGACGGTGCGGGTCTGCGCCATGTAATTCGCATAGGCATTGACCTCGGCATCGGGCGCATGAACCCCCGACGCGATGGCGCTTTGCACGATAGAGCGGGCCATTTCTGCGCGCAGCTTCTGTTCGAACTCGCGTTGCTTCATGCCCTGATTGCGCAGGGCCATCTCGTAGGCGGTGCGGTCGAAATCGCCTGCAGCATTCTGGAAAGCCTGAATCTGTGTGATCCGGTCTGCCAGTTCCTGATCGCTGACCGAAATACCCAGCGTGGCGGCGGCATTTTCAAAAGCGGCCTCACCGAAAAGCTGTCCCTGCACGCGGCGGTCCAGACCCATCATCTGGAATTGCTGGAAGCTCAGCGGTTTGCCCGCCTGCGCCTGCATGGCATTCTGTTCCTGCTGCAAGGCGCGCGCATAGTCATTGGTGCTGATCTTGGTGCCGCCGACAGAGCCGATGCTGGCGGTGCTGCTTCCGAAATTATGCGCCGAAAAGCCGATCAGGCCAATGACGATGAGTCCGAGCAGAACCCAGACAATGGTGTTCTTGCCATGCGTACGCAGCTTATTTGCCATCAGTTCCTCCGCTCGGGGGTATGCCTGTCAGTTTTCTAGGGGGTGTTTAGGCGCAACTCTGCCAGCCCGCAAGCGTTGCAGCGCCGCTCGCGGGGATGTCAGGGCATTGTTTCACAGGGAAACGGCAGAAAGGCGGTCCATCAGCATCGAAATCCCGCCGCGATCGATATTGGCGAAGGCGATGCGGAACTGGCGCTGGCCTGCGGGATCGGTCTCGGGCATGAACATCGTGCCGGGCAGAAGCAGAACGCCCGCCTGCCGCACCAGCTCTTTCGCCGCCTCGGGGGAGGAGAGCGCAAATGGATGCTCGACATAGGCGAAATAGGCCCCGCATCCCATCAGGCGCCAATCGCCCAGCCGCGCGAAGCCTTCGATCATCGCCGCACGGCGCGACAGGATTTCGGCGCGTTCGCCTGCCACCCAGTCGCCCAGATTGCGCATACCCCAGAGCGCGCCGATCTGGCCCAGCTGTCCGGCGCAGATGGCGACCGTATCAAGGAATTTCTCGACTTGGGCCAGACGCGCCTCAGACGCGACCATCGCGCCCACGCGGTGGCCCGTCAGCCGGTAGGCCTTGGAGAAGGAATAGAGATGGATCAGCGTGTCGCCCCAGTCGGGATCGGTAAACAGCTCGTGCGGGCGCGTATCGCGGCTGTCGAAATCGCGATAGGTTTCATCGAGGATCAGCGCGATTTTATGCGCGCGCGCCAGATCCATGAAGGCTTGCACAAGGGCTGGCGGATATTCCACGCCCCCCGGATTATTGGGGGTGATCAGGATGATGGCACGGGTGCGCGGGGTGATTAGCGCGCGCGCCTTTTCGGGGTCGGGCAGCAGATCGGGCCCCGTGGCCAGCGGCACGGCTTTGACCGAGGCCATGTCGCACCACATCTTGTGGTTGAAGTACCACGGCGTCGGCAGGATCACCTCGTCTCCGGGGGCGGCAAGGGTTGCCATCGCGGCGGCAAACGCCTGATTGCAGCCTTGCGTAATGGCGACATGCTCCGCGCGTAACGCACCGCCATAGGCAGCCGACCACTGGCTGGCCAGTTCGGCACGTAACTCGGGCAGCCCCAGAACAGGGCCGTAAAGATGCGCCTCGACCTGTGTCAGCGCCGCCTCGGCAATCGCGCGGCGCAGCCCTTCGGGCGGAGCGGCCACGGGGGCGGCCTGGCTGACATTGATCAGCGGGCGTTCCGGCGGGAAGTCCACCCCTTCAAGCCAGCGCCGCGCCTCCATCACCGGCGGAGCAAAGGTGGCAGCCATAGGCGGGGCAAGGGGCGTGAGCGTCATTTTATCCTCATAAACTTGGCGCCAATGGATCAGCTTGGCCGCATAAGGGCAAGGCCATTCGCCCGATTTCTACGCAAGCCCCGCGATATTCTCGCCCGCAGCCGCGGATCACGGATTTGTACTGAACAAAATACGGGGTCGCGACGTTGAAAGAGCATGGTCCATACGGTGACGGCTCTGCGGCGATTTCGACGCCGGCCTGTGTGGAGGAAGGTCATAACGGAAAGGAGTTGCCCATGCCGTATCTGTCGGGGGTCTTGCGCTGCGTCGCCTATGCGGGAGCTGTTGCCGTGTCGACATGGGCGATCATCGATGTGGTGGGGCATGCCGAAGCACAGCCGACGGGGGTGTTTTTGCCGCTAGGCGATGCACGGGCGGCGCTGGAGGCTGGTCCGACGACATTCCGGCCCGTGATCGTGCTGGCCGATACACCCGACGATCCGGCCTATCAGGTCCAGATGGCCAATCTTCGCTCTGCCAGCAAGGATCTTTCGGCGCGTGATATCGTGGTGCTGTCCGATACCGCCGCGTCAGACAGCGGGGACGGGGGGGCAAACGGGGGGCTGGACCGCACGGGCGGGTTCCGCATCATCGTGATGGGGCGGAACGGGGCGATCCGGTTGAACCAGACCAGCCCGCTTGGCGCAGACCAGCTTATTGCCAGCTTTGACGGGCAATCGGCATAGACCGGAGGAATGACTGACTTTGGTCAGGCATCCGTGCCGCGATAGGGCTGCACATATTGCAGCGCCATATCCCAAGGGAAGAAGATCCATGTGTCCTGGGAAACCTCGGTCACATAGCTGTCAACCATCGGCACCCCCATCGGTTTTGCGTAGATGGTGGCGAAATGCGCCTTGGGGTAGAGCGAGCGCACAAGCTCCAGCGTCCGGCCCGTATCGACCAGATCATCCACGATCAGCACCCCTTCGCCATCCGCCCCCATGATATCGGCCTGCGGCGGCTTGATGACATGCGGTTCGGTGCGCGACTGGTGGTTGTAGCTTTTCACCGAAATCGTATCGACGGTGCGGATATCGAGTTCGCGCGCCATGATCATCGCTGGCACAAGGCCACCGCGCGTAATGCCGACCACCGCCGACCAGTTGCCCTCGATCGGGCCTTTCCCGTCCAGACGCCACGCCAGCGCGCGGGCATCGCGGTGAATCTGGTCCCAGCTGATATGAAAGCCTTTTTCATGGGGCAGACGGGTGGTCATGGCGTGTTCCTTAGATCAACTGATCGCGAGTTTCAGGCCCAGAAGGCCCAACAGACCGCCAAAGACACGGTCTATCGTGGATTTGAGGTTCAGATAGGCGCGGCGGGTCCGTTCCAACGAGAAAATACGCGAAACGATAACATTCCAGCCCGCATCGTTGAAAAAGACAATGCCGAGAATCGCGGCATAGAGCCATGCGGGGGCATGTGGCGGCACGAATGTCAGGAAAATCGTGCCGAAAAACACCGCAGGTTTCGGATTGGCCAGCTGTGTCGCGATACCAAGCCAGATAAGCCCGAGCGGGCTGCGGGGAGCTTTGGTTTCGGGCAGGGCCTCGTCCAGCGGGTCGGGCGCGTGACGCCACATCTTGATCGCCAGATACAGAAGATAGGCCGCACCGGCGAATTTGAGGGTGGTCAGCAGGGCAGGGGCAATCTGGAACAGCAGCGCCAGCCCGAAAAGCGCCGCCATCGCCCAGATGCAGGCCCCAAGACCGATGCCCACGGCAAGCCAGCTGCCGCGGGCAAATCCTTCACGCAGGCTGGTCCGGGCGCATAACAGGACCGCCGGACCGGGCGAGATCGCCGCAGCCAGATGGACCAGATAGATTGCGCCCAGAACGCCCAGCACAGGATCAGTCCTTGCGTTTGGTGGTGACGTCGATATCCGGCGCGTCCACGGCCTTCATGCCGACGACATGGTAGCCTGCATCCACATGCAGCGTCTCGCCGGTGGTGGCGGTGCCCAGATCCGACAGCAGGAACAGTGCGGCCTTGCCGACCTCGTCCTGCGTCACATTGCGGCGCAGCGGCGAGTTCAGTTCGTTCCACTTCAGGATATAGCGGAAATCGCCGATCCCCGAGGCTGCCAGCGTCTTGATCGGACCGGCCGAAATCGCGTTGCAGCGGATGCCGTCCTTGCCCACATCTTCCGCGATATATTTGACCGAAGCCTCAAGCGCCGCTTTGGCGACGCCCATCACGTTGTAATGCGGCATCACCTGCTCGGCACCGTAATAGGTCAGCGTCAGCAGCGACCCGCCTTCGGGCATGATCTCGACGGCGCGACGGCACACGGCGGTGAAGGAATACACCGACACATCCATCGTCAGGCGGAAGTTTTCCGGCGAGGTGTCGACATAACGGCCACGCAGCTCGTTCTTGTCGGAGAAGCCGATGGCGTGAACGAGAAAGTCGATCTTGCCCCATTTCTCTTTCAACGCTGCGAAGAGCGCGTCGATGGACTCGCCATTCGAGGCATCGCATTCGATGACGGTGTCGCATCCCAGCTCGACCGCCAGCGGGTCAACGCGTTTTTTCAGCGCCTCGCCATGATAGGACAGGGCCAGTTCCGCCCCCGCATCCCGAAGTTGTCTCGCAATGCCATAGGCGATGGATTTGTCGTTCGCCAGGCCCATGATCAGGCCGCGTTTGCCTGCCATAAGATTATTGGTCATGTCAGGTTTCCCCCGCTTCCCTCTGCTATGATGGATTGCCTTAAGAGAAACGCAGCGAAAGAACAAGGTGCAGCGCTTGCATTCTGCTGCTGCAAGCGCAAGGTGTGGCGCGAGGCGCATCTGATTTGCAACGCGGATCGTGCGGAAAATTGAATATGTAGGACGGAGACAGAGCCGATGAGTGATCGCGAGGGGATATTTGCGGGGCGCGACCCGTTTGCCATTGCGCAGACGTGGCTGGAAGAGGCCGAAAAGACCGAACTCAATGACCCGAACGCGATCGCGCTGTCGACGGTGGATGCGCAGGGCCTGCCGAATGTCCGCATGGTGCTGCTGAAAGAGATCGAGGGGGGCGAGGCCGCCTCGGGGGGGGCGTTCGTCTTTTACACCAATTACGAATCGCGCAAGGCACAAGAGCTTGATGGAGCGGGCAAGGCCGCCTTCGTGCTGCACTGGAAGTCCCTGCGCCGTCAGATCCGCGTGCGCGGGCTTGTCAGCCGTGAGGACGGGCCGCAAGCCGATGACTATTACGCCTCCCGTTCGCTCAAGTCGCGGCTCGGGGCATGGGCCAGCCACCAGAGCCAGCCGCTCGAAAGCCGGGCCCATCTTATGGCCGAAGTGGCAAAGATCACGGCGCTCAAGGGGCCGAACCCGAAGCGCCCCCCGTTCTGGGGCGGGTTCCGTATCGTTCCTGTAGAGATTGAATTTTGGGCTGATGGCGCATTCCGTTTGCATGACCGGTTCCGTTGGGAACGAGCTGACGTAACGTCAAATTGGTCGGTTTCGCGCTTAAACCCTTGAATTTCACGCTTCGTGAACTGCAATAGAGGTAAAATAATCGTTTTTTTTCCAAATCAGTTACGTTACCTCTTTGATATGAGGAGACGTGCTGCATTGGGCCATGTGGCACAACGTGTCTAGTTATTCGACGGATCTATTACACATGATTGACGGTGTGAACGAATTGAGCGAACTCCGAGGGAAGGTCAAATGGTTTGACCCTGCCAAGGGGTTCGGTTTTATCCTTGATGGGGAGGGCGGTCCCGATATCCTTCTCCATGCCAATGTTCTGCGGAACTTTGGTCAGGGATCTGTGGCGGATAACGCCCTGATTTCTGTTCGGGTACAGAAGACCCCGCGTGGGCGGCAGGCCGTTGAGGTCCTGCAGATCGACCCGCCCGAGAACAGCGATGATATTCCGCCGATCGAGGATCTCGACGGAACGGAAGCGAGCGATCTTGAAAATCTGCCGCTCGAGCCTGTGCGTGTGAAGTGGTTTGATAAGGTGAAGGGCTTCGGATTTGCCAATGTGTTCGGCCGCTCCGAGGATGTCTTTATCCATATCGAAGTGCTGCGCCGTTCCGGTTTTGCCGATCTGGCGCCGGGGGAGGCTGTATGCCTGAAGGTGATCGAGGGACGTCGGGGCCGCATGGCCGCGCAGGTTCTGTCTTGGGAAAGCGGGCTGCGGTCCTGAATATGGGGCGCAGGCCGGGTGTTTCGGGTTTTTTGGGGGCGGCGCTTTGCGCGCTCCTTCTTGCCATTGGTGCTCCGGTGCTGGCGGCACCGGTGTCCTGTGCGATGGATGCCGCCGTCCTGACGGGGGCCACGAAGGCCGCGGTCACGCGGTTCCGGATCGAATTGGCCACAACCGCGCAGCAACGCGCCCGTGGCCTGATGTATCGCGAGACCCTGCCGCAGGATGCGGGCATGCTTTTTGTCTATCCCGATGAGGCCCCGCGCGCTTTCTGGATGCGCAACACGCTGATTCCGCTTGATATGCTGTTTATCGATGCGGCGGGGCAGATCGTCTCGGTGCATGAAAATGCCATTCCGGGCGACGACACGCCGATCGCTTCCGGAGGGAAGGCCCGTTTTGTGCTGGAATTGAACGGGGGACAGGCCCGCGCACACCAGATCGCGGCAGGCAGCATTCTGTCCCATCCCCTGATCGAAAGCGGCAAGGCCCGCATTCCCTGCGCCCCATAGGCCGCGCGGGGCCGGTTTGGCGCGCGAAACGCGTATTTCTCCGATAGGTTCGGGCGGGAGTGGCAACTTGCCTCTTTCCCTTTCTGTCGCGAGACGTTATCAGACCTTCAGTCGGGGCGTAGCGCAGCCTGGTAGCGCGTCTGTTTTGGGTACAGAAGGCCGTGAGTTCGAATCTCGCCGCCCCGACCATTTTTAGAAGTTGTTCCTTTTCAGCAGGTTACGGCTTCAGGCTTTCTCCGTGTGTTACAGAGCAGTGTATGTCACATATGTTGCATGATCCTATCGGAGTTCTTTGATAGAGACACATGCAGAGCGTAATGTCACGCGGTTCAATATGTCTCCGATAGATTGATCGATGATTCAAGAATCAGATGTGGCGGATTGCGCTGTTCAAGACTCTATCGTCGCAGTCACTTTCCGAAAATTGCCCGAAGTGCCGAGCGGGACCGAGCGGTGATGCGTGGATCGCTATCCTCCGATGCCTCACGCAATTCCAACAGCCAGCGACGCTCGTTCTCTGTGACAGGGCTTCCGTAGATCTCTTCGATGGCTTGAGCGGAGGTCTTGCCCACGGCTTGCTCCAGCGCGCGCCGCAGGAACCAAGCGGGGTCCGTCTCCAGCGCCTTGGCCAAGGATGGTATTCGGTCGAGGGGGATCTTCGATTTTCCAGCTTTCAGGATCGAGATCATATTGGCATTGGTGAAGCCTGCCTCAGAGGCGATCTCGCTCTGCGTTTTCCGGTGCGCCAGCGCCTCGATCCGTTCGCGAAGGAAGCGTGCGCCGGGGCTGTCTTTGAATGGGGTCATGGTGTCAGCTCTCATCTTGTTGTCGATAGGCTGAGATTACCGGCTGTTGTAATGCGTGTCGGGTGGGGAGCGATGATCGCGTCGTGATCCCATTTAAAACGTGGTTCGCGTTATGTCGGCGTGAAAACGTCTTGTGCGATTGATTGCCAAGGCTAATATGATGCTTAAGACATTTTTTTGGCCTGTGTATTTAATCGCTGTGTTCTATCGGCATTATAAGAAGTTGGATTGATCATGTTTGATGCGGTCGTCGCGAAGAAAGCAAAGATGGCTGCCATTATTGATGGCGCTGGTAAACAACCTCGGGAAGATCTGATTACGTCATCGTTATTCGGGACCCTGAGATTTCTTTCCAAATCGGCACAAACGAAAGCGATGCAAGCTCTTGTTGGCCCGATGATCCCCGAACATAGCTCTATCTTCCTTTGGCCATATCTGTCGGGCGCCAAGAATGCCGAACCTGATGTAGTGATCAGCTTGGAAGATGGGTCGTTCTGGATAGTTGAGGTCAAATGGGGGGCGTCGCTCGGTGACGATCAGATCAAGCGAGAAATCGACACTGTAGCTTTTGGTCGCTGTCGTCGTGGCGGACTTCCCGTGGGGCCGAGAAAAGTGGCAGGTTATACGCTTTTAGGTGCGTTAGATAAGCATGATGAGGCTTTGAATAACGCTAGAGAGGCGTATTCTGGCCGCATTGAGCTGTTCTCGCGCCGTTGGGTTGATGTCACCGAGACGCTGCGGCAGTTGGCGCAGCAAAGCGATGATAATCCCGGGCTGGCGGCTTGGTCAAAAGTGGCCGCGGACTTTCTGAGTGGCGAGCCCGAAGGGCGAGTTCTCGGCCATTGGCCGGACGCTTTCAAGATGCCGCCGAGCTGTAGCTATCATTTCGACTTCGGTCATCGATTTGGGCCTCGAGATCTCGTTGAAGTTTCGGCGTGTGGATTTGATTTTAAAGGAAAATAGTGATGACTACTGATGAATGCCTCTGGCAGTCAGCATCTAACATTCTGCGGGCTCAGGATAACCTGAATCTTCTTTTTGACGCGTTTGATGCGGTAGAGTGCGATTCAGAGCGCCTTAAGATTGAGTTGGAGGACGCAGACAAGAGCGATGGGGACTTTATTCAAGCCGAATGGAATGCTTATTATTCCGTTAAAACTAAAACGGCTCTCGCAAAGGGGTGGCAGTCGGGCTGGCTAACTCTAGCCATACAGCTGACGTGTAACGAGAGCCTTGAGGCGAGATGGGATCACGGTAAGCGAGCTAAAGTTCTTGTAGGTTATGTGCCCTTGAAAAAATCAGATGAAGCTTGGGGGTTTGATGCTGATGGTCCAAACTCTGCCGGCTATCGGGACAAGTGCGTAATGCGTGAGCTCTACTGGCAGCTCATCGAAGATAATGGTAGGCTTAGTTGGTTTTATGCTCTGCCGCTCGATCTTATGACGAGCACGCAAGCCGTGAAGAAGCTGATTGTTGATCCGGTTCATAGCGTGCTTCGCTCAGAGACCCCGCAAGATCCGTCCATCGTCTTGGCGAAAATTAAGGACAAGCTTTGCTGCCCGCCACCAATGGCGAGCAAATAAGAAAGGTCGAGGTTGCCACCTGCTTCAGGCAGGTGGTTGCTCTTCCGGTCTCGGTGAGGCTCGTTGCAGGCACCGCGCCTCCAGGCGTTAAGGCTGATCAGAGTTTCTCGCTATCCACATTTTCAGTGCCTCATATATCTTGTCTTTGATGGTCCCTGCTTCGCCTCTGGCTATTGCATTGCCCAAAGAAGCATCGAGACGTGGGTAGCCAAGTTCATCCATGACGTTCCCCATTTTGAGGCTACGTCGATCCATTATCTCTTTGATCAACGTAATGTCTGATTTCGTCAGCGAGCGTCGTCCGGTTGGGATGGCGCCTGCCGCTAAATGCGAAGTGGGGGGGATGCGTCGGAGGCGCTGCAGTTGTGAGAGTTGGTGCTGGAGCGGCCTTGGGCGTGCAACCGATCAGCGCACGGAATTGGTCTCTCTCCGAAGTGCTGGCCGCATCCCACGCCTCCTGAAGTCTTTTAAGGGCAGGTTTGGTTTTTATGAGCCCAGCAGCGCGACGTGCGTCCGTTATGCTCTTGTAGATGCCAGACTGCAGATCGGCATACACTTGAGGATGGGCTATGTGATCCTCCCTGTGGGTGTGCCTGCGGGTGTATGGCATCGGTCCAACGGGGATTAGAGGTTTACTCTTATGGCTATGTCGACTTTGATGATCCAAGCAAGGTCGAATGGGGTCTTAGCGTGGGGAATTTCAGCACTACCCCTTTGGAAAATTTCGAATTCATTCTTCTGGATCAAGATGGCCATATAGTCGGCTCGCCTCGACGCACGGCGCGACTTATCCAGCATTCCAACATTGACGCTCGCTTCTTGATAGATGTGCCGAGCGAACAGTTCTTGGTTGAAGGCTATCGGGCTTGGATTTGCGCGTCAGGGAATGTTGCTGGCTCCGAAACGCGTGCCTACTTTACAGTTGAGCTCGAAGGCCACCCGGACGCGAACGAGATGCAGATGTTTTCTGTCATCAAGAATGATGTCACTGCCGAGCCGGATGCTGTGTGCCGAAAATAATCTTGAACCCGATTTCCTTTAGCGATCGCTTGGCTTCGGGAGCTCACCTCTCGTTAAAGCGCTTATCAGGGCGCCGGACAGCCTCTAAAAACCGAACACAACCAGTGCTCAGATTGGGAGCCAGCCGAGGCGGATCAGGTTCGGCTGGCGATTCTTCAAAATCTGCATCTATGAGGCTAGTGATGTCCTATCTTTCACGTGGAACCGGCAAGGCCTTTAGGGGGTAAAATCGGATTTTATCAGATGCTCGATGTCCAAGCCTGGGTAAGCAATCGAGTTGATCAGCTCAACACGCTTTTCCAGCATGCCTTGTGGGAGCTGACCATATCTGCCCGTCATTGAGGCCTCGGTGTGCCCGAGTATGAAGCCGAACTCTTGATCGAGGTGCCCAGCGCGTCGAAGCGCATCCACAACGCCGTGCCGGAACGAATATTGTCTCTCGGGGTTTGGTGAGCTTCGGGTGTGGCGGCAGGGAGTAGCACGTGCTTTCAAGTATCTGCCGAATTTCCATGCACTGCTGCTGGATGAGCGTTTCGATTCAAAGGCGCGCCCAATGAAGAGCCAGTGCTTCGAGATCGAGGTTGAGCTGTTTTCTTGGATGCCCGACGGAGATAGTAAAAAAGTAAAGGATTTTGAAGCTGCTAAAGCAGTGCTTGGCGAGCTGTCGATCAACCAGATTTATGCGCCCAAGCTGGCTATTCCGCTTGGCGGAAATTTCGAGCTGGAGAGCCTGCAAGTGACTTCAGCCCCGGAGTATCTGCAAATGGTCACTGAACTCGAGCCGCCTCGTGTGATGACCACTGATGACCTTGCGCGGATTGCATTTGGCGCTGATGGGCCGCAGGCGTTGAAAACGGCAATGAAGGATGTGCGTTGAACCGCCATGGCGGAGAGGGCAAGGCCGCGGCATAGGCAGCTGTAAGAGGGGGCGCTGTCTGTTGAAGGACCGTTTTGGGGCTCAGCCTGCTGGGCTGGCGGTTCTGCGATAGCCAAAGTATCAGCGCCACATACATCGCACGGTCGATGGTCTCGGCTTCATCTGTGGAAAGCGCGTTGCATGATACAACATTGGGCCTGCCATACCGTCCGCGTCATGCCACGGGGTTCTTGTCGGGCGTCCACGGGGGCGGGGGGGCTTTTTGTAAGCAGGCTGCCTGTATCCTCCGGATAGTCGTTAATAAATAGAGGCTTGGGAGAATCGCTGAGCCGTTGGTGGCGGGCGTTTTCTCCTGCGGAGGGAAGAGCTTTCGGAATCCTTCCCCTTGGTGGCGCCGTTAAGTGTTATTTTTGCGAAAATGTGATTTTGCGTCCTTTTTGGGCGCGCGATTGTGGATAATTCCCGCCAATCGTCTTCGGGCGAAGCCAAGCCTCCGTGACTCAAGGAAAACTTCCGGACAGCTCGCCATCCTGACGGATGGGGCCTCTGTGGAGGAATCGGCCCGCCCTTTGCCGGACTCTGCCGTCAACATCAAAAACGCCCTTCCGGTGATTAAAGATCAGTTGACGCGTCACTAACCCTAGGCCAATTTGTGCAAAGTCCCAGATGAAGCCACCAGATGTAGTGGTGTTGGGGCTACGCAGGCAAAATATGCAGATTCAGTGTGGAATCGGTCTTGCATGGGGGTGCAGGGCTTTGACTGCGTGCGCCGACAATGTTGGTGGGTGAATGTTGCCATTGTTCAGGGAATTGAGCAGATGAAGATCGAGCGGAAATTCACAACCTCGGAAAGCGGCGCTTATGGCGCGATTGCCTTCACGACGACGGACTCAGAAATTCGCAATCCGGACGGGAAAATCGTCTTTCGCAACGATAGCGTTGAGATTCCCGAGGGCTGGAGCCAGGTCGCCTCTGACGTTCTGGCGCAGAAATATTTCCGTAAGGCGGGGGTTCCTGCGGCGCTGAAGCGCGTGCGCGAAAAGGATGTGCCGGAGTTCCTGTGGCGCTCGGTTCCCGATGAGGCCGCGCTGAACGATCTTCCTGAAGACAAGCGGTTCGGCGGCGAGACCTCGGCCAAGCAGGTGTTTGACCGCCTTGCAGGCGCTTGGGCCTATTGGGGCTGGAAGGGTGGCTATTTCACCAGCGAAGACGACGCCCGCGCCTATTATGACGAGATGCGCTATACGCTGGCCCGCCAGATGGGCGCGCCGAACAGCCCGCAATGGTTCAACACCGGTCTGCATTGGGCCTATGGCATCGATGGCCCGAGCCAGGGCCACCATTATGTCGACCCGAAAACCGGCAAGCTGGTGAAATCGGCCTCGGCCTATGAGCACCCGCAGCCCCATGCCTGCTTCATCCAGTCGGTTTCGGATGATCTGGTCAATGACGGCGGCATCATGGACCTCTGGGTGCGCGAGGCGCGCCTGTTCAAATACGGCTCGGGGACGGGCACCAATTTCTCCAGCCTGCGCGGCGCGGGGGAGGCCCTTTCGGGGGGCGGCAAGTCTTCGGGGCTGATGGGGTTTCTCAAGATCGGGGACCGCGCGGCAGGGGCGATCAAATCGGGCGGCACCACGCGGCGTGCGGCCAAGATGGTTATCATCGATATGGACCACCCCGATATCGAGGATTTCATCAACTGGAAGGTCATCGAGGAGCAGAAGGTTGCCTCTCTGGTCGCCGGTTCCAAGCTGCATGAGCGCGAGCTGAACAAGATCTTCGCCGCGATCCGCGCCTTTGACGGTTCGGATGAGGGGGCGGTCGACCCGGCCAAGAACCTCGCGCTGAAGGCGGCGATCAAATCCGCCAAGGGCGTGATGATCCCCGAGACCTATATCAACCGCGTGCTGCAATATGCACGTCAGGGTTATAGCAGTATCGAATTCCCGACCTATGACACGGATTGGGACAGCGACGCCTATGCCTCTGTTTCGGGCCAGAATTCCAACAATTCGGTGCGGGTGACCAACGCCTTCCTGAAGGCCGTGAAGCAGGATGCCGATTGGGAGCTTCTGCGCCGCACCGATGGCAAGGTCGCCAAGACCATCAAGGCACGTGACCTCTGGGAGCAGGTGGGCCATGCCGCATGGGCCTGCGCCGATCCGGGCATCCAGTTCCATGATACCGTCAACGAATGGCATACCTGCCCCGAGGACGGGCCGATCCGCGGCTCGAACCCGTGCTCGGAATATATGTTCCTTGACGATACGGCCTGTAACCTTGCGTCGATGAACCTGCTGACCTTCTATAAGGACGGTCGCTTTGACGCGGATGCCTATATCCATGCCTGCCGCATCTGGACCATCACGCTGGAAATCTCGGTGATGATGGCGCAGTTCCCAAGCCCGCAGATCGCGCAGCGTTCCTATGATTTCCGCACGTTGGGTCTTGGTTATGCCAATATCGGCGGTCTGCTGATGAATATGGGTCTGGGTTACGACTCGGATGAGGGCCGCGCGCTGACCGGTGCGCTGACGGCGATCATGACGGGCGTGTCCTATGCCACCTCGGCGCAGATGGCGTCTGAACTGGGTGCCTTCCCGGGCTA
Source organism: Thioclava sp. GXIMD4216 (assembly GCF_037949285.1). NCBI lineage: Bacteria > Pseudomonadati > Pseudomonadota > Alphaproteobacteria > Rhodobacterales > Paracoccaceae > Thioclava > Thioclava sp. GXIMD4216. The sequence continues at coordinate 1,473,168 of NZ_CP149926.1, forward strand.
TGCCAAGAACGCCGCCCATATGCTGCGGGTCATCCGCAACCATCGTGCGGCCGCGCATGGCACGGGCACCTATGAGGCGCTTGAGGTCCAACCCGTCGCGCTGGATCACGCGAATTGCCCCGACCCGAAGCTGGTCGAGCTGGCGACCGCCGCATGGGATCAGGCGCTGGCCTTGGGCGAGGCGCATGGGTTCCGCAATGCGCAGGTCTCGGTGATTGCGCCCACGGGCACCATCGGTCTGGTCATGGATTGCGACACCACCGGCATCGAGCCCGATTTCGCGCTGGTGAAATTCAAGAAGCTCGCAGGCGGCGGCTATTTCAAGATCATCAACCGCTCGGTGCCTGCGGCCTTGGCCAAGCTTGGCTATAGTTCCGCGCAGGCCGAAGAGATCGTGTCCTATGCGGTGGGCCATGCCAGCCTTGGGAATTGCCCGAGCATCAATACGACCTCGCTGATCGGTCATGGCTTTGGCGAGGCCGAGATCAAGAAGATCAACGCGGCTTTGCCTACGGCTTTCGACATCCGCTTTGTCTTCAACCAATGGACGCTGGGCGAGGAATTCTGCCGCGATACCCTTGGTATTCCGGCAGAAAAGCTGAACGATCCGAGCTTCGACATGCTGCGTCATCTGGGCTTTAGCAAAGCGCAGATCGAGGCCGCCAATGACCATGTCTGCGGCACGATGACCCTTGAGGGCGCGCCGCATCTTCGCCCCGAACACCTGAACGTCTTCGATTGCGCCAATGCCTGCGGCAAGAAGGGCAAGCGCTATCTGTCGGTCGAAAGCCATATCACCATGATGGCGGCGGCGCAGAGCTTTATCTCGGGCGCGATTTCCAAGACGATCAATATGCCCAATTCTGCCTCGATCGAGGATGTGAAAGCGGCCTATGAGCTGTCCTGGTCGCTGGGCATCAAGGCCAATGCGCTTTACCGCGACGGGTCCAAACTCAGCCAGCCCCTGGCCTCGGCGCTGATCGAGGATGACGAAGAGGCCGAAGAGATCCTTGCCACCGGCAGCCCGCAGGAGAAGGCGCAAGTGTTGGCCGAGAAGATCGTCGAGAAGGTGATCGTCAAGGAACTGGTACGTAGCAATCGTGAAAAGCTGCCGACGCGTCGCAAGGGCTATACCCAGAAAGCGATTGTCGGCGGGCATAAGGTGTATCTGCGCACTGGCGAATATGATGACGGCTCGCTTGGCGAGATCTTCATCGACATGCACAAGGAAGGCGCGGGCTTCCGTGCGATGATGAACAACTTCGCCATCGCCGTGTCGGTGGGGCTGCAATATGGCGTGCCGCTGGAAGAGTTTGTCGATGCCTTCACCTTCACCAAATTCGAGCCTGCGGGCATGGTGCAGGGCAATGACTCGGTCAAGAATGCGACCTCGATCCTTGATTACGTGTTCCGCGAACTGGCGATTTCCTATCTTGACCGCACCGATCTGGCGCATGTGAAGCCCAAAGGCCATACATTCGACGATATCGGGCATGGTTCGGAAAGCTCGCTGGAAGAGGACGAGCAGGCATCGAAATCGCTGGAAGTCCTGCGCCAGATTTCGTCTTCGGGCTATCTGCGCAAACGTTTGCCGCAAGAGCTGATGGTGTTTCAGGGCGGTCAGGCGGCGGTCGGGTTCTCGGAAACACAGACCGGCTTTACGGCCAAGACCTCTACGGCTGTGTCCTCGGGCACGGTGTCGATGGATGCCCGCACCAAAGCCAAGATGCAGGGCTATGAGGGCGAGGCCTGTGGCGAATGCGGCAATTACACGCTCGTGCGCAATGGGACCTGCATGAAATGCAATACCTGCGGCGGCACCTCGGGCTGTAGCTGATGTCGAGCGGTCCGGCCCGCAGCCGGACCTGACCACCTCTTGAACGTCTTCATGGAGAAAACGTTGGAACTGATTATCGGAAATACGCGCGTTCAGGCGGCAGAGCTTGAACTGATCGAGGGTGGCATGGTTGCCAAGCTTTCGGGGGATGCGCTGAAATCGGTGCTGAATGCGACATTCGGCGGACAGGCCTCGGTCGAGGTCTGGGGCGCGGGGCTTGGCGCCTGCCCGATGAGCGTGGCCGAGATCGAGATGCATGGTGCATCTTCGACCGTGACGCTCATGCAGTCGGGCTCGGCTTACGGCCTGCACTGAGCACAGGCGATGTATCCCCGGGGTGGGGACCCGTGATTTTGGGTGGTGGTTAACGAGTTCGGGGGCAGGTGCGCTTGCCCCAGACGTCGAGAGGGCCCAGGCAAAAAATGATCCGACGAGGGCAGTGAACGAGAACGAGCCCGACTGACGAAACTCCCCCTATGGCCGCTGGCCATAGGGGTTTTTCTTTTGCCGTAAAGCAGGTTACTGGTCTTTGGTGCAGACCGGCAGGTCAAGCGTGACCTGCGCCAGAGGTCCGGCCTCGCGCGGGAGGATCTCGAAGCGGGTCGGGATGCCCAGATCGCGCGCCAGCCGCATCACGATGTCCAGCCCCAGTCCCGATCCGGCAGAGCCGCCGGACTTGCCGAAACGTTCCAGATGGAAGCTGGCCTCGGGTGGGGCGGGGTTGGTGACCCGCAGACGCCCTTGCGGTGACAGTTGCAGCCGGACTGTGCCGGTGCCGTGATCGCGGGCATTGCCCAAGAGATTGCGCAAGATGATCGCCAGCGCATCGCGGTCACTGGAAATATCGAGCCGGTCCAGATCGCTGTCGTCAAACAGGATCGGGGGCTGCCCGTTGCTGTGCGGGCGCAGCTCGTGGCAAAGCAGCCGGATCAGCGCCACAATATCGATCCGTTCCCGCGCAAGGCCCAGCCCCGCCTCGGCGCGTTCAAGCTGTAGCAGGCGCTCGACGCGCAGCGACAGCCGGTCGATCGTGTCGATCAGATCCCTGCGCGCGTCGGCCTGCGCGGCTTGGGGCGTGGCGGCCATGACCTCGATCCGGCTGCGCAGCACCGCCAAGGGCGTGCGCAACTCATGTGCGGCATTGGCGATGAAATGGCGCTCGGCGGCGCGCAGATCCTTGATCCGGTCAAGGTAGATGTTGAAGGCATCGGTGACAGGGGCCATTTCCTGCGGCAGCATATCCGCCGAGAGGGGCGAGAGGTCCTCGGCGCTGCGGCGGCGCATCCTATGCGAGAAGGCGATGGTCGAGGACAGGCTCTTGCGCAGGGTCAGGATGACGGCGGCGGTGACAATCAGCAAAAGCGGGATGATCAGGAACAGGAAGGCGCGGGCGGCTTCCATCAATTCATGGCTGCGGCGCTTGAGGCTCTGGCCGATCTCGATCACGCCGTCGGGGGTTGTTTGCCGCACCACCTGCCAGTCTTCGGTCTGGCTGATCCCATCACGCCCGAGCGCAGGCCAGGGGGCAGCGGTGGTCGGCCCCTCCGGCAGCAGGATGCGCATCTGCCAATCCGTGTTTTGCGCATGGCTGTTGGCCCAAGTGGCAATGGCTTGGGTCTGGTCATGCGCCAGAAGCTGCGCCACCAACGCGGCGTCGTCCTTCAACGCGCCATCCAGAACTTCGCCCATTTCATGGTTCAGCGCATAAATGCCCACGCTCAGGGTCGCGATCCAGCCAAAGCCCACCGCCAGAAGCACATTGCGCAGCAGGCGCTTTTTCAGCGACCACGGCGTCACGGGATCAGATATCCCAAACCGCGCCGCGTCACGATGACCTCCGCGCCGAGCTTCCCCCGTAGCCGCGAGATATAGACCTCGACCGCATTGCTTTCCACGCTGTCATCATAGGCGAACAGGGTCTCTTCCAGTGCGGCCCGCGACAGAATGCGCCCGCGCGCCGCCAGAAGCGCCTCGAAAAGCGACCATTCCCGCGATGTCAGACGGATTTCTTTGCCTTCGCCAGTTGTGCCTTCGCGCCAGAGCCGTGCCGCGGCACGGTCGATCCGCAGATCGCCAAGGGCGGTCTGGGCGGTCGGGTTGCCTTCCGAACGCCGCGCATGGGCGCGCAGCCTCGCGGCCAGTTCGCCCAGATCGAAAGGTTTGGTCACATAGTCATCGGCACCGGCATCTAGCCCCGCGATCCGGTCCGAAATCTGGTCGAGCGCGGTGGCAATGATCACCGGCGTGCGGTCACCGGCGCGTCTGCGGGCGCGTAGAAGCGTCAGCCCCGACCCGTCGGGCAGCCCCAGATCGAGGATCACCCCTGCATAATCGGTCACATCCCAAGCGGCCTCGGCCTCATCGACCGAGGCGGCAATATCCACCGCATGGCCTTGCAGGCGCAGGAATTGCGCGACATTGCGGGCCAGATCGGGGGTGTCTTCAATCAGCAGCACTCTCATGCTTTCTGGATAGCGCGGGCCTGGCGCCGAGGCGAGGAAAAACCGCGCCTGTGGCAAACGGCCAGACCGATCTCAGGCCTCAATTCTCAGGCCTCAACTCTCAGGCATCAACCCCTTTCATGCCCTCTGCCGTGTAGCGCGCGCCCGCAACCGGCATCTGCGCCAATGCGTGGTCCAGTGCGGCCAGATCTTCGGGGGTCAGGACCACATCCAGCGCGCCAAGATTGTCCGCAAGATAGGCCGGACGCTTGGTGCCGGGGATGGGCACGATATCGTCCCCTTGTGCCAGCAGCCATGCCAGCGCCAGTTGCGCGGGGCTGCAGCCTTTGCGCAGGGCCCAGTCGCGCACCAGATCGGCGATGCGCAGATTGCTGGCCAGCGCCTGATCCTTGAACCGTGGCAGCATCGCGCGGAAATCGCCGCTGGCCAGCTTGCTCGGGTCGCTATAGGCGCCGGTCAGGAACCCGCGCCCCAAGGGCGAATAGGGCACGAAGCCGATGCCCAACTCGCGGCAGACAGGCAGGATCTCGGTCTCTACGCCACGGGTCCAGAGCGAATATTCGGTCTGTAGCGCGCTGACCGGATGCACGGCATGTGCGCGGCGCAGGGTCGCGGCGCTGACCTCGCAAAGACCGATATGGCCGATCTTGCCCTCGGCCACCAGTCGGGCCAGCGCCTGCATGGTCTCTTCGATCGGCTGGTCGGGAGCGACGCGGTGCACATAATACAGATCCACCCGTTCCACACCCAGCCGCCTGAGCGACCCTTCCAGTGCCTGCCGTGCATAGGCGGGGCTGGTATCGATGTCGCGTTCATAGGCTCCGGGCTTGCGCACAATCCCGAATTTCGTGGCGATTTTGACTTTCGCGCGGGTCTCTTTCAGAAAACGCCCGATCAGTTCCTCGTTGTGGAAGGGGCCATACATGTCGGCAGTATCCAGAAAATCCAGCCCCGCCTCTGTCGCCTGATGCAGCACCTCCAGCGATTGCGCATCATCGCGGGGGCCGTAGAATTCGCTCATGCCCATACAGCCCAGCCCCAAGGCCGAAACGTGGAGTTCTTTCGTCAGCGAACGTTTTTGCATGATCGGTCCTTTCCGCTTGTCTTGTGCTGCCGGTCTTGCCATTTTTCAGATACGGAGAGTATCCACCAAATCGGTATGCCGCTTTCCGGAAATGGAAGGTGGGGCCATGACAATCGTCTGGGATGATCTGAAAGTGTTTCTGGCGGTGGTGCGGATGGGCACGTTGTCGGGGGCGGCGGGGCAGTTGCGGCTGGGGCTGGCCACGGTGTCGCGCCGGATCGAGAGGCTGGAGGCCGCGATGGGCACGCCATTGTTCTTGCGCACCCAGACCGGCTATCGCGTGACCGAGGATGGTGCGGCGCTGGTGGAACGGGCCGAGGATATGGAGGCGGCGGCCAATAGCCTTGCGGGCCATGCGCAGCCCTCGCGCGAGGTGTCGGGCACGGTGCGGCTGGCCACGGCTGAAAATCTTGCCACCGATCTGATCCTGCCCGCTTTGCCGCGTTTGCAGGCCCGACATCCCAAGCTTTGCCTTGATCTGGTGACAGATGTGCGCACGGTCAATCTGCATCGTCGCGACGCCGATCTGGCGCTCAGGATGGTCAAACCGGAGCGCGGCCATGTCACGTTGCAGCGTCTGGGGCGGCTGGGCTTGGGGCTTTATGCCGCGCCGTCCTATCTGGCGCAGCGGACAACCGGTGGTGAGGGCGCGGCCTTCGATCATGACGCCTTCATCATGTGGGGCGAGGGGCAGTCGCATCTGGCTGCGGCCATCTGGGTCGAGCAGATGCTGCAAGGCCGTCCACCGGTTCTGTCGACCACTTCGCTTGCCACACAGGTGGCGGGCTGTCGGGCGGGGCTGGGGCTGGCGGTCCTGCCACATTTTCTGGCGCAACCGCGCGGGCTGGTCTGCCTGCGCCGCGATCTGGGGATTGATCAGCCGGTCTGGCTGGTGACCCAGACCGATCTTGTGCAATCGCCGCGGGTGCGGGCGGTGGCCGATTTCCTGCGCGATCTGGTCGAGACCCATCGCGCCCATCTGGCGGGCGACGCGCCTGCCACCTGCTGAAGCTCACGGTTCTTTCATCACCTTAGACGGCCTTGCGCATGTGCGGCAGGATCGGGCGCACTATCTTTGGGTGCAGATGCATTTCTATGAGGACCAAGGGCGGCTTCGACCCTTGAAACCGTTTGAGAAAGGAGGCCTTTCATGAAGACCAACACACTTGGCACGACCGGTCTGGAGATTTCCCCGATTGTGTTCGGCGGCAATGTTTTCGGCTGGACACTGGATGAGGCGGCGAGTTTTCGCATGCTGGATGCGCTGATCGATCACGGCTTTACCACGATTGACACGGCGGATGTCTATTCCGCATGGGGGGAAGGCAATAGCGGCGGCGAGTCCGAGACGATCCTTGGCAAGTGGTTCGCCGCGCGGCCCGGCCTGCGCGAGAAAGTGACGCTGTTTACCAAGGTCGGTTCCGATATGGGCGGTCCGGGTGAAAAAGGCCTGTCGCAAGCGTGGATTTCCAAGGCGATCGACCTGTCGCTGGAGCGGCTGAAAACCGACCATGTCGATCTTTATTTCTCGCATTGGCCCGATGACAGCGTGCGCCATGAAGAGACGCTGGGGGCCTATCGTGACCTGTTGGCAGCGGGGAAAATCCGTGCGATCGGGGCGTCAAACTATGATTACGCGTTGCTGTCCTCGGCGCAGCGCGTTGCGAAAGACCACGGGCTTCCGGCCTATCAGGTGCTCCAGCCCGAATATAACCTCTATGACCGTGACGGGTTCGAGGGCGATCTGCGCGCGTTCTGTATCGCGCAGAATATCGGTGTGGTCACCTATTTCAGTCTTGCCGCCGGGTTCCTGAGCGGGAAATACCGCAGGCCCGAAGACCTCGAAGGGTCCAAACGCGGGGATATGGTCCGGAAATATCTGAATGATCGGGGGCTGGCGGTGCTTCAGGCGCTGGACGAGGTGGCCCTGGCCCATAATGCCAAACCCGCCGAGGTGGCACTGGCATGGCTGATCGCGCGGGAAGGGGTCAGCGCCCCTATCGCCTCGGCCACCAGCGAAAGCCAGCTTGCAAGCTTTGTGAAGGCGGCAGAGCTGCATCTGGCCGAGGACGAGATGAACGCATTGACAGAGGCGGGCGCGGTGGAGGCCGCGCAATAGGGCCGGAAACGGGGCCGGTCCGGTTGCGGCCCCGCTTTCAACGCTCGCCCAGAATGCCTGACTGTTTCATATCCTCTTGGGCGAAATCGATGAGTGCGCGCAGCTTGCGGGGCAGGCGCTGCCCTTCGAGATAGACGATATTCACCGGATAGGTTTCCCCTGTCTCCTCCGGCAGAAGGGCAACCAGCCGTCCGCTTTCCAAGGCCGCGCGCAGGGCGAAATCGGGGCAATAGGTGATCCCCAGACCCATTTCGGCAAAGCGGCAGGCGGCGCGGGCCGAGTTGACATGAAACCGCCCCGTGACCGTGACATGCCTGTCCTTGTGGAACGACCAGCGGCGGGCATTTCGGCGGTTGGTGTCGATGATGCAGCTATGATGTTCCAGATCCGCAAGTTTTTGCGGCCTGCCATGTGCGGCCAGATAGGCGGGGCTGGCGGCCAGTTTTACCCGAAAAGCGCCGATCTTGCGGGATTTCAGCGCCATCATGTCAAGCTGACCGATGCGGAACGCCAGATCGATCCCGTCGCCGGCCAGATCGGTAAACCGGTCGCTCAGTCGCAGATCAATGGTCAGATCGGGATGGGTCTGCCCGAAACGTCCCAGCATCTCGGCCAGATAGGCTTCCCCGAAGGTGACGGGGGCCGAGATGCGGATCAGCCCCGCGAGCCCCCGCGATCCCTCGGCAATATCGCCGATCATCAGGTCCAGATCATCGAGCAGGGCGGGCGCACGCGCCATCAGCTCCTCGCCTGCAGGCGTCAGCCCGACCTTGCGCGTAGTGCGCTGGAACAGCCGCGTCCCGAGACGGGCTTCCAGCGCCGCCACATATTTCGAGGTCAGGCGGTTCGACAACCCGAGCTGATCTGCTGCCGCCGTGAAAGAGCGTGTCTGTGCGGTGGCAACAAAGGCGCGCAATTCATCGATCAGATCCATATGATCCCCCATAATATATGGGAGATCATGCGGCGATTATCCTCGGATCGCAAGAAATGCGTTACCTGACAAAAGTCAGCTATTTCGGGCGATATAGTCTTCGATCACCCCGACCTCTTCCGCCGCTCCGAAGATCAGCGGGACAAATTCATGCAGCTCTGTCGGAACGAGATCCAGAATGCGCTGCTGGCCCGTGCTGGCCCGACCTCCGGCCTGTTCGATCAAAAAGGCGATTGGCACGGCCTCGTAGGTCAGGCGCA